>NZ_JANEZT010000089.1 GCF_025403405.1 Frankia tisae
GGACATCACCGCGCCGTCGTCACCGAAGCCCGGTAGCGGGCCCTGCGAAGGCAGGTACCGGCAGGGCCACCCGCGGCGGCCCGCCGCCGTCGTCGACTGGTCAGACTGGGTGGGTGGGCCGCAGTCGCGAGATCGCCGAGTTTCTGCGCAGTCGCCGCGCCCGGGTCACCCCCGACCAGGCCGGGCTGGCGGCCGACCCGCGGGGGCGGCGGGTGCCGGGTCTGCGCCGGGAGGAGGGGTTCCGGTAAGAAACGTGTCACCAGGTGCAAACCCGAGTGATCTTGAGTCGTGTCTCTTTGTGGGCGCGGGCTGTTGGTGCCCGGCACACGTGGCCATGATGTTTGTCCGTGGCCCGGTCGCTGGATCTCGATGAGCTCGTCGAGCACTGGACACTGCTGGATGACGAGCGAGAGCTGATCGCTGGCAAGCGCGGGCCGACGCGGCTTGGCTTCACGGTGTTGTTGAAGTTCTTCACCCAGATGGGCCGGTTCCCACGGGGTCGTAGCGAGGTGCCGGACGAGGCTGTCGAGTATGTGGCCCGCCAGGTCGGCGTGGAGCCGGGTGACATGGGTTTTTACGAGTGGACTGGCCGCACGATCGAGTACCACCGGGCGCAGATCCGTGAGTACCTGGGCTTCCGGGAGTGCTCGGTGGCCGACGCGGACACGCTGACCGAGTGGCTGGCCGGCCACGTGTGCGAGACGGAGCGCCGCTCGGAGCTGGTCCGCGGCGAGCTGCTGGCGCGGTGCCGCGCCGAGCGGATCGAACCGCCGGCCGCCGGGCGGATCGACCGGATCGTGCGGTCCGCGTTGCACCAGGCCGAGCAGACGCTGACCGCCCGGGTCGCCGCTCGGCTGGCCGCCGTCGTCGCCGGCCGGCTGCGCGCCTTGGTCGCCGTCGATGTGCCGGACGACGACACTGGTCAGGACTCGGTGCTGGCGTTGATCAAGTCGGTGCCGGGCAACATCAGCCTGGACTCGATGCTCACCGAGATCCGCAAGCTGCGCGCGGTCCGCGCGGTCGACCTGCCCGACGGGCTGTTCGGCGACGTCGCCCCTCGGGTGGTCGCGGCCTGGCGGGCCCGGGCGGCGGTGGAGTCCCCGTCGCACCTGCGCGACCACCCCGAGCCGCTGATGCTGGCGCTGCTCGCGGCGCTGTTGCATCACCGGCACGGGGAGATCACCGACACGCTGGTCGAGTTGCTGATCTCGACGGTGCACCGGATCGGCGCGAAGGTCACCGAGGAGCTGGTCAACGCGTTCAAGCGGGTGACCGGCAAGGAGAACATCCTGTTCGCGATCGCCGAGGCGTCACTCGCTCGAGCGCCAGATCGACGCGCTCACCGCCGCCGGCTGCCGGCGGATCTTCGCCGAGAAACAGGCCGGCCGCGACACCGACCGCCCAGAGCTCGCCGCCTGCCTGGACTTCACGCAGCCCGGCGACACGCTCGTCGTCCCCGCGCTCGACCGGCTCTCCCGCTCCCTGCAGGACCTGATCACCACGGTGGGGGACCTGCGCCGACGCGGCGTCGGGTTCACCTCCCTGCGCGAGAACCTCGACACCACCACCCCGGGCGGGCGGCTCGTCTTCCACGTCTTCGCCGCCCTCGCCGAGTTCATCCGCGAACTCATCGTCGCCGGCACCCGCGAAGGCCTCGCCGCCGCCCGCGAACGCGGCCGCGTCGGCGGACGGCCCACCGTCGCCACCCTCGAGATCATCCGCGCCGCCCGGGACATGCTCCCCAACCCCGAGGCCAGCGTCACCTCGATCGCGAAGCTCCTCAGCGTCAGCCCCGGCACCCTCTACAACCACATCCCCGACCTACGCGAACTCCGCGCCGCCGGCCGGGCCCACCACGAACTCACCGCCGCCGAACCACAAGCCAGCTAGATCATCGCCGTTTGCGGCTGGTGACACATTTCTTACCGACATCCCGAGTCGTCCGGGCGGAGTCAGTGCCCAGAGCGGTCCAGGGAGTGCAGCCGGTTGGTTTCGGCGCGCTCTTACTCAGGGTCGATGTCGGCCTGGCGGGAGTCAGTCTTGGCCGGGCTCCTGCCAGCGACCCGAGTCCGTATTGAACGTCAGAGTGACGCCGGGCCGGAATGCGCCTGGTTCCAGCAACCTGATTGCCTGCAAGGCCGCCGTTCTTTGCTTCTCAGCGTTGCTGCCCCACAGTAGGTAAACGTCGAGGTCCTCCAGGTACACGGTCCGGTTCCTGCGCCCGGCGAAGGCCCGTTCCAGGAAAGTATTTAGCTGAGGCGCGGCGACCTCGGCTGCTTTCTGCAGGAATGGCTTGAGCAGCGCGATCACAACCGGGGCATACGGCAGCAGTTCTTCCGCGCCCATCTGGACTGACAGGTCCTCGAGGTCGGCCCCGAGCGGACCGGCCGCCGCCTTCAGCTGGTCGATTTCCTCCGCTGTTAGGCCGTTGAGATCCACGTACACCGTGTTCTCACGCATCATCTGTCTCCTCGCCGTTGGTTTCCAAGTATCCGCTGCAGGTGAACGCCGCCCAGTCCGCCGGATGGGCGAACGGCCGCACCGTCTCGTCACCGCCCAGCAGGTAGTAGGCGTCGGGATAGGTGTCGTGCAGTTCCCTACGGGACGCCTCCCGCAGCCAGTTCTGCGCCTCGGCCAGTGCCTGCGCAATGGGGACTCCGCGCAACAGCTCGTCGTGCAGCCGGCGGATCAGCAGCGCGGTGGGGATGTCGTCCACCTTCCACTGCCCGGCGACGACGCTCGCCACGCCAGCCTGGTGCAGGGCGAGTGGCAAGCCGATGATCTCGTCGGTCATCCGCGGGTCGAATGCCTGCGACTCGCAGGCGCTGAGGACGACCAGCCGGGCGGTGCACCGGGCCTCGACCAGCAACACGCGGACGGTCAGGTCGCCGTCGCTCAACTGCAGCGCACTACAGAGTGCGTCTTTCAGCACGGCTTTGCCGTGGCAAATCAGTTGAACGACGTCGGTCGTATGAAGCGCCTCCACAACGTGCGCGATCGTTGCTTCGGGGTCGGCGCGCACCCGTCCGGCGTACCTGCTTAGGAACCAGTCGATCTCCCGGCCGGCGCGGGGCAGTTTCAGCTCTCTGGGTTGCGACTTCGGGACAGCGCAGACCCGTACGTTCGCGGGCCGGCTGAAGGATTGCTCGGCGGATCCGGTCAGCGCCCGCGCGTACGGGAGGTGCCACACCGGCGGGCCACCCACCGTCAGCAGTGCCGCCGCCACGGGGAGCGCTCCGGTCGCACCGATCGCGATGAGACCAATCGGCTTGCCGCGCAGATCCGGACACTCGCGCAGGAGCTCAGTAAGCGGCTGCAGAGCGACCTCGCCGAGCCAGTGCACCGTCTCGGCGACAGCCGCACGCCAGTCCAACCGCTTGAGGCGCCGCGAAGGGTCGGTGAACCGGTTCTGCACGACGGCTACCCGCTCGGTGACGGCGCCGGACGTCAGCTCTGGGAGCAGGATCATACGAGGTTCACCGGTTTCGGTGACGAGCAGCGCATAGCCCGACGCGATGGCGGCACCGAGATACACCAATGGCGCTACCGCTGCCGACTGTTCGACGAGCGGGTAGGTGATCGGCTTCAGGGAACGAACCGGGCTGCCGGTCACATCCTCGATGCGCCGGTGCAAAAAGTCGACCCGGGCACTCGCCTGATGCAGCTCCGTGAGGTGCCCGGTCCGGAAGGCCTGGCCCCCGACCACTACATCCGCGGGACGCGGGGTGGAGGCGCCGCTGTACTGACCGCGGTAACGATCACCCAGCTCGGACAGAACGGAGATGTAGTCGTCGAGCAGGGCGGTGTTCCCGGTGGCGTGGAGTTCGGTCCGTAGGTCGGCGTCGAGCCACCCGGTGAGGCGGCCGAGCAGGATCGCCCGGGACGTCTCGACGGCGAGCACCGCGTCCCGCAAGCGGCCGACGACGCCCAGCCAGTAGCCCGCTTCGGTGGGGATCCCCTCGTTGCCGATCAGCAGTCGTTCCCGTTCGGCGAGGATCAGTGGACCCTTTGCCCGCTGGGCCACCGCGATCGTGCGGTAGTAGAGGGCCTCCGCCCGATCGTCCGGCCTACCGTGGTCGAAGGCCGCACGCAGCCAGCCGTCGACGGTGCCGACGAGGTCGAAGACGGTGTCCTCGGCGCCCTCGTCAATGACCGCCCGGTAGCGCTCCGCCATGGTCGGCGGCTTTCGTCGGCGCAGCCACCTCACGCTTCGAAGCCGTACTCGATAAGCAGCGCACGGGCGCGTAGACCGATCGGCCCCTTCCGGCGGGCCAGCCGACGCAGTAGCACACCGGCCTCAGCCAGCCGGGCCTCTGCTTCCGGGCCGCCCCGCTCGGCAGCGTTGCAGAGGCACGTCGCGAGAGACAACCGTGTCTCGTCACCGCGGTCCAGTGTGACGGCTTTACGGCAGAGTGCGATGGCCTCGGCGGTCCGGCCCTCGGAGACCAGCGGTGGCCCCCAGCTGAGCATCAGACCGAGTTGCGCCAGGTCGGCGGCCGACGGGGTGGTGGCCTGCTGGACTGCTTCCTGCTGCGTGTCCAAGGCCCGCTTCGCGTAGGTGATGTCGTCGCGGGCCAGGAACAGGTAGAACTGTGCCCGATGGCTCAACAAGCGGACCTCAAGATCCAATTTCTCGAGATCCAGTTCTTTTGCACGGCGAAGACAGGAAGCAAACAAATTCTGCGCCTCGGCGTACCCCTGCGGGTCACGGGTCTGTTCGGCGGCGAGACTCATTGCATTGACAAGGTCGTCGGCGGCCAGCACCGCGATAACGGGGTCAAGAGCTGGATCCTCGATCGTGCGCCTCAGAGTATCGAGCGCCTCCTGCAACTCATGGCCGTACCCGAGGCCCAGAGCGAGCAGCACGCGCGCCCGGGCCCGGTTCAGCTCGGTGATGGCGCGTCGGTCCGCCGCTAGTTTCCGGCCGCTCAGTGCCCGTGTGCAGTCCGCGATCACGGCGCGGGCCTCGTCCGGGGTCGACACCCGGACGATCGAGAGGGTCATCTGGAGGGAGCCGATCATCCGCTGGCTCTGTTGGGCGTAGACAGCACCTGACAGGAGAGTGAGGACCAGACCGGCGACGATCGTCGCCGATAGGCGCGGGTGCCACACGAGATGCGTTAGCAGAGCGCCGAGCCCGCCGACGGTGACGGCCCACAGCCCAACGATCAGGAACCTGCGCCGGCCGGACGGCCGATCGGACCAGACCGTGTCGGCGTAGACCACCGATCCGAGGACGATGGCGACGGTCCCCACACCCGCAACGATGAGGGCCGTCGCCGTCGAGCCGAACAGAGCGCGACCTAGCAAGGCGAGCACCACGAACCGAGCCGCCAGCCAGGCGAGAATCTGGGGTAGACGCCGCTTCAAACGGCTGCTCTTCCAACGGCTGTCGCGGAACAAGCACGTCACCCCCCGGTGTGGCCTTTCACTCACCATACTGACCGACAGCACCCGGCCGATCGCGACGCCGGCGGCCATGCCCGCCTGCCCGCCCTCAGCGTCGTTCGTATCGGCCCTGATCGCGCAGGCCGGTTCACGCTCGTCCTGGATCCTCACTCACCTCTACCGATTGAGGCTGACGGTCGGCTTACGCAACGCGTGCTCGCCGACCGGGCGGTGCACGCGGCCCACACGGCCGGTACCACCGCGATGTATCTGGGGGCCGTGGCCATGCTGCTCCTGGGCGCATCCGGCGGATGGTCAGTCCTGAACCGGCGCCGGGGAACCGCGAGCCCGCGCCGGCGAGGCCGACAGACGGAACGGGTGGCAGGGAATCTCCCTTGGAGTGAAGGCGTTGTCGCCGGGCTCGTCGCCTCGGCGGTACGGGCCTTGGACCACCCTGACGACCAGGAACGCTACAGCGAGGAATGGCCGTCGACATGGCCGTGATCGCAGGCGGATGGCGGCAGCTGTAGTGGGCGCTCCTGCTGTGCCTGGTCACCTCCCACGGCATCCGCAACGCCCGCCCGGTCCTACAACCACATCCCCGATCTACGCGAACTTCGCGCCGCCGGCAGGGCCCGCCACGAACTCACCGCCGCCGAACCACAAGCCAGCTAGATCATCGCCGTTTGCGGCTGGTGACACGCTTCTTACCGGCACCCCAACACGACAGCGGGGGGACGGACGGGCCTGCGCCCCGTGACGATCGCGGTGTGACGGGGGTGACCGGGTTCGGGGTGGGCTGGCGGCCGGAGCTGGCCGCGATGCTCGCCGAGCGCGCTGGGTGTGCCGGTGGTGGTGCACGGGATCGGGCTCTCGCTCGGCGGGTCCGAGCGGCCGGATCCGGCGAGGTTGCGGCGGCTGGCCGCCGTCGCCGAGGCTGTCAGTGCGCCGCTGGTCAGCGAGCATGTCGCGTTCGGGCGCGCGCACCGCGATGGGCTGTCCGAGGATGCTCGGGTCGAGCTGCTGCGCGCCCGTTGCGCCCGGCGCTGCCTGGTGGTGTTGGTTGACCGTGCGGCCGGGGGCCGCGCTGCTCGCGCTGCGTGCCCCTGGCCTGGGCACCGTCATCCTGCGCGCCCCGCGCTGAGCCCGGCCGGCTCCGCCGGGACCGGGCCGGCCGGGCTCGGCGCGCCGATCAGGCGGTCGTGGGTCAGGCGGTGGTGAACACGAGGGTGGCGTTGTGGCCGCCGAAGCCGAACGCGTTGGCCACGGCGGCGTGGACGGTGTCGTGGCGGGCGGCGCCGGTGACGACATCGAGTTTGATCGCCGGGTCGAGGCGGTCGAGGTTACGCACCGGTGGGATGACGCCGTCACGCAGGGCGCAGATCGCCGCGATCGCGCCGATGGCGCCGGCGGCGCCGAGGGTGTGGCCGGTCATCGACTTCGTCGCGGTGACCGCCGGGTGGGTGCCGATGGTGTCGGCGATCGCCTCGGCCTCGAGCGGGTCGCCGACCGGGGTGGAGGTGGCGTGGGCGTGCACGAGGCCGATGTCGGTGGGGGCCAGGCCCGCCCGGGTCAGAGCGGTGCGGATGGCGCGGGACTGCCCGGCGGGGTCGGCGGTGACGATGTCGAGGGCGTCGGAGTTGACCGCGGCGCCGGCGGCGACGGCGTGGACCCGGGCGCCGCGGGCGGCGGCGAAGGATTCCCGTTCGAGGATGACGATGCCGGCGCCTTCGCCGAGGACGAAGCCGTCGCGGTCGGCGTCGAAGGGGCGCGACGCCGCGGCGGGGTCGTCGTGGCGGGTCGACAGGGCCCGCATCTGCGCGAACGCGGCCAGGGGGAGGTTGTCGATGGCGGCCTCGACGCCGCCGGCGACGACGACGTCGGCGAGGTCGTGTTGGATCATCTCCATGGCGGTGGCGATCGCCTCGGCGCCGGACGCGCAGGCGCTGACCGGGGTGCGGGCGCCGGCGCGGGCGCCGAGATCGATGCTGACCCAGGCGGCCGGCCCGTTGGCCATCAGCATGATGATCGCGTGGGGGGACATCTTGCGGGCGTTGCCGGCTTCGACGATGCGGTGCTGGCTGAGGGTGGAGGCCACCCCGCCGTAGCCGGTGCCGATGACGACGGCGAGGCGCTGCGGGTCGACGTCGGGACGCCCGGCGTGTGCCCAGGCCTCGCGGGCGGTGACGATCGCCATCTGCTCGCAGCGGTCGAGGCGGCGGCTTTCCTTGCGGGGCAGCGACGCGCCGGGGTCGACGGGCAGCCGCGCGGCGAGGCGGACGGGCAGGTCCCGGGCCCAGTCGTCGTCGAGGACCGTGACGCCCGAGCGGCCCGCGAGCAGCCCGCTCCAGGTGTCGTTGAGGTCGCCTCCGAGTGGGGTCATCGCACCGATCCCCGTGACCACGATTGTGTCGTGCACCACCCTGTCTCCCCTTCGTTGTCGTGGAGGCGCGGGACGGTCATGTCAAGGTCCCGCCGCCGTTGTCCGGGGTTCACCTTCGCAGCCGCGCCGTGCCCGGCCCAGCTCTGACACCGCTGAGGTCGGCGGCCTGTCCTTGTGGCTTTCCCACAACGACGCTGGCGGTCACCTCTCGATGTGGTCCGTCGCATCTGTGTCACGGTCGTATCTGTGTCACGGTGTTGGTCATGAGTCTGTTGGGGGACACGCTGGAAGCGATGTTCACCTGCGCCGAGCGGTGGACCTCCCTGCATGCCGAGCTTCACTGGCGGGTCGACACCGAGGCGTGCGCCGCGGCGCAGAAGGCGACGGATGTGGCGCGTGGACTGCCCGCCGTGATCTCCCCGCCCGGTGCACCCGGGCCGAGGCAGGCGCCTGCCGCGGTGGAACAGCGCCGTGGTTCCCTGCTGGCCACCCCGGGCTCGCTGCGGATCGACTGGCACGGCGGCGATGCCGTCACCGTGGTGCAGGGCGAGCAGTGGCGCCGGCGTCGCGACGGTGAGGTGCGGGGCTCCCTGCCGGTCGAGCCCGGTAACCGGCTCCTCGGCCTCTGGGTACCCGAGCTCACGCTGGTGCGGCCCTGGCAGGTCCTGTCCCGCCTGCGGCTGTCCGTGCGCGGCGCTCGGGACTGGGAGGGGCGGCGGGCGACCTGGCTACGCGGGGTGCCACGCGAGCCCCACCTGTTCCGTCAGCTCCACGGCCTGCCCGAGGGGGACGCCTACGACCTCGTCGTCGACGACGCCACCGGTCTGCTCCTGGAGCTGGTCGGCTGGTTCGGTGAGCGCGAGGTCGAACGGACCAGCGTGCGCGGCCTGCAGGTCGATGGGCCGCTCGATGTGGCCCGCTTCGACCTGGATACCGTCGGTGCCCTCGACGATACGGAACCGGCCTTCCACCGGGCGCGGCCGCTGGTCACGCTGGCCGGCGAGGTGGACTTCGCCCTGCTCGGCCCGCGTGACGAGGCCTACTACGGCAGCATCGACCCTGACCCTGACCCTGACGGGGACGGGGACGGGGACGGGGAGGACGGGATCGCGGTGGTGGCGCATCCCGCCGGGGGGCGCCCACTCGGCCGTCTGCTGTGGTTCGTCCAGTCTCGGGGGGCCCGGATGGCGGATCCGGCCGAGTGGGACGCGATCGCGTTGCCGGACGGCACCCCGGCGCGCTGGTGGTCGCCCGCAGATGACCCCGAGCAGGGTCATCTGCGGTTCGAACGGGCCGGCACCCAGGTCTGGATCCAGGGCCGCAACCACCAGGACATCCGTGATCTGGCCGCCAGCCTCGAACCGGTCGGGCCCGATGCGGGCGTCGAGGGGGTAGCGCCGAGGTAAGCCCAGAAGCCGCCAGTCGTGTCCGCGCAGCATCCGCATGACGGTGACGGGACGGTGGCGGCGGAGCTCAAACGCAACCTGATGTACGTGGATGTGGTCTCCCGGGGATACGGGCGGCGGCTGCTGCGACGGTTGCCAGGTCTTCGTCGGCATGTGGACCGGATACGCCCTCGCTGCCGATCACCCCGAGCGGGTGGGCCGGCTCGCCGTCGCCGACGCCATTATCCCCGGTCTCACGCCGACCCCGTCGGTCTTCAGCCCGGCCGCGGTCAACCAACGGCTCTGGCACTTCGGCTTCAACCGGCTCACCGACCTCAACGAGGAGCTGGTACGGGGGCGGGAGCGGCTCTTCTTCGGCTACCAGTTCGCCAAGAAGGCGGCCACCTCGGACGCGATCCCCGCGTACGCCGTCGACGTCTACGTCGATGCGATCGTCGCGGATCCTCGCGGGCTGCGGGCGAGCTTCGCGTACTACCGGGCGCTGGACGAGACGATCGCGCAGAACGAGCAGCGCAAGAAGACCCGGCTGACGCTGCCGGTGCTCGCCATCGGCGGCGCGCGGTACAGCGGCGCGATGGTCGCCGAGACGATGCGGCTGGCGGCCGACGATGTCACCGGGGTGGTCCTCGACGATTGCGGCCATTACATGGCCGAGGAGCAGCCGGCACGGTTTACCGAGATCCTGGAGGACTTCCTCGACAGATAGCTGCCGCAGGGTCCCGGCCGCGATGGGCGAGTCGCAGTTTGGTCTCGTCCGCGCTGCCGGGCACCGCGGTCATGATCACAATCTTGTGTTCGGAGTCACCTTCTGTCAACACGTCGCAGTCCACCGTGACCGGCCTGACGGAGGGGTGCTCGATCGTTTTATGGTCCTCACGATGAGCGGCCACCGTGCCTCTCGCCCAGAGTGCGGCGAACCGCTGGTTGCCCGCGCTCAGGTCGTGAATCAGCTCCGCCAGGCGCGTGTCGTGCGGGAAGCGGCCGGTGGCGCGGCGCAGGTCGGACACGACGGCGGCGTCGGTGGTGTCGCGGTCCGCTTCGGTCACCGGCCACCGTGCGAGGCGAGCGGGACCTGCACCCACCGGGAACCTGTCGCGGGCGAAATTGCGCAGCTGCGGTGGCAACGACGAGGGATCACCCAGCAGCGCAGCCCAACCACGGTTCCACCAGAGCAGCTGCCAATCCGCCGTGAACACGGCGACCGCGACATCTTCGAGCCGGGTGAGCACCCGGTGGACGCCGGGTGGGATGTGGCCGGAGATCGCGCCGTCCGCCGGCGGGACGAGGTGGGCCAGCCGGTACAGATGGTCCCGTTCGGTGATGGTCAGCTGCAGGGCACGCGCAAGGGACGCGACGACCTGCGCCGAGGGCGTCGTGGCTCGCCCCTGCTCCAGGCGCACGACGTAGTCGACCGACACGCCGGCGAGTTCGGCGAGCTCCTCGCGGCGTAGGCCGACCGCGCGGCGTGCCCGGCCGACCGGCAGTGCCGCGGCCGACGGGGGCAGCCGATCCCGCCAGGTACGGATCATCGCGCCCAGCCCGGCCCCGGGTGCCGTTGTCATGACACCCATTTTCCTGCATCTCCGGTCGTCGAACGCTAGGTCGGTGGTGGTACTGCTGCTCCCACCCCGGGCGGGAGAGTCCGAGCCGGTGCTCGAGGGAGCGGCCGAGCCGGTCGAGTTTGATTCCGAACGGACATCGGCGGTAGCCGCCGACCCGGGTCAGCGGCCTTGGGGCCAACGGAACGGCCGGTAACGCCAAGTACTTGATCTTGGACGCCTAGCACGGATGATCGGCCCGGTGCGGGGGTCCGGAGGAAGATCCCATGAACTGATGTACTGCGATCTACGCTAGGACGGTCGTACGAGTTGGAGGTGCTGATGCCTCGCGACACCAAGCAACGCATGACGGAGGCGGCGGCGTTGTCGTTGCGCCAACGGGGACTGGCTGCGACATCGTTCACCGACGTCCTCGCCGCGAGCGGCGCGGCTCGCGGGGCGATCTACCACCACTTCCCGGGAGGCAAGAACGACCTCGCCGAGCAAGCCGTCGCATGGACGGGTCGCCGAGTCCGGGCCGAGTTCGAGAGCATCGGCGGGGACGATCCGGACGCTGTGTTGCGCAGCTTCATCGAGCTCATCAGCCCTGTCGTGGCGAAGGCAGCAGGTGGTACGAGCTGCGCGGTGGCTGCTGTGACGGTAGAAGCGTCACCAGAGCAGCCCGCACTGAATGCTGCGGCGGATACGGCGTTCCGATCATGGATCGACGTCCTCGAAGCGCGACTCTGCCAAGTCGGAGCCGCCCCATCGCAAGCCAGCGCCACCGCACAGTTGATGGTCACGTTCCTGGAGGGGAGCCTCGTCCTGGCCCGCGCCGCCGGCACGGTCGCTGTCTTCGAGCAGAGCGCGTCGGCATTGCTGCGAGCCCTCGCCGAACAACCTTGACTAGTACGGGCATCCTAGTTATGGTTTTCTAGTATGGACGTACTAGTCCCCGGGAGTCACTTCATGACCGTTTCATCGGTGTTCGACATGCGCTTCTCGCCCGAGTCTGCAGAGGAGGGCGTGGACCTCGCGCTTGCCATCGGGGCTGACATGCCGGCAACCACGGGCTGCACCGGGTACGACGTCATCCGCGACCTGGCGGACCCCGGTCACGTTGTGATCGTCACTCGCTGGAACGCCCGGCGTGAGGGCGAAGCCGTACTCGGCTCCTACTTCCAGGATCCGAAGATCACCCGCGTCACCGAGCTGCTCGGCCACGTTCCCGCCGGGTTCCTTGGCGAGCTCGCCTGACAAGCAGTCTCCGGGCGAGACTGCACCCCTGAGCTGTTGCTCGACGATGCCCGCCACGAAGCCTCGTGGCGGGCATCGCTGCACCTGACGGGCTCCTCGCAATGTCAGGCCTCCACTACTCCGACCCCGGGGATCAGCGGAGGAAGTTGACGGTGGGACAGCGGTCGGCGGTCTCACCGCCGTGACGGTGCCGACCAGGGTCGCCTCGGTAGCGGTAGGGGGCGCAGGTCTGATCCGCGGGATTTGCCAGGGTCACCTGTTCAGTTTAGGCTGTCCATATGGAGTCACAGGCAACTCCCGCGGCTGCGGTCGCGGCTGCACAGGCGCTGCGAGTGATCTTCGGCCGGCTGCGACGGCGACTGCAGGACGCCTCCGCGGTCGGTGAGCTGACCTCTGCGCAGGCGTCGGCGCTGGCCCGGCTTGCGGCGAACGAGCCGTCCTCGACGAGCACGCTGGCCGGTGCCGAGCGGGTGCGTCCGCAGTCGATGGCGGCGACCATGGCCGCCCTGGAGAAGCAGGGCCTGGTCCGTCGCGAGGACGACCCCGGCGACGGTCGTCGCCAGCTCCTCTTCCTCACCCCTGCGGGCCGGGCGTACGCGCAGGGGGCCCGCGCCTCGCGGGAGGAGTGGCTGGCCCGAACGCTCGCGCAGCGTCTCACCGAGGACGAACTGGCGGTGGTCAACGAGGCGATGGTCCTGCTCGAACGGATCGTCGAGCCATGACGTCACCGGCCGGGTTTGATCGCAAGCTGCTGGCACCGCTGATCTCGGGCGCGGTCCTGAACCCGATCAACTCGACGATCATCTCGGTCGCACTGGTGCCGATCGGCGTGGCGTTCGGCGAACCGGCGTCGGCGACCGCGTGGCTGATCTCCTCGTTGTACCTGGCCACCGCGGTCGGCCAGCCGGTGGTCGGCCGGCTGATCGACACCTACGGCCCGCGGCGGCTGTTCCTGCCTGCCACCGCCCTGGTCGGGACGGCGGGGGTGATCGGCGCCGTCGCACCGAACCTCGGCGTGCTGATCGTCGCGCGGGTCATCCTCGGCTTCGGCACCTGCGCCGGTTACCCGGCGGCGATGCGGCTCATCCGCGACGAGAGCGAGCGGACCGGCCAGGACAGCCCCGCGTTCGTGCTCACGGTGCTCGCGATCTCCACCCAGACCATCTCCGTGATCGGCCCGTCGCTGGGCGGCCTGCTGATCGGGCTCGGTGGATGGCGTACGACCTTCGCCCTCAACATCCCGATCGCGCTGCTGGCCTTCGTCCTCGGCGCGCGCCGCTTCCCCAGGTCGACGCCGCCGGCCGGGCAGCCGTCGCAGTCCGAGCCGCCGACCGATCCGCAGTCCGAGCCGAGGCGCTCGCTGGATCTCGACGTGCTCGGGATGGGGCTGTTCGCCGGTACCGGTGTCGCGCTGCTGCTGTTCCTGATGCACCCGCGCGTGCAGGACTGGTACCTGCTTACCCTCACCGTCGCCGCGGCCGTCGCCTTCACCGCCCGCGAGCTGTCCCACGCCCGCCCGTTCATCGACCTGCGGATCCTCGGCGGCAACACCCCGCTGCTGGTCACCTACATGCGCGCGCTGCTGGCCTACGTCGTGTCCTACAGCTTCCTCTACGGTTATACCCAGTGGCTCGAGCACGGCCGCGGCCTGTCCGCCAGCCACGCCGGCCTCGCCACGCTGCCGCTGTTCGCGACCGGGATCGTCGTGTCGATCCTCACCGGGCGCCGCACGGCGGTGCGCGGCAAGCTCGTCGTCGCCGCCGTTGCCCAGATCGTCGGCTGCGTGCTGCTGCTGGCCCTGCACTCCTCGACGGCTCTCTGGTTGCTCGTCGTCGTCGCGCTCGTGTTCGGCATCCCGCAGGGACTCAACAGCCTGGCCCTGCAGAACGCCGTCTACCGCCAGGCCAACCCCGACGACATCGGCGCGTCGGCCGGGCTGCTGCGCACCTTCGGCTACCTCGGCGCCATCACCTCGTCGGCGGCCCAGGGCGCCTTCTACGGCCACGCCGCCGACACTCCCGGCCTGCATCACCTCGCGCTCCTGCTGATCGGCGTCGGCGCGGCGTTCCTGCTCATCACCGTGTTCGACCGCTCGTTGGCCCGAAGCACCCCCGCAGCCGAACCCCATCCCGGAACCGAACCCCGCTCCGAAAAGGACACCACCCGTGCCTGACCGACCGACCCTCGACCCCCGGCACACGGCGCTGCTCGTGATGGACTACCAGAACGGGATCGTCGCCCGGCTACCCCACGCCGAAGCGCTGCTCGGCCGCGTCACCGCCGCCGTCGACACCGTCCGCGGGCGCGGCGGGCACGTCGGCTGGGTGCGGGTCGCCTTCGACCAGTCGGACTTCGACGCCATCCCCGAGACCAGCATGTTCGCCGCCATCACCGCCGGTGAGGGGCGCTCGGCGCTGCACCTCGACGCGCCCGGCACCCAGCTCCACGCCCACCTCGAGCCCCAGCTCGGCGACATCGCGGTCCGCAAGACCCGGGTCGGCGCCTTCTCCACCACCGACCTCGACCAGCAGCTGCGCGCACGGGCAGTCACCACCGTCGTCCTCGCCGGGCTGAGCACCAGCGGCGTCGTCCTGAGTACCGTGCGCGAGGCGATGGACCGCGACTACCGGATCGTCGTCCTGCGCGACGCCAGCGCCGATCCCCACCCCGACATCCACGCCTTCCTCACCGACACGCTGTTCCCCGCGCACACCCACGTCACCAACGTCGGCGATCTCGACGCCCTGTGGGTGTGATCCGACGAGGACGGACCTGCCTGACCAGCAGTCCCGAAAGCCTTCATCCAACGGATCAGGTCGCGAAATCCGGTTGCCGGCAAGGGCCCATGGTCTTGCCTGTCGTGGCGTGAAAGTTTTGGTGACCGGTGACCGCGGTCTCGTCGGCGCGGCGGTGACGGCGACCCTGGCGGCGGTGGGGCACGAGACCGTGGGCTTCGACCTCGTCGACGGGCACGACGTACGTGACCCCCAGGCGCTTGGCCACGCCGCGATGGGGTGCGAGGGAATCGTGCACCTGGCCGCGGTGGACGAGCCGGTCGACGACCCTGGCCTGGCCGAGTTCGGACCGACCACTACCGGCACTGACGCGGCCGTGTTCGAGACCAACGTGCTCGGGATGCACAACGTGCTGTGGGCCGCCGAGCGCCATCAGGTGACGCGGGTCGTCACGATCAGCAGCGTCGACGTCCCCCGAAAGATCCTTCCCGAGGTTCCCGGGCGTGGGGACACCCGCTACGAATCCGACCCGTTCCTGGCGCTGCTGGACACCCGTCCCGCGCGCACGCTGCTCGGCTGGGCACCGCGCCACCGCTGGCGCGACGCCCCTCACCACTGACGTCCCGGACCCTGGGTTCGCCTGCCCTGGCGGAGTTGCTATGACCCTGAGGCTGGGCGGACGAACTGCACGATCGCCCATCCACCGTCCGTGCGCGATGTCCGCCCGCCGGGAACGAAACCGACCCGACGGTAGAGACGCAGCGCGCGATCGTTGTCGACTCCGGTCCACAGCTGCAGCCGTGCATAACCGCGGCCCGGTTCGGCCAGCAGCATGCCAACAACCCTCATACCAGCCCAGGCGACAAGCACCAGAGCATCCGGGGCGGCGAGCTTCACCCGCACCCCGGCGATCCGCGCAGCGTCGGGAAGCCGTCCCCGAGCACTGTTGGCCTCACGCCAGACACCCAGAGCGACGGGAAGATCATCACTATGCGCGAGACGAACCACCACCCGGTCTGGTCCCACCACAGGTTCCACGGGCTACAGGATCGCCGCTCCACCGGACGGCGCGCCCGCCGACCGGGCCGCCTCCCACACATCACCGGCGATGGTGGGCCACCGGCGCCGGGAGAACTCGTGACCCATGCCGGGGCAGGCGACCAGTCGGGCGTCGGGGATCGGGGATCTTTCGGCTCAGGGAGAGGTGTTGCGGATGGCGGCGTCGGCGAGCTGTCCCGGTGCGAAGACCGCGGCCGCCACGCGCAGCTGCGGGGTCAGCGCATTCCACACCTCGGCCAGCAGCGCGTCGCGGTCGGCCGCCGCGGTCCGCGTGTCGACGAACGGCTCCCCGGTCGCGACGTCGTGGCCGTCGCAGCGGTACGTCGTCATCATCACGGCGTCCCCCGGTTCCAGGTCGCGGACGGCGAGCATCAGCACGTCGGCCGCCGTCCTGGCGCCGCGGCTGCGGCGCGCGGCGCCGAACCAGGTGCCCCGCGCCGCCTGCAGATCCGTCGCCACGGTGATCCGAGGTGTGAAGATCGGCGGGTCGGGTTCGTAGTCCAACCCGTCGAGTGCTGCTGCCGGCGGCTGTCCCGCTTCCAGCCGGTCCGCCACCGCGGCAACCTGTTCTCCGTTGCCGAACACGAGCCAGCCGCCGCGTTCACGGGCAGCCACGTAGTGGCGCAGCGGATCGTGTGCGGCTGCGCCGGTCGCGGCGACGATCAGCTCTGCGTCCCGTCGCATCAGCGTGCGGGCCTGGGAGGCGGCGCTGCGTCCGGTGAGGAAGTACCCGCCGTGCAGCGCGCCGTCGAGGGTCCTCGCCCACAGCACGCCTCGCCCCGGATAGCGGTTACCTGCCAGGACCTGATGCAACGGGGCCACGGACATCCACGCTCCTGTGATCGGTCGGACGTGACGTCCGGGGTGCCCGGTCGCCGCAGGTCCGTCGGCGCCTAACCTTCATCCCGCGCAAGCACACCTGAACGAAAGGCGCCCGCCATGGCCCGCACCGCCCTGCTCGCGATGGACCTGCAGCTCCACCACCTCGCCCGCCTGCCCGCCGACTACCTGCCGCACGCCGTGCACGCACTCGGCACGGCGCGCGCCGCGGGCGTCCCCGTCATCCACGTGGCGCTGCGGCTGCGCCCCGGTCACCTCGACGTCCACCCCCGCAACAAGATCTTCGGTTCCCTTCCGTCCCACCTGTACACCGCCGACGACCCCGGCACCGCCATTCACCCCGATGTCGCCCCCGCGGAAGGCGAGACCGTCGTCTACAAGAACCGCGTCAGCGCCTTCGCCGGTAACAACCTCCAGCAGCTCCTGGCCGTCCAGGACATCGATCACCTCGTCCTGGCCGGCGTCTCCACCGCCGGCATCGTCCTGTCCACCGCCCTGCAGGCCGCCGACCTCGACTACCAGGTCACCGTCCTGTCCGACGCCTGCGCCGACCCCAACCCCGCGCTGCACCACACGCTCGTCACCGACGTCCTGCCCCGCCGCGGCGGGGTCGCCACCGTCGAGCAGTGGGCACACATCCTCAACGCCACGTTGTAAGGAGGTGGACCGGCCGTCTCACAGAACTGTCACAACTGGTCGGCGAATCGTCTGTGGTCGGAGAGCAGCATGATGAGTTGGGACATCTATCCCGTTGCGCGAAGCGGCATTTCATGACCTATTCCAGGGGTCGGTAGCGTCGGAATCATGGAGTGGAGTTTTCAGACGGCCGAAGAGTTGGCGGCCGCGTTGCGTGCCGGTGACGTGACCTCGGCGGAGCTGACCGACGAGGCGATTGCCCGTATCGAGCGGGACGACAAGGTGATCAACGCGATCTGCGTGCCGGACTTCGACCGTGTGCGGGCCGCCGCGCGCGGTGCCGACCAGGCGCGCGCCCGCGGCGAGGTCCGGCCGCTGCTCGGTATTCCGGTGACGGTCAAAGAATCCTACAACATGGCTGGGCTGCCCACGACCTGGGGCATGCCGCAACACCGGGACTATGTGCCGGCCGAGGACGCGGTACAGGTGGCGCGGCTCAAGGCCGCGGGCGCGGTGGTTCGGGCTGGCGGCAACCCGCGGCATGGTCGCGCCTCCCGCGCCGGCATTGCCGACCGACCTCGACCTCGCCGTCGTCGGTCCGATGGCGCGCGCTGCCCGTGACCTCACGCTCCTGCTCGACGTCATGGCCGGACCGGACCCGCTGACGCTCGGCAAGGCGCACAACGTGGCGCTGCCGCCCGCGCGCCACGAGCGCCTCGCCGACTTCCGGGTCCTGGTTCTCGACGAGCACCCGCTCCTTGCGACCGGGTCCGCTGTGCGGGCGGGCGTGAACCGGGTGGCCGCCGCGCTTGTCGACGCAGGAGCCCGCGTCGAACGGCACACTGCGCTGCTGCCCGATCTGACCGAAGCCGCGATGCTCTACACGCAGTTGCTGTTCTCGGGCTCCGTCGCGCGTTTTCCCGTCGAGGCGTACGAGCAGCTGCGGACCCGCGCCGCCGGGCTGAGCGCAGACGACCGGAGTCTCGACGCGGCGCGGCTGCGCGCCATGGTGTTCAGCCACCGCGACTGGATCGAGGCGAACAACCGTCGCGAGCTCCACCGCCACGGCTGGCGGCAGCTGTTCGCCGAGTTCGACGCCGTGGTGTGTCCGATCACGCCGACTCCCGCGTTCGGCCACGACCACAACCCCAATCCGCTGGAACGCCGGATCGACATCGACGGCGTCGAGTACCCGTACTTCGACCAGCTCGTCCTGGCCGGCCTGGCCACCATGCCGGGCCTGCCGGCCACCGCGATACCCGCGGGCCGGTCCCCCGAGGGCCTGCCGGTGGGAGTGCAGCTCATCGGCCCGATGTTCGAGGACCGCACCCCGCTGCGGCTGGCCGAACTGCTCGAGCAGAAGATCGGCGGCTTCCAGACACCGACGTAGGGCGTACCACCGGGTGTCCGTCGAGGATGAGGTGCGGATGACGAGCGAGGGCTGGGGCCTGGTCCTGACGCTCGCGGCCTGGTCCTAAGGATGTTGTCTTTCCACTGACCAGCGGGAACAACCGCCACGGCCCCTTTCCGGTGTATTCGGTTCCCACCCCAGCAGGTCCTCGGGCCGGACACCTCGACGATAGTAGCCATGCATCTAGTAGCCATGTACTGTTTCTGGGGTGGAGAGTGCAGGGGGTCCTCCGACGGCCGGCTCTCTCGTCTGGCGGCTGTCGTTGAAGTGGCGGGTCGCGGTCGACCGGGCGGTGGCGCCCCTCGGCCTGACGCATGCCAGGTACGTGCTGCTCAGTTCGCTGTACGGGCTGCGCCGCGGCGGGCAGGCGCCCAGCCAGCGCCGGCTGGCCGAGCACACCGGTCTGGAGGCGCTGTACGTGTCGAAGCTGGCCCGGGCGCTGGAGGCCGACGGCCTGCTCGCCCGCGACCGCGACCCGGTCGACACCCGCGCGGTGCGCCTGGTCCTCACCGACCGGGGCGTGGAGGTCACCCGCGGTGCGATCGACGTCGTTCAGGGGCTGCTCGACCAGCTGCTCGCCCCACTCGGCGGGCTGCACGGCGAACGCACCGACGCGTTCGTAGCCGACCTGACCACCCTGCTCGCCACCCC
>NZ_JANEZT010000008.1 GCF_025403405.1 Frankia tisae
CGGTGGAGGCGATCTGCTCCTTGGTCTCGACTTCCTTGGCCTGCTTGGAGAGCTCCTCGGAGACGCGTTCGACCGCGACCTCGATGCCCTTCTTCAGGCCCAGCGGGTTCGCGCCGGCGGCCACGTTCCGCAGGCCCTCCCGCACCAGGGCCTGAGCCAGGATCGTCGCGGTCGTGGTGCCGTCACCCGCGACGTCGTTGGTCTTCTTCGCGACTTCCTTGACGAGCTCCGCACCGATCTTCTCGAACGGGTCCTCGAGCTCGATCTCCTTCGCGATGCTCACACCGTCGTTGGTGATCGTGGGAACGCCCCACTTCTTCTCCAGAACGACGTTGCGACCCTTCGGGCCGAGCGTGACCTTGACCGCATCGGCCAGCTGGTTCATGCCGCGCTCCAGGCCGCGCCGTGCCTCCTCGTCGAAGGCAATGATCTTCGGCATGGTTTCTGGGTCCTCCCAGTGGGATGGCAGGTTCGATGGCCTGGCCACAACGACGCCCGCGACGGACGGCTCCCGCCGGCTCCGGCCCCGGTGCAACCACCGTGGATGCCGGGCGGATCGGGCAGCCTCGCCGTTTCAGCCTTTGGCACTCCCTAGGCGAGAGTGCTAAGTCTTGTTTAGCACTCGGCATGGGTGAGTGCAAGCTCGCCGCCGCTTCTCCGCGTCGCGCACCGCCGCCTCCCCGGCCCGTTGCCGGGTAGGTGACACAGGCCGCCGTCCGGTATCGGCCTGCCCTGGCCTGCCTCGTAGGCGCCACCTCGCGCCGCCGGGCGCACGGGGCCGTCCGGGGTCCCCCCTCCGAAGCGCG
Source organism: Frankia tisae (assembly GCF_025403405.1). Classification (GTDB taxonomy): domain Bacteria; phylum Actinomycetota; class Actinomycetes; order Frankiales; family Frankiaceae; genus Frankia; species Frankia tisai. The sequence goes on from NZ_JANEZT010000008.1 coordinate 807, forward strand.
GGGCGGTGCTGCGGGTCCCAGGGACCGAGGGACGACCGCTGGTCGGTCAGTCGTCGCCGAGGCCGGCGGCCTCGAAGGCGCGCAGCGACGGCTTGATGGTGGCCGTCGGCCCGCCGGTCTCGACCAGCGGGTCGAGGGTCTTCAGCCCATCGCCGGTGTTGTAGATGACGGTCTCGGCGGCCGGGTCGAGCAGGCCCTCGCGCAGCAGGCGGCGCAGGTTCGCGACCGTGACGCCGCCGGCGGTCTCGCCGAAGATGCCCTCGGTGCGGGCGAGCAGCCGCATGCCCTCGAGGATCTCGTCGTCGCTGACGTCCGTGATCGCGCCTCCGGTGCGGCGGGCGACGTCGAGGGCGTACGGTCCGTCGGCCGGGTTACCGATGGACAGCGACTTCGCGATCGTCGACGGCCGCACCGGGGCGACGGTGTCGACCCCGCGGGCGAACGCCGCGGCCACCGGATTGCAACCGGCTGCCTGCGCGCCGAAGACCCGGTAGGGCGTCGGCTCCACCAGGCCCAGCTTGCCGAGCTCGCCGAACGCCTTGTCGACCTTGGTGAGTAGCGAGCCGGACGCGATCGGCACGACGACCTGCTCGGGCAGCCGCCAGCCGAGCTGCTCGGCGACCTCGTAGCCCAGCGTCTTGGAGCCCTCGGCGTAGAACGGCCGGACGTTGACGTTGACGAACGCCCACTCGTACTCGCCGGCCAGCTCGCTACACAGCCGGTTGACGTCGTCGTAGTTGCCCTGGATCGCGACGAGGGTCCCGCCGTACACGCCGGTGGAGACGGTCTTGCCGGCCTCCAAATCATGCGGCACCAGCACCACCGAGCGCAGGCCGGCCCCGGCGGCGTGCGCGGCCACGGACTGGGCGAGATTGCCGGTCGAGGCGCAGGCCACCGTGGTGAACCCGAGCTCGCGGGCGGCACTGAGGGCCACCGAGACGACGCGGTCCTTGAACGAATGCGTCGGGTTGGCGCTGTCGTCCTTGACGTAGAGCGTCTTCATCCCCAGCTCGGCGGCCAGGCGCGGGGCCGGGCGCAGCGGCGTCCAGCCGGCGCCGAGGGACACCCGGCGCGCCGGGTCGTGCCCCGCGGGCAGCAGGCCCACATAACGCCACAGGTTGGCCGGCCCGCGTTCGATGGATTCCCGGGTGACCCGACCCAGCAGGTCGGGGTCGTAGGAGATCTCCAGCGGGGCGAAGCACTCCACGCAGACGTGGGCCGGGGAGAGCGGGTAGGTGGCGCCGCAGTGGCGACAAGATAGCCCGACTGCGGGGTTCGCGACGTCGAGGGTGGGAGTGTCGGCACGCTCGGGCGCGAGAGTCATGAAGAAGCTCCTCATCTTTCCCGGGCAACCTGCCACGGGTCGGAATTAGCACCTGCCGCGCATCGGATGCGGGAGGTTGCCGGGGCTTCACAGGGCCGTTCCCTCTGCCCCTCTGGATGAGCCAGATGAAGTTGTCTGTCCGTACTGTAGACCGTGGGCCGGAGATCGTGCACCGGTGTTTCGTGGTTCACGGTCATGAGATCGTGTTTCGCCGGGTGCGGTCCGTCCTGGCCCCCACAATGTTCACCGGCGCGGGGCAGGCCGGGCCCGCGCCGGGCGACCGCCGTCCCCGCCCGGTGCCCGGGCAGCGGCGGCGGGCCGACCCACCTCGCAGATCAGGGAGTCCGTGACAGTGAGTATTCGCGTCGTCTACACCGATCTCGACGGCACGATGGTCGGCCCGAAGGGCTGCTTCTTCCGCGCCGAGGGTGGGGCGATCACCCTGGACCCGGCGCAGGCGCTCACCGAGCTGCACGCGGCCGGCATCGCGCTGGTGCTGGTCAGCGGTCGCACCCGGCCGCAGCTGCTCGAGGCGGCGCAGATCTTCGGCGCGGACGGCTTCATCGGGGAGCTCGGGGCGATCGTCGGCTGGAACGACGGGCGAGACAGCGAGATCCTGCGCGGCGCCATGCCACCCGATTTCGACCAGGTCCCCGAGTCGCTGCTCGACCAGTTGATCGAGCGCTATCCCGGCCGCCTGGAGCTGCACACCCCGTGGCACACCGGCCGCGAGGTCGACGTCATGCTCCGCGGCCGCATCGACGTCGGCGAGGTCGACGGCTGGCTCGCCGAGACCGGCTTCGCCTGGCTGAGCATGCGTGACAACGGCCTGATCTCGCCGGCCCACATGCCCGAGCTGGGGGTGGCGCCGCACGTGTACCACCTCGTTCCCGGTGGGGTGGGCAAGGGCGACGCGGTGGCCTACGACCTCAAGCGCCGCGGCGTGTACCCGGCCGAGGCGATCGCGATCGGCGACTCCGCCAGCGACCTGGCGATGGCCCCGCACGTCGGCCGGATGCACCTGGTCGCGAACGCGATGCGCCATCCCGACATCACCGCCCTGCTCGCCCGTTACGACAACGTGACGGTCGAGGCGGGCACGGTCGGCGCCGGCTGGGCGAGCGCGGTGCGGTCAGCCACCGTCTGATCCGCTGGGGCTCGGTTCACTGGCGGTTCACTGGCGGTTCGCTGGCGGTTTCCCCGCTGTTGGCGAACCGGACGGCGGCCGGACACCGGACGGACGATAGCCGGTCGTTTCCGACGGAACCTGCGCCGGATGGCCGTGGTGTGGCCGGCGGTCCGGCCTGCGCGGCCGTCCGGATGGCCTACCCTCCGCAGTGTGCAGCGGATGCGGGAAGCCGAGCAGGGCACGTCGGCGAGTCCTCTGGCGCGGGGGACAGCGCGGGTGCTGGTTGCCTCCAACCGGGGCCCGGTGGCGTTCGTCACCGGTGACGACGGTGAGCTGGTGCTGCGGCGGGGGGCCGGCGGCCTGGTCAGCGGCCTGAGCCAGGCTGCTGCCGATGCCCCGCCCGACGCCCTGCCGATGGTCTGGGTGTGCGCCGCGCTCGGTGACGCCGACCGGCGCGCGGTTCGCGCCGCACCGGCCGGCCGGCTCGACCTTGCCGGCCACGACACCGGCGGCACGGCCGTGCGGATGCTCGACGTCGACCGGGTCGTGTTCGACCGGGCCTACAACGCGGTCGCGAACCGCATTCTGTGGTTCGTCCAGCACCTGCTCTACGCCCCGGCCTCGCAGCCCGTGTTCGACCCGTCGTTTCGCCGCGACTGGGCGGCCTACGAGGCGTACAACGCGATGTTCGCCGAGGCGTTGGCGCACGAGGCCGCCCCGGGCGCCTCGGTGCTCGTCCAGGACTACCACCTGACCCTCGTCGCCGGGCAGCTCCGCCGACTGCGCCCGGACCTGCGCATCGCCCACTTCAGCCACACTCCGTGGGCGCCGCCGGAGTACTTCCGGATGCTGCCCGACGATGTCGGCGAACAGATCCTGCGCGGCATGCTCGGCGCTGACCGGCTGGGGTTCCTCACCGACGCCTGGGCCGACGCCTTCACCGAGTGCGCCCGCGGTCTGGCCGGCGTGCGGGTCGAGCGGCGCGCGATCACGGTGGCACCGCCCGCCGGGGCGGTGGGGGCTGGCCGCACGGTGCGGATCGGGGTGCACCCGCTCGGCGTCGACGCCGACGAGCTGCGCGGCCGGGCCGACGCGTCCGACGTCGCCGCCCGGGCGGCGGAACTCGTCGAGCTGGCCGAGGGCAGGCGCCTGATCGTCCGGGTGGACCGCACCGAGCTGTCCAAGAACATCGTGCGTGGCCTCGCCGCCTACCGCGAGCTGCTGCGGACCCACCCGGAATGGCGCGGCAAGGTGATGCACCTGGTCTGCGCCTACCCGTCGCGACACGATCTGCCGGAGTACCGCGAGTACACGGCGGCGGTGCAGCGGCTCGCCGCGGAGATCGAGGACGAGTTCGCCACGGACACCTGGCTGCCGCTGCGGCTGGAGATCACCGACGACTATCCGCGGTCGATCGCCGCGCTCACGCTCGCCGAGGTGCTCGTCGTCAATCCGATCCGGGACGGGATGAACCTCGTCGCGAAGGAGGGGCCGGTCCTGTCGCGGCACGACGCTGTGCTGGTGCTGTCCCGGGAGGCGGGGGCCTGCGCGGAGATGGGCCGGGCGGCGCTGGTGATCAATCCCTTCGACATCCAGGCGACCGCGCAGGCCCTACACACGGCACTGACGATGCCCGCGGCCGACCGCCGGCGCCGCGCCGGCGAACTCGCCGCCGTGGCCGGCCGGCTGCCGCCGCGGGTCTGGTTCACCGACCAGCTCGCCGCCCTCGCCGCGGATCGCGCCGACACGCCAGTCAGCCACCGAGGCGCTCGATGAGCACCTCCAGCAGCGCGACCATGCCGGCGGGGCCGCCGACGACCAGGTCGGCGCGTTCCCGCAACACGGCGGGGACCTCGGGACTGTCGCTGCACACGGTGATGCCGGGCAGCCCGCCTGCCCGCATCTCGTCGACGGCGGAGAAGGCGGGCAGGTCGCCGTAGTCGTCCCCGGCGACGAGCACCGAGCGTGCCCCACGGGCGGCGACGAGCTCGCGCAGCGCGCCCCCCTTGTCGTGCCCGGGCGGGCGCAGTTCCAGCACCTTCTTGCCCGGGGCGGCCTCCAGCCCGTGCTCCTCGGCGAGGGTCGTCAGGGCCGGGGCGAGCGCGGCCAGCGCCGCGTCCGGGTCGGCGGTGCGGCGCACGTGCACGACGAGCGCCTGGTGCTTGTCCTCGACGACCGTGCCGGCGGGGGCGTCGCGCAGCAGCTCGGGCAGTGCTCCGCGGACGGCGGCGACGCCCGCCAGCGGCTCGGGGCTGGTGATCGTGCGCGACTGCGAGTCCCATCGCTGCAGTCCGTACTGACCGAGGATGACCAACTCGCCGAGGCCGGGGAGCTTCGCCACCCCGGTCAGCTCCAGCAGCGCGTCGACCGGCCGCCCGGTGATGATCGCCAACGTGCCCACCGCGTGGGAGATCCGGCGCAGCGCCTCGAGCGCCCCGGCGGCGGGAACGGCGTCGGCCGGGCGGGCGACGATCGGAGCGAGGGTGCCGTCGTAGTCGAGGGCGATCAGGGCGCGGTCGGGCGCGGTGAGCAGGGCGGCGAGCCCGGCCCCGCCGGCGGGGGTGCGGGGCGCGGGCGGGCTGTGCTGGGCGGAATCGCTCACGGAGCCTTCCCGGGGTCGCTGTCGTCTATGGTCGAGGGCCGGCGGACATGCCCACCGGGGAATGTCTCAGGCGGAACGATCCCTGATTATTTTTCCGGGTCGGCGGGAAAGTCGCGAGTGATGACGAGGATCAGGGCGCCGGTGGAGACGATCCTCGTCTGGGCACGGGGGACGATCTTTTCGATGCCCGGAATGGCGTCCTTGAGCGCCTGGGCGGCCGCGGCGTCGGAGTCGTCGTAAAACACCGTCGAGACCGGCACGTCGTAGATCGACTGGAAGTTCCCGGTCCGCTCGACGGGGAACCCGGCGGCCTCGACCTGCCCGGCTGCCTTCTCGGCCAGTCCGGAGATCCGGGAGTTGTTCAGCACGACCACCGGCGCTGTCACGGGGGGCCGCCGGCCCGGCTGCGCCGGTGGCGGCACCGGTGTCGCCGATGCCGGCCGTTCGGCGGGTGGCGTCGTCGTGGCCGGGCTCGGGCGATGGGTCGGCGAGGCCGCGGGCGTCGTGCGATGCACGGAGGGCGACGGGCTTGGGCTGCCGCCGTCCGGAGTGCGGGAGGGCGCCGCGACCGGGTTCGGCGGCTCGGGGCCGGACTTGCCGTTGAGGAGGTTGACCAACAGGATGCCGACGAGCACGGCGATGACGGCGATGGCTCCCGCCACCACGGCGTGCAGCCGGTCCGCGGGCCGGCCCGGAGGTCGGCGCTGCGGCGGCGCGCTCGTGCCATGCGTCATAGGTTGCTTTACTCCTCGCCCCGGTCCCGGCGGCCGGACCTGGCGGCCCGGCGCTGCTCGCGCAGTCGGCGCAGCCGCCGGACGAGCATCGGATCCGTGATCAGCGCCGCGTCCGAGTCGATCAGCCGGTTGAGGATCTGGTAGTAGCGCGTCGAGGACAGACCGAACTCGGCGCGGATCGCCTCCTCCTTCGCCCCCGGATGGCGCCACCAGCCCTGCTCGAAGCGAAGGACGCGCCGGTCGCGGTCGGACAGCTCCGCGGCCGGTGTGCTCGTCCGCCCGGGTTCCTCGGGCGGCAGGGGTTGAGCTGCCTGCACAGCGGGACCTCCTCGGGACGCGGCCGGGACGATGAGCACGGTCGGACGCAGCCACGCCACGCCCGGTATGGTTCGCCGCCCACTATTTCACCCCGAGGGTCCGACATCCCCGGTCGTCTCCGGGAACACACATTCCGGGCGGCCATCGCACCGGCGGTCCCGCAGACGAGGCAGACGAAGTCCTCCGTGGTGCGGGACCGCCGTGCGCGGCGACGGGTACACCAACCACTGCCCATCATGCCTGTGCTCGCGCCACGTCGACGTCCATCCCGGCGACCGCACGGCCGGCTGCGGTGGGGTGATGCGTCCGGTGGCCGTCGAGACCCGGACGCACGACGTGATCCTCACTCATGCCTGCGAGCGCTGCGGCCACCGCCGGCGAAACCGCACCGCGCCGGCCGACGACCGTGACGCCCTGCTCGCCGTCGCCGCCGCAGCGGCACAGGCGGCGGTGTTCTCCACCACCGAAGTGGCGTTCCCCGCGATGGGATCTCTGCTGGGGCCGGACTCCGCCGGCGCCCGGCCACGGCGCCGCACCGCCCGCGCCCGCACTGGCCGCGGCCGCTGAGCGGCCCGCGTCCCGGTCGGGTGCGTCCCGGTCGGGTGCGTCCCGGTCGGGTGTGCCAGGTCGGGTGTGCCTGGTTGGGCAGCCGCACGAGTTGCCGAGAGCTCGCACGATCGGTGGCCTTGACCGTGGTCACCCTCGGCAACTCGGCGACCGGCACCGTCCGGTGGCAGCCCTGGGCCCGAGGGCCCGGGATGCCGCCCGGCGCGGCCCGTTCGGGGCCGGCGCGGGTCACCTCGCGCCGGCGAGTACCCCGTCGGTCGGGGTGGCGACCCGTGGGGGAAGGGACGCCTGGTTCAGGCTGAACTGTGGAGCGGCAGGCGGGCCCTCAGGGATACAGGCCGCGCGTCTGGTGGGCCTCGGCGACCCGGCTCACCCCGATGATGTGCGCCGCGGCGCGCATGCTGACGCCCTGCGTGGTGGCGAGCATCGCCACCTCGCCGTAGGCCCGCTCCATCAGGGTCCGCAGCCGGTCGTTGACCTCGTCCTCGGACCAGAAGTAGGCCTGCATGTCCTGCACCCACTCGAAGTACGAGACCGCGACGCCGCCGCCGTTGGCGAGGATGTCCGGCACGACCATCACGCCCCGGTCCTCCAGGATCCGGTCGGCCTCGGCTGTCACCGGGCCGTTGGCCCCCTCGACGATGATCCGGGCCTTGACCCGGTCGGCGTTCTCGACGGTGATCACGCCTTCGAGGGCCGCGGGGAGCAGGACGTCCACATCGAGCTCGAGCAGGTCGTCGTTGGTGAGCGTGTCCGTGCCGGGGAATCCGACGACGGTCTCCGCCCCCTCGGCGAGGTGGCGGATCAGAGCCGCCGGGTTGAGGCCCTGCGGGTTGTAGATGCCGCCCTTGACGTCCGAGACCGCAACGACCTTGCAGCCGGCGTCGTGCAGGTACTGGGCGGCGAGCGCCCCGACCTTGCCGAAGCCCTGAATGGCGACGGTGGTGTCGTACGGGTCCCGCCCGGTCTGGCGCAGCGCGGCGAACAGCGCGAGCTGCACGCCGCGGCTGGTCGCCCCGGCTCGCCCGGCGGAGCCGCCGATCGACAGCGGCTTGCCGGTCACGACGCCGGTGGCGATGTGGCCGGTGTGGGCGGAGTAGGTGTCCATGATCCAGGCCATGGTCTGCTCGTCGGTGCCCACGTCGGGGGCCGGGATGTCCTTCTCCGGCCCGATCAGGGGAACAAGCTCGGCGGCGTAGCGCCGGGTCATGCGCTCGCGTTCCTGGCGGGACAGCAGCGCCGGCTCCACAGCGATGCCGCCCTTCGCCCCGCCGTAGGGGATCCCCATCAGCGCGCACTTCCAGGTCATCCACATCGCCAGCGCCTTGACCTCGTCGAGGTCGGTGTCGGGGTGGTAGCGGATGCCGCCCTTGCCGGGGCCGCGGGCGAGGTTGTGCTGGACGCGGTAGCCGGTCAGCACCATCAGCGAACCGTCGTCACGCAGCAGTGGCACGCTGACGGTGATCGCCCGGCGGGGCATGCGGAGCAGGTCGTGCAGTCCATCGTCGAGGCCCAGATGACGGGCCGCGTTCGCCAGTTGAACGCAGGCCGTGTCCCATGCTGAGCCGGATCCGAGGATCACAGGCACCTCCGCGGCGCATTTCGAGTCACCCTCCGCCGCCGAACGCGCCGCCGGGTTCGTCGGCCACGGCGCGCTCCGTTGCGTGCCGTGGCAGTGACTCGATATGGCGCAAACAATAGGTGACGGCAGAGGCCCTCTGCCCGGCGCGTCGAGGGCGCGCCTCGGGCTGCCCGAACGGGCGGGTACGGTCGCGGTCGTGCGCGCGGATCAGTCGGCCCCGTCCGCCGGGCCGCCCCGCCCGCCGGCCCCGGAGCCGGCCGCCGTCGGCGGCCCGGTGGCCACATCCCGGACCGGTCCGGGTGCCCCCCGTCTGACCGCCGGTCGGTTGTGGGGTGCCTGGCTGCTCAGCCGGGCGCTGCTCGTCGTCGGGGTCCTGGCCGGCCAGACGTTCGGTGCTCAGCAGAGTGTCCTGGGCGATCTTCGAATCTACGCCGGCTGGGCGCACGATCTCGGCCACGGCGGCGGCCTGCCCGTCGGTGATGATCGCTGGCAGTACCCGCCTGCAGCGGCGGTCGCGCTCGTGCTACCGGAGCTGGCTCACACCCTTTCGGCGGTGCCCTATCGAGTGGCGTTCCTCGTGCTGACCCTTCTCGCCGACCTCGCGGTGACCGCCGCGCTGGCGCGGCGCGACCGAGGCGCGGCGCTGTTCTGGGTGGTCGGGATCACCGCGCTGGGTCCGGTGGCACTGGCCCGGTTCGACCTGCTACCGGCGGCGGCGGCGGTCGCCACGGTGCTCGCCGTGTCGCGCGCCCGGTTCGGCCGCGCCGGATTCCACCTCGGCGTCGGGGCGCTGCTCAAAGTGTGGCCGTTGTTGCTGCTGGTCGCGGTGCCGGTCCCGGCGGGCTCGCCGGCACGGTGGCCGGCCTGGCTGCGAGCGGGGGCGGCCCGCCTGGTCGGCGGGTTGCTGGGCGCCGTGGTGCTGCTCGCCGCCGTCGGAGCGCTGACCGGATGGTGGCGCGACGCCCTCGGCTTCCTCGGCGCGCAGCAGGCCCGCGGGCTGCAGGTCGAGGCGGTGGCCGCGACGCCGTTCGTCGTCGCCCACATGCTCGGCGGGCCGGCGCCGGACTACTCCTACGGTTCCCTGCAGTTCGGTGGCTCGGTGGCGCGCGCCGTCGCCACGGCGTGCAGTCTGCTCGAGGTCGTCGCCATCGTCGTCGCGGCGGTGTGGTGGTGGACGCGGGGCCGGCTGCCGGCGGGTGACGGGGCAGCCCGGGCGGTGGCCGGGACGCTCGCCGGGCGAGCCCTCGCGCTCGTCGTCGTGGTCGTCGTCACCGCCCGGGTGCTCAGCCCGCAGTACCTCGTGTGGATCCTCGCGCTGGTGGCCGTGGGGCTCGCAGTGGACCCGGCGGCCACGAGCGGCACCGACGGCACCGGTACCGGCGGCCGGCCGCGGGGGCCGCGGGGGCGGTTGCCGGTGGCGCTGCTGGCCTGCGTCGCGCTGACCCAGCTCATCTACCCGTGGCGGTACAACGACGTCATCCAGGGCCGGATCGTCCTGAGCCTGCTGCTGGTCGGGCGCAACCTCGGTCTGATCATGGTGTGTTGGTGGGCGGTGCGGGCCGCCGCCGCGGCGCCAGCAGTGCGGTTGCGGCCCCGGCCGCGAGGGCCAGCGCGGCGACGGTGACGAGGGCGGCCACGCCGGTGGTGCCGAGCAGCCGCCAGGTGGCCGCGAGCGGGGGGAGGGTCGCGACGCACAACAAGGTGGAGGCCAGGACCAGCACGGCCGCGGTGCGCCCCGCGGCCGTGCCCGCCAGCGCCCCCCCTCGCCGTCCGGCCGGGGCGCCGCGTGCCGCGAGGACGGCGAGCGGCGCCAGGCACAGCGCGAGGTACCAGGGGTAGACCACCGGATTGCCGAGCGCCACTGCCAGACCACCGAACCCGACGACGACCAGGTCGGGCCGATGGTCGGCGAGGGCCCGAAACGCCCGGTCGCCGCCCGCCGGCGGCGTCCCGGCGGACGATGTTTCGGCGGAAGATGCCCCGACGGGTGGCGTTCCGACGGGTGGTGTCTCGGCGGGTGGTGTCCGGCGCCAGGCGCGCAGGGCGAGCGCGAGGACGACGGCCGCCGCGGCCGCGAGGCACAGCGCCCGGGTCACCCGCTGCGACGTGCCGTCCGCGGGATGTACGCCGACCAGCGCGAGCACGCCGTCGGCCGCCGTGGCGAGGATCGAGGCGGGAGCGATTCCGGTGGTCACGGCGCCCGATGTCGACAGCGCCCGGATCCAGGTCGGGCCGAAACCCGCGGCGGCGATGCTCAGGCCCGAGGCGACGGCGACGGCGACGACGTCCGCGGTGAGGCGCACGGCGCCCGCCCGCAGCGGCCGGGGCGCCCGCCGCGCGGCCAGCAGGTGGGCCAGCACCAGCCAACCGACGCAGAGCAGGGCGGTCGCCTTGACGTTGCCCGCGAGGCACGCCAGTCCAGTCGCGGCCGCGCCCGCAACGATCCCACCCACCTCGGCCCGCCCCGAGTTCGCCGCCTGCGAGTTCGCCGCCTGCGAGTTCCCCGCCTGCGGGTGCGGCCCCGTCGCGCGGCGGGTGGCGCGGTCCACTACGAGGGCGGCGACGACGAGCATGGCGGCGATCGCGTCGAGGTGCGCGCTGCCGACGAGGTGGATGACGACCACGGGGTTCGCCGCGACCAGGACCGCAACCGCTTGGCGCCGGGTCGGCTCGGACCCGGCGAGGCGCAGCGACAGGCCGATCATGGCGATCGTGGCGAGGACGGCGACCACTCGGAGCACCACGACGGTGCCGGCGGGCCCGCCGCCGATCGCCGCCGCGGCCTTCTCGACCGCGACCGCGGCGCCGCCGTAGGGGGTGTGGGTGTGCCACCAGCGCGGGTCGACCGCCCGCACGAACGCCCGGCCCGAACCGTCCGGCGCCCCGGCCGTCAGCAGGGTGGCCACGCCGTGGGTCGCCGGGTCCAGGCCGAGCCGGGCCAGCTCGCCCTGGGCGGCGTAGGCGTATACGTCCCGGCTGAACAGCGGCGGCCCGACGGCGAAGGGCAGGCTCCATGCGACGGCCGCTGCGAGCCCGGCGCGGGTGGACACCCGCCCGGCGGCCATCGCGCCTACCAGGAGAGCCCAGCACAGACACAGCGTGATGACGCTGAGCGCGGACATCCCGGCCAGAACGCCCCTTGCCGTCTCCGTCGTTGGGGTCGATGGGAGAATTCCCAGCCAGGATGAGGGATCGGTGACGTACGGATCGCGTGGGCCGAGCCGCCCCTCGGCCAGCATGGCCGCGACCGCGGCGCCGGTTCCGCCGATGATCAGCCAGATGGCGCTGGTCGAGGCCCTGTTGGCGGACGGTCCGCGGCCGCCGCGCGCCACCGAAGAGGAGGTGGTCGCGGCCGGCCGGTCGCCTGCCGGTGGGCCGGCGGGAGATGATCGGTGGGATGCGGCGGACGGACCGTCGTCGACGCCTTGGGAGGTCGCGGGTGACAGCGCTCGCGGCGCCCGGCTCCCCGGTCGACGCCACGCCCGGTAGTCGGCCGATGGCATCGCTTGTGGCGCTGCCGGCCGGCGAGACCGAGTCTCGCGTGGCTCCACTGCCTCAGACCCCCTTCATCGCCCTCGAGCCGCCGCGGCACCACGGGCCGGTTGTGCGGGGCCTGCTCGTTGTCGTCGCGGCCGTGCGCCGGTGGCCCTGGACGCTGACCGCGGCACTGTGCCTGCTGTGCGTCGGGCTCGGCGTGACCGGCCCCGACACCCCCGCCCAGGAGTACCGGGTGTGGCTGTTCCGCCACGGCGGGGCGGTCCTCTGGGACGATCAATGGTACGGCGGCCACACCATACCCGGGTACAGCGTGCTGTTCCCGCCGCTCGGTGCGCTGTTGGGGGTCCAGCTCCTGGGCGCGATCTCCTGCGTCGCCTCCACGGTGATCGTGACCCGGCTGCTGCGTGGGCCGGGTCGGCGGTCGGGGCAGGACCTCGTCCTCGTCTGGTTCGCCGTGGCGACGGTGTCGAACCTCGTCGTCGGGCGGATGCCGTTTGCCCTCGGCATGGCGTTCGGTGCGCTGGCGCTGCTCGGGGCCCGTGAACGCCGGGCGAAGCTGACCTGGGCCGGCGCCATGCTGTCATCGCTGGCCTCGCCCCTGGCCGCCGGTTTCGTGCTGCTCGTCGGCGCCGCGCTGCTGCTGACCATCGGCTGGCGGCGCGTGCTGCCGTTCGCCGGAGCCGGGGCCGGCATCGTCGTCGCGCTCGCCTTCCCCGAGGACGGCTACCAACCGTTCCCGGCGCTGACCTTCCTGTCGTTGCTGGCGCTCATCGCGGTGGGACTGCTGGTGGTCCCGAAGGGCGCCCGGGCGATCCGGCACGGCCTGCTGTTGTGGGCGGCTGCGGCGGCGCTGTTCTTCTTCATCCCCTCCCAGGTCGGGGGGAACATCACCCGGCCGGCGACGCTGCTGGCCGGCCCCGCGGCGGCACTGCTGCTCGCCGACCGTCGCCGGGTGCTCGCGATCGTGGCGATCCCGCTGATCGGCTGGCAGATCGGCCCGATCCACGGCGCGCTGCTCACCCAGGGCGATCGGTCCTCGTCCGCCGGGTACTACACCGAGCTGCTCGACTACCTCGACCGCGGCGCTCCGGTGCCGGCCGGCCGGGTCGAGGTTCCGTTCACCCGGGCCCACTGGGAGGCGCGCTTCGTGGCGCCGAGCGTGCCGATGGCCCGGGGCTGGCTGCGCCAGCTCGACAGCAAGTACAACGCGCTGTTCTACGACGGCAGCCTCAACGCCGAGACCTACCACGAGTGGCTGCTCGCCCGGGGCATCCGCTACGTCGCCCTGCCCGACGTGGAGCTCGACCCGTCCGCCGTCGCGGAGGCGAAACTGCTGCGGGCGGGCCTGCCCTACCTCGAGCTCGCCTGGCAGAACCCGCACTGGAAGGTCTGGCTCGTCACCGATTCCCCCGGCCTGGTGCAGGGGCCGGCGAGCCTCACCGAGCTCGGGGTGAGCTCGGTGGCCGTGCGCTTCCGCACGCCGGGGGTCGCCACCGTGCTCGTCCACTACACGCCCTACTGGCGGCTGTCGGAGGGCAGGGCGTGCGTGTTCCGCGCCGCCGGCGGCTGGACGGGCATCCTCACCGAGGCGGCCGGGCCGGTGCGCCTGTCCGCCCGGCTCTCGGTCGACGGCCTGACCCGGGCCAGCGCCCTGGACTGTCCGGTGGACCAGCGCATCTCCTGACGGCGGCTCCGCTCGGGGCCAGCCGGGAAGTCAGGCGGGGTCGTCGAGGCGGACGATGCGCAGCCCCACATGGGCGAGGATCGCCGGCAGGCTGCGGATGACATCGCGGGCGCGTTCCCGGTCGGTCTCGGGCAATGCCGACCAGTCGACGATCGCGGGGTGGCGGCGGTCGGGACCGTTCTGCTGGGTCGGGCCCAGGGCGTAGCCGTGGACCTCCCGCTCCCGGCGCCACCGCTGGTGTTCCTGCTGGGCGAGCTCGTCGATCTCGTCCGCGGCGAACGCGAAGTCGGTGTCGGCCTCCCCGGCCGGCATCAGCATCAGCGTCTGTGCCGCCTGCAGGATCTCCCCGAACTGGGCGGCCTGCGCCCGGTTGGAGTCCCGCAGGTCATCCGGGAGCTCCTCCCACCCCACCATCGCCGGCCTGGACCCCATCGCGATGCCCCGGCGGCGTTCCGCCGCCAGATAGCGCTCGTGGCTCGCCCGGGCGAAGCGTTCGATCAGGTCGGTGTCGCCGAGGTCGAGCGGGAGCGCCTCGTCGTTGACGGCGAAGAAGCGCACGCCGCCCAGGAGGTCCTCCAGCAGTGGCCCCGGCAGCGGGGTCGATGGGCGGGGGAACGTCGGGCGGCCGAAGACGTCCTGCAGGCTGCGCTGCCGGCCGGTGCACACGATGACCGTGGTCCGCGCGACCCCGAATCGGCCGTTGAGCACCTGCGCCGCGTCCAGCCCGCACAGCAGCGCCCGTTCCTCGTCGCTCTGACAGACGTAGACGAACTCGGGGGGCCCGTTGGGACCATCCGCTTCCATGACGGCCGGCGGCAGCTCGCTGTTCGGGGTGTTGTGACCGGTGAGCGCGACCCGGGTGAGCGCGGGTTCTCGGACGCGCAACGCGGCGAGTATCTCATCGGCCGCCGGATCGGCCACGGCGATGGGCAGCAGCGGGCCGGCCGCCCCGACCAGGGCCACCCAGCGGCGGGCCAGCTCCATCACCAGGGCGCGGCCGAGGCCTGACAGCCCGAGGACGGCCAGGGGCGCTGGTACGACGGGCGGTTCCTCCTCGTGATCCGGGGCGGCCCAGCTCGGCGGGTAGCGGTTGAGCAGGGCGCGCGCGCCGAGTACCTCGACGGCGAAGAAGTCCAGCCGGAATCCGCTGTCGTCGTTGAACCCGATCCGTCGGGCACGCAGGTGCGGGATCAGGGAGAGGTCGCCTACCTGGGCCACGCAGCGCAGCGGCTGCTCCGCCCGGTCGGCGGCCAGACGCCGGGCGGCAAGGGCGATGGCCAGGTTCGACGAGGTGTCCGGCAGGCAGCCGTAGACCACGTCCGCGCGGGCGACCCCGGCCTTCGCCAGCACCAGCGGCTCCATCGGGTCGCCGACGACCCGCAGCAGGCCGGGCGGGAGTTCGGCGTCCGGATACTCCCGCTCCGCGTCCTCGGCGACCAGCACCACCCGTTTGGACCGGGAGAGCTTGTCGACGAGCGCGGACGCCGTGGGACCGGTACCGCACACGATGACGTGATGGCGGGCGTGGCGGGCCCGGAAGCGTTCGAAGCGCTGGGCGAAGATCGTGCTTACGCCGTCGGCGACTCCGACGGCCGTCGCCACCGGCGCGAGGAACCGCGCTATCTCCAGCGCCAGCGGGTACCGCCCGCCGTTCTGGAAGACCGTCCCGTCGGCGAGGAAGAGAGTCGCGGTGAAGAACACGATGTTGGGCCAGTTGAACATCGCCGGCTCACTGCGGAACTGCCGGTACATCCCGATCAGGCCGAGGCTGAACGCGATCACCCCGAGGACGGCGAACGTCCCCAGCAGATGACGGCGCAGCCAGCGGGCCAGCCGGCCGGCGACAGGCTGCGGGCGGGCCACCCAGCGTTCGAGCCGATGCCCGACGCCGCCGCGCCCGCCCCGGCCGCCGGGTGCGCCGCGGCTGATCACCGTGGCCGTCCCGGCGGGATTGCCGAGGGCGGGATCGAGACCGCCGACGCCGGGTTCGCCGCGCCGGCCGTCCGATCGGCCTCACCGCGCGGAGGGCTCGGATACCAGGTCGGCGACGACGATGGTGGTGTCATCGCGGGCTCCGGCGAGCAGGGCGGCTTCGACGAGGGCATCCGCGGCCCGCTCGGGCGGCTCGGAGCCCAGCTCGCCGAGCAGGCCGTCGAGCTGCTCGGGTGTCATCACCTTTGTGATGCCGTCGCTGGCGAGGACGACCCGGTCGCCAGCCCGGACCGGCTCGCTGAAGATGTCGGCCTCGATCTCGTCGGCGAGACCGACGGCATTCAGCAGCGGGCCGTTGCGAATCGCGTGCGGGGTGGTCAGCGCCCGCGGGCGCCCCCGGTTCGGCTGCAGCCACACCGAGCTGTCGCCGACATGGGCGACGGTGAGGTACTCGCCGGTGTTGTGCTGCCGGCCGAGGATGACGACGTCCAGCGTGCAGGCCATGCCCAGCCAGGTCGGTTCCTCCCGGGCCCGGGTACGGACCACCCGATTCGCCCGCTCCACCGCCTTGCGCAGACCCTCCAGGGGATCCTCGGCGTACTGAGGACGGAAGCCGGCCACGGTGGTGACGGTCAGCGTGGAGGCGATCTGGCCGGCGGCCTCGCCCCCGACGCCGTCCGAAACCGCCAGTAGGCCGTCCACGACGACGAACGCGTCCTCGTTGGGACCGCCGCGCTTGCCTCGGCGGGTCCGGCCGGCGGCGGCCAGCCGCAGCGGGGCGGCCGTGGTCTGCTCGGGCTCGGTGGCCATCAGATCGGTCGACTGCTCCCGCGGTGAGGCGGCGGCGGTGTTGGGATACGTGGTCGCCGTCGAGGTGCTCTCCCACCGTGGGTCGCCCGCGGCCGCTCGCCTGCCCGGCGGCTCGGCGCCCGGCGCGGCCGACTGCGCCACGAAGGTCGTCGTGGGCGGCGCGATCGGGTGGTCACCGGTCTGCGGGTCGTAGTAGCGGGTGGCGTCCTCCCGCTCGTCCTCGAAGGACTGGTGCTGATACGGCGGAGCGGCGGGGGGTGGAGTCCAGCCGGTCGCGTCGGGATCGCGACTGTTCTCCTCACCGACTGGAACCTGCGCGGTCACATCCCCTCCCCACGACTCGCCCGCTTCCGGGCCGTCGCCTGCGTCGTCGGCCGCCTGTGCGGCGGGGGGGACCGGCGCCGGCTCGGTGAAGCCCGGCACGATCCCATCCGGCGCGGCGGCGTCGGAGCTGTCTCGCAGCGGCACCGCACCGGAGCGATGCCGCTGATGGTCCAGTCCGCGGCCGCGGCGCTGGCTTCCCTGCCGAACCGGCCGGTTGTTCAGGGCGAAGAAGATCACCAGGGCTACCAGCAGCACCACGATGAGCATGATCGGCACCAGCGAGCTACCCATGGCCTCCGTCCTCGCCGAACCATTCATGATCACGCTGTCGGACGTGTCGCCAGCCGTCCTTCTCCTACCCAAGGGCATCGGCGCACCGCTAACCCCTGGTGTGTCGCGACACCGACACAGGTGCTGGTCATTGTTCCAGACTCCAACGACCCCGAGTAGAGCGAACGGGACAGCCACGGTGGTCGTTTCACCGGTCGGGCGCGGCGGCGGGACCGCGGCACCCCGGAGGCACCCGCCCGCCCGGCCGCCGTCGACGTGCCGCCGCCGGGCGGGTGCCTGCCGGTGCCTGCTGCCCGCCGGACCCCGTGCCGGGCACGACGTGCCGTGGGAGCGCGCCGGGCGGGCTCGCGGTCGTCACCCGCCGGCCCGACGAACGGTGGTGTCACCGGACCAGCGCGAACAGGGCGAGCACGGCGGCGGCCAAGGTGAAAGCGAACACGGGGAGCCCGAAGGAGCGCCGCCGGGGCCGGATCGCGCCGCGTTCGGCGATCCCGGCGATGACCCGGGACTCGACGAAGCCGGGTAGTTCGTGCTCCGCCCGCAGGCGCGGGTCGTCCGGCAGGTAGAGCGCGACCAGCCGGCGCACGACGCGTTCCAGGTCGGCGGGATGCGGCCCGCCATCGCGACGGAAGTACTCCTCCGCGGCCACCTGCAAGCCCGCCCCCGAGGTCGCCCCCGAGGTTGGCTCCGAGGTTGGCTCCTTGCCGGCCCGCTGGGGCGCGCCCCGGCTCCGGATCGCCTCGTGCAGATCCCAGGCATCGTCCCAGCTCGGCACGTGCCGGACCAGCAGGCCGAAAACCCGGGCCGGGTCGAGCTGCCCCGGCCCGCAGGCGTCGAGGAACGCGACCGCCGGACTCCGCCCGTCCGCCGAGTTCGGCGGGATGCGCACGGTGAGCTCGGCGCCCAGGTCATGCAGCTCCGCCGGGGACGACGCGGGGCGACGCGGGCCGACGGCCGCGCAGGCGGTCTGATCATCGCCGTCCACGCCACGGGCGTAGAGGCCCAGCACGCGAGCAACGGTGTCGACCACCTGGCTTCCGCCCTGGCGGGCCGCAGCCAGTGCCTCGAGGAAGGGCCGGGCGCCGGCGGCGAGGAGCTCAGGTCCGTCGTCGTCGCGTCCGGGCGGTGACGCCGAGCCGGCCGGGACAGCAAAAGCCGCCGCGGCGGCGATCGCGTCCCGGAGGTCCTCGGCTCCGTACCAGCCCGGGGCGTACAGGACGAGTACCCGGAAGGCGTCGGCTCCCCAGGAACGGGTCTCCCGCAGCAGCCGCACGACCGCCGCCGCCGGCGACTCGGCGGGTGCCCCCGCGGCCGGTGCGGTCGCGGGGAGCGCCGCGCCGGCGGCGAGCCAGGCCAGCTCGTCGGCGAGAGCGTCGGCGAACATGTACCCCTCGGTGAGCCCGAACCGGTCGAACACAGTCCGCAGGGCCGGGCTGAGCAGGTCCCGGACGCGTGCGGCCCGGTGGCGGTCGTCCCGACGGCCCGGGTCGGCGGCGGGTGCGACCGCCAGCGCGCCGAGGTCCGCGACCAGCCCGGCCAGTAGCTGCACGATCTGCCGATGCATCGTCATGACGGCGGTGTGGACCGCGGTGACGTATGCCGCCCGGTCGAACTCGGTCGGATCGCCGGCCGGTGCCAGCCGGGTGATTGCCTGGGTGACGTCGCTGGCGGCGCGGGCCAGAACGTCGGCGCGCTGCCCCGGTGGGCGGTGAGGCTTCGGCCGGAACCGGGCGCCCGGCGCGCCCGGCGGGCGGAACAGGCCGCGCAGCGAGGCGAGCTCGTGCAGCTCGGTGGGCGATTCCAGCGGATCTGCCAACGGATCGTGCCCCGAGTACGTCAGCGAGACCCCCAGCGGCACCCCGAAAGCGGCCAGCAGCCGGTCGACGGGGTGCAGTCGGCCGTCCCAGTACGACCACTCCATCCGGTAGGCCGCCGCCACATGCCGGGTGACCGCGACCTGAGCGGCCCGCTCCAGCTCAAGCCACTCCGTGGTGGCGGCCGCCGCGGGAGAGGCCGCTGCTGGCAGGACGGCTGTCACCGTCACCTCGAAGCCGGTCTCCGGTTCGTCCGGGGGGAACTGGTCGGTGGTGCCGGGCTGGCCCGTGGCGGACGGGGGTCTTCCCGGACGGACGGTGCGCAGCGCGTCGAGGGTCTCGGTGGCGAGCCGCAGCGCGCTGCCGCTGGCCGACGGAAGCCGGTACGACGAGAGGATCGATTCCAGGCCGGCGGCGAGGGGCGGGATCGCCTGGCGCAGCGGCTCCTCGGCCCCGCGGGTGGGCGACGGACCGCGCAGCGCGGCGAGATCGTCAGCCAGCGCAGTCAGAGCCCCCTCGACCTGCCGTTGCTCCTCGACGACGGCGGCCTCGACGTCCGCGGCAACCCGGGCACGATCGGCCGGATCGACCTCCCCCAGCCGGTCGAGCACGCCGGCCACGACCATGGCACGGCCCTGCTCCCGCGACGTCGGCTCGGTCCGTTCCCCCCATTCCGCCGGCGATCTCAACCGCCGGTTGGACGCGCCGGCAGGCGGTCCCGTCAGCTGGCCCGCGATGCGGCGCAACTGCCCGCGCAGCCGTTCGGCGCTCGGCAGGTGGATGGGCAGACCGACCGGGCGGGTCAGGATCGCGATCAGCCGACCTGCCGGGTCGGTGCCGTCCTCGTCGGCGGGTCCCGGCGCCAGCAGCAACTCGTAGGCGTCGTGCAGGTGCTCGACGACCGCGCGCGCATGCCCGGCGGCCGGCGGCGCCGCGGTGGACGATCGCGCATCCGCCGGCAAGGCCATGGCCTGGGCGGGGGACGGTTGACCCGCTGCGGTCTCCGGGCTCGGGGGCTGCTCGCCTGGTCGGTCCACTGCCGTGTCCCGTGCGCTTCTCGCCACCAGCCGGCGGCACCAGTGCCCGGGATCGTGCGGCTGGAACGCCTCCTCGCCGACCAGGGCCAGCAGGCCGCTGACGCCGCGGATCCCGCTACGCCCGTAGACATCGACGAGCAGGCGGGCCGCCTCGGAGACGGCCGGGGGGACCGGCGGCGCGACACGTGGATCCACCTGAATTGCCGCCGGGTCGGCACCGGCCACGAGCTCGGGCGGCACCGGGACGAACAGGAACCGGGGTGCGGAGGGGCCCGAACCGGGGGCGGGCGAAGCGGCGTGGATGGCGAAGGTGAGCCGGTAGGGGAGCACCCCTTCGAGCATCTCGACGAGTGCCCACATCAGCGTGACGGCCTCGTCCGGGCCGGTGTGCGACACCATGAACGGTCGCTCCGTCCACGACCAGGTGAGCACCGTCGAGACCAGGGCGGTCAGCCGGTTGCGCCGGGCGGGGACCCGCGCGGCCTGGCGCAGGGTCCGCTCGCCGGTCCGTCGCTGCGCGGTGAGGTCGTCGAGGCGCAGGGGGGGCAGCCGCGGCGTGGTCCGGGCGTCGCCGGCCGTGGCCCCGCCGGCCGCGTACAACGCCAGCGCGACCCGTTCGGTCAGGTAGTCGGCCCGCCCGATCAGGACGTGCGCCCGCAGCCGACCGCGGCCGGCGCCGTTTCGGCCGGCGCTGTTTCGGCCGGCGCTGTTTCGGCCGGCGACCTGGACGCGGTGGACGAGCGCGGCGTCCGGCACGTCGGACTGGTCGTCCCGGACGGGCCGATCGGGCGTGCCGACGACGTAGGCGAGGGCGGTCGGCGGGTGGTCGGCGGGACTGTCGCCCGCCTTGACCTGGGCGGCGAGCAGGCCGTTCCACGAGCGGGTTATCGCGGAACTCAGCGAACTCGCGATGGGAAAGTAACCCTCGGTGTCGGCCCGTGTCCGCCTGGACCAGGCATAGACGATCTGGTCGATGCGGGTCACCGCGGAGGTGGCGCTGTCCGTGGCCGCGGGGCCCACGCGATTCATGGTCGCAGGTCCGAGAACTGGACCTCCAGCACCCCGGCGCCTCGGACGGGGGCCAGCCGCAGTACGCCGGCGCCCCGCGTCGCCGCGGTCCAGACGATCTCGATGCTGGACTCGACCGGCTCCGCGGGATCGGCTCGGTTCGTTTCCCACGGCGCAGGGTCCGGTCGGGCCGCCCGAGGCGCGAAGCCGATTACGCCAGGAATGGCCGGCACCGTGCGGGTGAGTTGATCGAACACCTCGGGGCTGCGCAACGCGTCGAGCAGGGCCCGCAGCGCCGGCCCGTCATCGCCGGCATCGTCGGCGACGGCCCGGGGTTCGTCCTCGAGCCACTCGAGCCACTCGGGTCCGGCTGCCGCGGACTTGCCTGCGGCGCCAGCGCTCACGTCGAACCTCACGTGCCGGTGAAGCAGGGTTGGCACAGTGCCGGGGGTGAAGCGGCCCAGCACGCACTCCCGGCTACAGAAGCGCAGGTCCAGGGTGGCGGCCAGACCGGCCGCGGCACTCACCGACGGCTCCGGGCGACGGTCGTCCCACGGCGCGCCCGAGCATTCCACCGGGCCCGACGATGTTCATTCCTCCGCGCCCGGTTTGCCGGTGCGTGATTGGTCTCCGAGAGGGGGCGGGACTGGCGTTGTTTTCCTGCCGGGTAATGCTGCCGGGCAATGGATGCCCGGGTTTTGGCGCATGGGCGGGATGGGCTGCCCCCACCCGGCGTCCTCTGCTTCCTTGACAATGGACGTCCCCCCCGGTTCGCCGCCAGCGGACAATGATCGTGTAGTCGGCCAATTACTGCCTACTGGCGAAAAGTTATTCCTCGAACCTCGGTCAGTCCAGCGGAAGACCAAAAAATCATCCCGGTCCGGGTGATCCGAACTCCCGGTGCGGGCGCCGGAGTCGGGAGCGCCGGCGTCGGCGACGGCTTTTCGCCGGCTGCATGCGTCGACGCGGCGTGCAGCAGCATGTGCGGCGGACCGTTCTGGTTTCGCGGCGTGCCGTCGAGTGGACACCGATGATAGGCCCGAAGCTCGCCGTTATACGTCTGCGCCGAACGCCGTGCCGGGATTTCCGGCAAAGATGGACGAGCGTTGCAGAGCTGATGTCAGCTCGGTGTTCCACGGGAGGTTCCACGGGAGGTTCGGTGGGCGCCTGCCGCCGGGTGGAGGAGCCTCCTTCACCGGGCGTGACGTTTATCCGGGTCGGCGGCGCGGGCGGAGCGCTTTTCGCCAGGGAAGGCGGTCGGTGCCGCGGCGGTTCTGGGCCGGACCAGCGTCACCTGGTCGAATGGCACCGGGTCGGGGGAACTCGAGTCGTATGCGGTCACCCGGATGCTGGTCAGCCCGCCCGGCCCGCCGGGATCCACCTCGAACCCGGCGAACGCATAGGGGTGATCGGGTGCTCGGAAGGCCAACCAGGACGCGTCCTCGAGCTCGCGCACGGCGGGCCGGTGCCGGCGACCCGGTTCGCGGTCGCGGACCCCGACCACGATCCGTCCGGCGGGCGGATCCAGCAGCGTGTCCGCGGACGGCGACGACGAGCCCCCGGTGCCCACCATCAGATGGACCGTTCCCGCTGACGTGTCGACGACGGCGGCGCCGCCGGGCTCGTCCGGACCCCCCGACCCGGCCGCCCCCGCAACCGGCCGGGGAACGAGGGTCCTGCTGCCGGGGACGGTGCCCCGCACCGGGTGGCTGCGTTCGTAGTGGTGCTCGTGCCCGTAGAGCACGAGGTCCACTCCGTGACGGTCGAACAGCGGCAGCCAGGCCTCCCGGATGCCCAGGTCGGCGCCGTTGTGATCGGCCGAGGTGGACAGGGCCGTATGGTGCATGGCGACCACGATCCAGTCGATGCCCGGGTCGGCGCGGGCCTGCTTCAGCGTCCGTGCGAGCCAGGCGGTCTGCCGGCCGGCGCTGAACCCGCGCAGGTAGATCGGGCCGCTGTTCTGGTAGCAGACGTCGTCGGCGCTGAGCAGCACGAAGCGGACCGCGCCGACGGTGAAGGCGTACCACAGGCCCTCAAGGTGGTTTTCTTCCCCGTTCGGTGGCAGCTCGAAGTAGGTCTGGTAGGCCGCGAGCCCCAGTGCCCCGTTCCCCCGCTCGATCTCGTGGTTCCCGACGCACGGCAGCCAGGGCCGTAGCCGCGCGGACGTGCTGATCATCGTGAACCAGTCAGACCAGGTCCGCACGGGGTCCTCACGCTGGTTGGCGTAGGACAGATCCCCGCCTGCCAGCGCGAACAGGGGCGCGCACCGCTCGACGCCGGCCACGGCGTACCCGGAGGCGGGCGAGCCGAACGGGTCGTACGGCCGATCGGTGCCCTGATCGCCGAAGAAGGTGAAGCTGAAGGCGGCCCGCGACCCCGGCGCCGTGCGGAACGAGCCGTCCGCCGCCTGCGGGCGGCCGCCGTGCTCGATCGTGAAGGTGTACTCCGTGGCCGGCTCGAGCCCGGACAGGGGTGCGTGATGGGCGAAGACGGCCTCGCCGGTGTGGGCATCCCGATAGGAGCGGGTGTTCGCCGGGATCGCCTCGCCGGGCGTGCCAGGCTCGGCCTGGCAGCGCACCGCGGGCCGGGTGACGGGGCCGCGGGTCAGCCAGGAGACGACCATGGCCGTCGCCGGGTCGGGACCGAAGGCCAGATGGACGCCGTAGGCTTCCTTGGCACCGCCAGTCACTCCACCCGATCCCGCCTGATGTCTGCTGCCGTGGGCCTGCTTGCCAGGCATCAAGCATGGTGTCATGGGCCACGGCCGCCCATCGACCGAACATGGTGTGGGTTAGCCGACGTTCAGGCGCCGCCGGCGCCCGACCCGTGGACCCTTACTGTCCTGGGACGGCGCATCCGCCCGCCGTCCCAGGGACGGGTGACCGGGGAGCGACCATGACTGCCGCCGACGCCGCCCTGCTGCTCGGCGCCGGCGTACTGGCCGGCATCACCAGCACCGTTGCCGGGCTGGCGTCGCTCGTCTCCTACCCGGCGCTGCTCGCCACCGGGCTGCCGCCGCTGGCGGCGAACGTCACCAACACGACGGCGCTGCTGTTCGTGGCGGTGGGCGCGGCCGCCGGGTCGCGGCCCGAGCTCGCGGGCCAGGCCGACCGGGTCGCCCGGTTCGCGGTGATGACCCTCGCCGGCGGAGCGGTGGGTGCCGTCCTGCTTCTGACGCTGCCGGAGCGAACGTTCGAACGCGCGGTGCCGGTGCTGATCGCCGGGGCGGCCGTGCTGCTGTGGGCGCAACCCCGGATCCTCGCCCGGCGGGCCGAAGCGCCGGCCGAGGGCGGCGCGGCGGTGCTCGCCGCGGTCTTCGGAACCGGGATCTACCTGGGCTACTTCGGCGCTGGTGGCGGCGTGGCGCTGCTCGCCGTGCTGGCGGTGGCGATTCCCGAGCCGCTGGCTCGGGTCAACGCGATCAAAAACGTGTCGTCGGGCTTCGCGAACCTGGTCGCGGCGGCGGGGTTCGCGGTCTTCGGGCCGGTGCACTGGGCGGCGGTGGCGCCGCTGGCCGTCGGCCTGCTGATCGGCGGCGCGGCCGGGCCGCCGATCGTGCGCCGGCTGCCGGGCGACGCCCTACGGGTACTCATCGGGCTGGCCGCGCTCGGTCTCGCGGCGAGCCTCGCCTGGGATGCCTACACCTGATCCGGACCCGTACCTGATCCGACAGGTGAGCCCCGGAACCTGGTGGGATTCCGGGGCTCACCTGCGGGCCGACTGCGCTGGTTGCGCGCCGGTGGTGTTACTCGCTGGACTTGGCGAGGTCGATCGGCGGTGCGTCCGGAACCTGGTTCGGCTTGGTCTCGCCGCGGAAGACGAACTTGGCGTCGTCCCCCTCGCCTTCGACGTCGCCGACGACGATCTCGCCCGGCTTGAGCGTGCCGTACAGGATCTTCTCGGACAGGACGTCCTCGATCTCGCGCTGGATCGTCCGGCGCAGCGGCCGGGCGCCGAGCACGGGGTCGTAGCCCTTCTTCGCCAGCAGCACCTTGGCGGCCGACGTCAGCTCCAGGGCCATGTCCTTGTTCTTGAGCTGGATGTCCACCCGGGCCAGCATGAGATCGACGATCTGGATGATCTCGGCCTCGGAGAGCTGGTGGAAGACGATGATGTCGTCGATCCGGTTGAGGAACTCCGGCCGGAAGTGCTGCTTGAGCTCGTCCTGGACCTTCGCCTTCATCCGCTCGTAGTCGACGGCGCCCTGACCGGTGGCGAAGCCGATGCCGGGGCCCTTGGAGATGTCCCGGGTGCCCAGGTTCGACGTCATGATCAGGACGGTGTTCTTGAAGTCGACCAGCCGGCCCTGGGAGTCGGTCAGGCGACCGTCCTCCAGGATCTGCAGGAGCGTGTTGAAGACGTCGGGGTGGGCCTTCTCGACCTCGTCGAACAGGACGACCGAGAACGGCTTGCGCCGCACCCGCTCGGTGAGCTGGCCGCCCTCCTCGTAGCCGACGTATCCGGGCGGGGAGCCCACCAGCCGCGAGACGGTGTGCTTCTCCATGTACTCGGACATGTCGAGCTGGATGAGCGCGTCCTCGTCACCGAAGAGGAACTCGGCGAGCGTCTTGGACAGCTCGGTCTTACCGACACCGGACGGGCCGGCGAAGATGAACGACCCGCCGGGACGCTTGGGGTCCTTCAGCCCGGCACGGGTGCGCCGGATCGCCTGGGAGACGGCCTTGATGGCCTGCTGCTGGCCGATGACCCGCCTGTGCAGCTCGTCCTCCATGCGGAGCAGACGAGCCGTCTCCTCCTCGGTGAGCTTGAAGACCGGGATGCCGGTCCAGATGGCGAGGACCTCGGCGATCTCCTCGTCGCCCACCTCGGCGACGACGTCCATGTCGCCGGCCTTCCACTCCTTCTCCCGCTTCGCCTTCTCGGACAGGAGGGTCTTCTCCTTGTCCCGCAGGGAGGCGGCCTTCTCGAAGTCCTGCGCGTCGATCGCGGACTCCTTGTCCCGGCGGACGCCCGCGATGCGCTCGTCGAACTCACGCAGGTCCGGCGGCGCGGTCATCCGGCGGATGCGCATCCGTGAACCGGCCTCGTCGATCAGGTCGATCGCCTTGTCCGGCAGGAAACGGTCCGAGATGTACCGGTCGGCCAGGGAGGCGGCGGCGACCAGGGCGGCGTCGGTGATCGACACGCGGTGGTGCGCCTCGTACCGGTCGCGCAGGCCCTTGAGGATCTCGATGGTGTGCGCCACCGACGGCTCCGCGACCTGGATCGGCTGGAAGCGGCGCTCGAGCGCGGCATCCTTCTCCAGGTGCTTGCGGTACTCGTCGAGAGTGGTGGCACCGATCGTCTGCAGCTCACCGCGGGCGAGCATCGGCTTGAGGATCGACGCGGCGTCGATTGCGCCCTCAGCGGCGCCCGCGCCGACCAGCGTGTGCAGCTCGTCGATGAACAGGATGATGTCGCCGCGGGTGCGGATCTCCTTGAGGACCTTCTTCAGCCGCTCCTCGAAGTCACCGCGGTAGCGGGAGCCGGCGACCAGGGCGCCGAGGTCGAGGGTGTAGAGCTGCTTGTCCTTCAGGGTCTCGGGCACCTCGCCCTTGACGATCGCCTGCGCCAGGCCCTCGACGACGGCGGTCTTGCCGACGCCGGGCTCGCCGATCAGGACTGGGTTGTTCTTGGTCCGGCGCGACAGCACCTGCATGACGCGCTCGATCTCCTTCTCGCGCCCGATGACCGGGTCGAGCTTGGACTCGCGCGCCGCTGCGGTGAGGTTGCGGCCGAACTGGTCGAGCACCAGCGAGGTGGACGGGGTGCCCTCGGCCGGAGCGCCGGAGGTGGCTGTCTCGCCCTTGCCCTGGTAACCAGACAGGAGCTGGATGACCTGCTGGCGCACGCGGTTGAGGTCCGCGCCCAGCTTCACGAGCACCTGGGCGGCGACGCCCTCGCCCTCGCGGATCAGGCCGAGCAGGATGTGTTCGGTCCCGATGTAGTTGTGGCCGAGCTGGAGGGCCTCCCGGAGCGACAGCTCCAGGACCTTCTTCGCACGCGGGGTGAACGGGATGTGCCCGCTCGGTGCCTGCTGGCCCTGGCCGATGATCTCCTCGACCTGGGACCGCACACCCTCAAGGGAGATGCCGAGGGACTCGAGGGCCTTGGCGGCGACGCCCTCGCCCTCGTGGATCAGGCCGAGCAGGATGTGCTCGGTCCCGATGTAGTTGTGGTTGAGCATCCTGGCCTCTTCTTGGGCCAGGACGACGACCCGACGTGCCCGGTCGGTGAATCTCTCGAACATGTGCGCTCCTTCGAGCTGCGACCGACCACACGACAGCCGGTATCCGCATGCTAGCTCCGCCGAGGCATGTCCTCACGCATCGAACAGAAACCTACCCGCCGGCTCCGCCCTCTTCGTCGAGGACGGAGGACCGACTCAACTGCCGGCCCGACCAGCGGAGACGCTTAGGGCAACCGTGGCCGACCAGCCATGATTCCGTCACGTCGTTCCGCCAAGAGCAGAACGACTCGAACCGCGCGGCGCCGTCGCCGCCCGCCCGCTCGGGGCGGCGAGGGCCGCCCGCGAGGCGGTCTCCCGCCCCGACAGGCTCTCCCTCGTCGCTACCGACGGTAGTCGATGACAGGGTGCCTTCTGTTGTGATTGGCGCCACATGCATATCACTTTGCTATTTTGATGTTACGTATCGTCGTCGATGCTCGAGGGGTCTCGTGCATTGTCAGACTGAGTGTATTCGGTTAACCACTTTACGTCTGTCGCTGCCGGACTGTGTGCCAGGTGTTGATCATACTGCAAGTGCCCCGTGACCCTGCGTGTCTATCCAGGCGCGCATGCGTCGCTCCCGCTCGATGTCGTCGGTGAAGGGACAGGTCGTGCAGTACTCGTCGCCGAGCCGGTGGGCGAGGCAGCAGGATCCGCAGCGCATCCCCGTGTAGGGCCGGCCGCGATGGACGAATTCGTGCCAGCGCGGGCGGGCGCGCATGGTCGGGGCCGCCCGTTCGAAGAAGGCGTCGGCCTCGTCCCGTCCCGCGTCGGGGTCGCCGGTGGCCCGCTCGGTCAGCAGGAAGGCGCGTGCGCACTGGGCGGCCACCGCCCCCCAGAGGGCCGGATAGCCGAGTCGGACCCGCCCCCGCAGCTCCCGGACGAAGGGACCCAGATGGGTGAGGATCTCGTCCACGAGAACTCCTCGTAGCGCGACGAGATCACCGACCACCCGGTCCGCCCCCTCGCCGGGCGCGCTCGCGGGCTCATCGGGCGGGCTCGCGGGGTGGCCGCCTGCGGCCGCCCGGGCGTCGGCCAGCACCGTCCCGGCGGGTCCATGCAGCGCCGTCCGGTCGTACCAGCCGCTGTCGAGCTCTCGCAGTGACATCCTCGTCGGGTCCAGGTCCGGGACTCGTTGCAGCAGCATGTAGGAGGCGACGGCCGGCGCTACGACGGCGGCGGAGTACCAGTTGGCCAGGTAGCTGGCGGCGACCTCGGGGCTGGCACCGGGATGGGACCGAGCGATCCGGGCCAGCGACCGCGCCACTCCCCCCGGCCCGGTGAGGAAGGCGCAGTCCGCCCAGCCGGGGCCGGCCGGCACGCCGTAACACAGGCTGCGGGGCTCCAGCGCGCCGGCAAGATCATGCGGGACGATTCCCTGCGCGGCGGTCGCGCTGGAATCCCGCGGGGAGCGGCGGGTCGAGGCGCCGCCTTCGGTGGCCGACTCCCGCGGCGTTGCAGGAGTCGGCAGAGGCACGAGCATGAGCTTAGGTAAAGCTAACTTCATCGCGCTGTCAAATGACTGTGACCACACCGGCATGCACACCCGACATAGGCCCGGCTTGAGGCACATATCCCGCTCTGCCCCTCAAGGCGCCATGCGACGGACTCTTCGCGGGAGGTAGTCGGACCGGACCCCTCGTCCCGCGGCGTACGCGTCGGAGATGGCCGTCTGCCCAGGCTCGACTCCGCGCTGTGCCCGATTGTCCTCCTCTCCTTCGCATCGCGCTCCCGGCGGTCCTTGTGCGTATCTGGGCGGGGATCGCGCATCTGGCGGTGGGGTGGGGTCAGCGGCGGTCGGTGGTGAGGCGGCGGTCGACCGCCGTGGCGATGGCCTGCTGGCCGCGGGCGGTCGGGTGCGCGCTGAGGTCGCGGGCCGGCGGGAACATGCCGATCGGGGCCACCCAGGAGTCCTTGGTGCAGATCTCGTGGCCGCGCAGCGCCCGGTCGGTCGCGACGTACTCCACGTCCGCGTCGGCCGCCGCCCGCCGGATCACCCGGTTCAGCTGGCTGTTCAGACTGGTGAGCTGGCGTCGTTCGGTATTACTCAGCCATTTACAGGTGTTCTTGCGCTGACTGCTCGGGAATATGTCGGGATATCCGACCACGACGATCCTGGATTTTGGTGCTGCCGCCTTCACCGCCGCGTAGTTCGCGCTCAGGACATCCGGGAGTTCCTTGGTGATGCGATCCCGCTCGCGCTTGTCCTTGCCATCCCAGAAACATTTCCAGGCGAAGCAGCTCAGGATTACGTTGCTAAAACCGATGTCATTGCCGCCGATGGTGATGGTGACGATGTCCGGGGCGGTGCGCAGCCCTCGCAACTGGGTCAGCTGTGGCTTCTCGCCCTTGAACGACTCGTTGAGGGCGTCCGTGGTCGCCCCGGAGCATGCCGCGAACAGCGCCACGGTGGTCGACGGCTCCATGGCGGCCAGTCGCCGCGGCCACGCCTGGTTGCTACGCCGGCAGCGGGGAGTGAGTACGTCGAAAGGGGGGCTGCCCTCGCCCGAGGAGTAGGAGTCGCCCAGCGCCGCCAGGGTGCGCTGCCGCGGCGCCGTGGCAGCCGACGCATTCCCCCCGGACGACACCGTCACGGCGGTATAGAGGAATACCGTCGACAGAACGAGGAGGAAGGGCCGGGTGAGGCGCCCGGACCGGCCGGCCCCACGACCCGCCCGTGCTCCCGGAGATCGGTCCCGCATAGCAGGAATCTTAACCGGCGGAACCGGCCTCGCATCCAGGATCCGGCAAGATGTCGGTTACCTGACCGGCCACCGGGCGGGAATTCGCCCGCCAGTCGCCGGACGAATCACGCCGCGGCCGAAATCAGATGTTCTTCTCGAAGACCAGGCGTAGACCGATGAGCGTCAGATGCGGCTCGTGCCGATCGAGCGTCTCGCTTTCCTTGATGACGAGCGAGGCGAGTCCGCCGGTGGCGATCGCGGTCGCGTGCGCGCCGAGCTCGGTGCGGATCCGCCGGACCAACCCGTCCACCTGGCCCGCGACCCCGAAGATCATCCCAGACTGGAGCGCCTCGACGGTGCTCTTGCCGATCACCGACCGCGGCGGGGCGAGCTCGACCTTGCGCAGCTGCGCCGCGCGGGACGCCAGCGCGTCCAGGGCGATCTCGATGCCGGGTGCGAGGACCCCGCCGATGAACTCGCCCCGCGCCGAGACCACGTCCAGGTTCGTCGAGGTCCCGAAGTCGACGACGATCGCCGGGCCGCCGTACAGGTGGTGCGCGGCGAGCGTGTTCATGATCCGGTCCGCGCCGGCTTCCTTCGGGTTGTCGATCAGGATCGGCACCCCCGTCCGGGTGCCCGGTTCGACGATGACGACCGGAGTGTCGCGGAAGGCCCGGACCACCATCCGGCGCAGCTCCCGCAGCGCCGCGGGGACCGTCGAGCAGATCGACACGCCCGTGATCCGATGCTCGCCGAGCAGGCCGCGATAGAGCAGCACCAGCTCGTCGGCGGTGGAGTGCGGGTCGGTGCGGACCCGCCAGGAGTCGGCGAGCTCGTCGCCGTCGAAGACGCCGACGACGGTGTTGGTGTTGCCGACGTCGATGGCGAGCAGCATCAGGACTCCTCCACGGTCGGGCCCGCCCAGTCCGGCCCCGAGGGACGGCCGGGATCGAGATCGAGGCCGAGATCGAGAGCGGGCGCGGAGTGGGTGAGGGCGCCGACCGCAAGATAGTCCACCCCGGTGGCCGCGACGTCCGGGGCCACCCGCAGGGTCAGTCCGCCGCTGGCCTCCAGCCGTACCCCCGCCGGCCTGGCGATTGCCACCGAGGCCCGCAGGTCGGCCGAGGTCATGTTGTCGCAGAGGATGAGGTCCGCCCCCGCGGCGACGGCCTCGGCGACCTGGTCGACCGTGTCGCACTCGACCTCGACGGGCAGCCCCGGGAAGCGGGCCCGCACCGCCACGAAGGCCGCCGCCACCCCGCCCGCGGCGACCACATGGTTGTCCTTGATCAGTGCCGCGTCGGTCAGCGACATCCGATGGTTGCGGCCCCCACCGCAGCGCACGGCGTACTTCTCCAGGGCGCGCAGCCCGGGCAGCGTCTTGCGGGTGTCGCGGATCGCCGCGCCCGTCCCGGCGATGGCGTCGACCCAGGCGCGGGTCAGCGTGGCGATCCCGGACAGGTGGCACAGCAGGTTCAGCGCGGTGCGCTCGGCGGTGAGCAGGCCGCGGACCGGGCCGTTGACCCGGGCCACCGTCGTGCCGGGGGAGACGGCGTCGCCGTCGTGGGCGGTCAGGGTGACGGTCACGGACCGGCCGAGCAGGCTCTCGAACACCGCCGCGGCTACCGGCAGCCCGGCGACCGTGCCGGCCGCGCGGCTGACCAGGGCTCCGTGCCCGACCAGGGCGGCGTCGACGGTTGCCTCGGAGGTGGCGTCGACCGCGCCGATCCGGCTGGCGTCGACCGCGCCGATCCGGCTGCTCTGCCCGTCCGACTCCGAGCCCGGGAGGTCCTCGGCGACGGCCCGGCCGATCACCGCGACGACACCTTCGGGGTCGAGGCCGGCCGCCGCCAGCGCGCTGCGGGTGGCGGGGGACAGCCGACCGCTGTGGACCTCGGCCCAGTGGTGGTCCGCCGAGGCCTGGTCGGCGGCCGCGGCTGCGGCTGCGGCGGTGTCCGCTTCGCCGGCCACGGCCTGAGGGGTGCGCGGATCGCTCACGGCGCCGGCCGCATGGGTTCGACGTCGATGATCAGTTCCCCCTCCGGGTCGAGCCGGGTCAGGATCCGGCCGAGCCAGTGCGCGTCGTCGCGTTCGCCGAAGTCCTCCCGCCAGTGGGAGCCCCGGGTCTCCGTGCGGGTCGCGGCGGCGGCGACGAGGGCGGTCGCGACGGTCCGCAGGTTGGTCATCTCCCAGGCCGGCGGGCCGGCGGTCACCGTCGCACCGCTGACCCGAAGGTCGCCGAGGCCGGCCAGGACCTTCGCCGTCGCCCGCAGGCTGTCGGCGCTGCGCAGCACCCCGGCGCCGTCGGTCATCGCCCGGGTCAGCTCGGCGCGTTCGGCCGGATCGGTCAGCCCGCTGCCCCGGCCGACGACCGGGGCGGCGGGCACGGCGTCGCCGCGCCGGCCCGCGCGCTCGGTGCCCGCGATGGCATGGGCGATGCGGGCCGCGAAGACCAGGCCCTCCAGCAGGCTGTTCGACGCCAGCCGGTTGGCGCCGTGCACCCCGGTGCAGGCCACCTCCCCGCAGGCGTACAGGCCGGGGACCGTGGTGCGGCCCCACAGATCGGTGCGCACCCCGCCGGAGGCGTAGTGGGCGGCCGGCGCGACCGGGATCGGCATGGTCACCGGGTCGACGCCGACCGAGCGGCAGCGGGCGGTGATCGACGGGAAGCGTCGCTCGATCGTCTGCGCACCGAGCCCCCGGGCGTCGAGATACAGGTGGTCGACGCCGTGGGCCGCCATCACCCGCGACATCTGCTTGGCGACGACGTCGCGGGGGGCGAGGTCGGCCAGCGGATGGGCACCGGCCATCACCCGCTCGCCGGCGGCGTCGACGAGGACGGCACCCTCGCCGCGCATCGCCTCGCTGACCAGCGGTTGCTGGCCCCCGGGTTGGGCGCCCACCTGGGCCGAGGCCGCCGGTGGCAGCCACAGCGCGGTCGGGTGGAACTGGACGAACTCCAGGTCGGCGACGACGGCGCCGGCCCGCAGGGCCAGGGCCACGCCATCCCCGGTGGACACGCCCGGATTGGTGGTCGAGGCGAAGATCTGCCCCATCCCGCCGGTCGCGAGCACGATCGCGGGCGCGGTGACCGCCCCGACGCCGTCCCGGCTGCCCTCGCCGAGCACGTGCAGGGTCGCGCCGGCCGTGCGGCCGTCGGCGTCCCGCAGCAGGTCCAGGACGAGGGCGTTCTCGATCACCTCGATCTCGGGATCGGCCCGCACCGCGGCGATCAGGGCCCGCTCGACCTCCAGCCCGGTGGCGTCGCCGCCGGCATGGACGATCCGGTTGCGCAGGTGACCGCCCTCGCGGGTGAGGGCGAACGAGCCGTCGTCGGCCCGGTCGAAGCGCGCGCCGAGCTCGGCGAGCTCCCGAACCCTGGCCGGTCCCTCGTCGACCAGCACCTGCGCGGCGCCCGGATCGCACAGGCCGACGCCGGCGACGAGAGTGTCGGCGAGATGGTCGGCGGGGGAGTCCTCGGCGGCAAGCGCCGCGGCGATCCCACCCTGGGCCCACCGGGTGGAGCCCGCGTCGAGATGCGCCTTCGTGACCAGCAGGACCCGGGCCGAAGGCAGCTCCCGGCGCAGGTGCAGGACCGCGGTGAGACCGGCGATCCCCGATCCGATGACGACGATGTCCGCGGCGCGGGTCCACCCTGGGCGAGGTGCGCCGAGCCGGCACGGCAGCATGATCACCGGGGTGCCACGACCGTTCGGCTGACGTCGCCGCGCAGGCTCTCCGGATCGCCGGGAAGCGCCTCGGCCGGGTCGTGCCCGCGGCCGATGATGCGGTTCTCGGCATCGACGAACAGCACGCGGGGGACGTGCCGGCGCGCCTCGGCGTCCTCCATCACCCCGTAGGCGATGATGATGACCAGGTCGCCGGGCTGGACCAGCCGGGCCGCCGCGCCGTTGATGCCGATCACGCCGCTGCCGGCCGGGCCCGCGATCGTGTACGTCTCCAGGCGGGCGCCGTTGTTGATGTCGACGATCGTCACCTGCTCGCCGGGGAGCAGGTCGGCGGCCTCGAGCAGGTCGGCGTCGATCGTCACCGAGCCCACGTAGTGCAGGTCGGCCTGGGTGACCGTGGCCCGGTGGATCTTGGCGGTGAGCATGGTGCGCAACACGGTCAGGCCCCCTGGGCGTTGGTGGGGAGGATGAGCGAGATGTTGTCGATCAGGCGGGTCGTGCCCACGCGGGCGGCGACGAGCAGCAGCGCGGGGCCGCTGCGGACCGGCCCCAGATCCTCGGGGCTGGCCAGTTCGAGGTAGTCGACGGCGACGCCGTCCGCCGCGGCGAGCACGGCACCCGCGGCCGCGAGCACCGCCGGCGCCCCCGCGCCGCTGGCCGCCACGCCGGCGGCGAGCGCCCGGGACAGCGCGAGCGCGTCGGTCCGCTGCACGGGGGTGAGGTAGACGTTGCGGCTCGACCTCGCCAGACCGTCGGGCTCGCGGGCCGTCTCCACCCCGATGACGGTGACGTCGAAGGCGAGGTCGGCGACCATCCGACGGATGCAGACGAGCTGCTGGGCGTCCTTGCGGCCGAAGAACGCCAGGTCCGGGTGGACCAGGTGCAGCATGGTCCCGACGAGGGTGAGCATCCCGTCGAAGTGACCCGGGCGGGACGCGCCCTCCAGCACCGCGCCGAGCGGTCCGGCGCTGAGCTGGACCAGCGGCGGCGGATCGTGGATCACCGTGGGGGCGAACACCACGTCAACCCCCTCCCGGGCACACACCGCGAGGTCCGCGGCGAGCGTGCGCGGGTAGCGGTCGAGGTCCTCGCCCGCCCCGAACTGCAGCGGGTTGACGAAGATCGTGGCGACCACCTGATCGGCCTGGGTGCGGGCCGCCCGCAGCAGGCTCGCGTGCCCCTCGTGCAGCGCCCCCATGGTCATGACCACGGCGCGGACCGGGCGGTCGTGCCGCGAGGACGCGCGGGCGGGCCCCGCTTCGTCCTCGGCGGCCGATCGTGGGTGCGCGCCCGACCGCTGGTCCAGCGCGACGAGGGCGGCTCGCAGCTCGGCCCGGTCGCGGGCGACCACGGGCTGAGCTGGCCCGGCCGGCGCCGGCGCCGGGCGGGGAATGGTCGCCGGCCGCGGCACCGCTACTGGCTCGGCGGCTGCTGCAGGCTCGGTGGCCGCTGCAGGGTCGACGGCCGCTGCAGGGTCGGCGGTCGCCGTGGGCTCGGCGGCGGCGGATTCGGAACCGGCGGGCCGACCGGGGCGCGGGGCGCGGTCGGGCGCGGTGGAAAGGTCGATGCTCATCGTTTCCGTTCCAGTCCTCAGGGAGGGGTACCGGACGTCGAGCGCCACTGTAACTCGCCTGCAATGCCTGCCGCGACTCCCTGTGATCCGGGCATCGTCGGCTCGGTCCACGCGCCGTTTCCCAGCCCCGCGCCGGTGCGGGTGCAGCGCCTCGGAAGTCCCCCTTCCCGTCCTAGAGTCCGTCACCGAACACCGAACACCGAACACCGGAACGGAACCGGCGAACCGCTGCCCTAGCTCCAGGGACGGGATGGTACGGACGCCTCGTCAAGGCGGCGGCATCGCCCAGCGGGGCGTCGGGTAGCCCGGCCGAGGCCGCCGTGGCGGATCCAGCGGACCGCTCCCGTTCCCGTTCCCGGTGCCGCTCCCGTTCCCGTTCCTGGTGCCGGTGCCGGTGCCGGTGCCGATGTGGTCCGGGGTGGCTTCCTGCACCGGCTCGGGCTGGGCCGCCCTGGCGAGCTGGCCGATCTGGTCCGGGCGGGCCCGGTGCCCGGTCGCGCTGATTGGCTGGGTCGGCAGGTCGGGACCGCTCGCGTTGTCCGGCCTCGGCCCTGGCCCTGATTCCGGCGCCGCGTCCCGCCACACGCGCTCGCCCAGCAGGGTGAGCACCGCCGGCATGAGGATCACCCGGATGACGGTGGCGTCGATGAGGATCGCGGCACCGAGGCCCACCCCGAGCTGCTTCATGCTGACCTGGGACAGTGTCGCGAAGATCGAGAAGACCGCGACCATGATGACCGCCGCGCTCGTCACCACCCCGGCGCTGCGCCGCACCCCCACCGCCACGGCGTCGCGCATGGACAACCCGGCCGCCCGGGCCTCCCGGACCCGGCTGAGCACGAAGACCTGGTAGTCCATGGACAGCCCGAACAGCACCACGAACAGCATCAGGGGCAGCCAGTTGGTGACGGCCCCGGTGGAGGTGTAGCCGAGCAGCCCGTCGGCCCAGTGATGCTGGAAGACGGCGACCAGCAGGCCGTAGGCGGCGCCCACCGACAGCAGGTTCAGCCCGACGGCCACCGCCGCGACGACGGCGCTGCGGAACGCGGCCAGCAGCAGCCCGAAGGCAAGCACCATCACGAAGCCGATGACCAGCGGGGTCCGGCTGTTGAGGCGGGCGTTGAAGTCCGCGGAGCCGGCCGTCGTGCCGGTGACGTCGGCGCGCAGGCCCGGCGTGGCGCCGATGGTCGCCGGGATCACCGTGGACCGCAGCGTGTGCAGGGCCCGCACGGACTCCCCGTCCGTGCCGCTGCCCGCGATCGGAATCTTTACCCGGGCGACGCGATGGTCGGCGGTGACCGTGACGACCACCGGCTCGAACATCCGGCCGCTGGCGATCGCCCGGGTGCGCAGCGCGTCGATGGCCGCCCGCACCTGCGGGGTGGTGACGTCGGTGCTGCCTGTGCTGCCGTTGCCGGAGACGACCACCGCGGCGGCCACCTCGCCGCCGGGGAAGGCCGTGGAGAGCCGGTCGTAGGTCTTCATGATCGGCAGGTTCTTCGGGATGTCGTCGAGGCCAGGTTCGGCGGTGTGCATCCCGAGCGCGGGCAGGGCCAGCAGCACCAGCAGGCCGGCCGCGACCGCGGCGACCGGCCCGGGCCGGTGCAGCAGCCGACCCATGATCCCTGGCCTGGCCAGCTGCGCCTGGTAGGCGCGTCGCCGCGCGAGCAGCTCGTCCCCGGGGCCGTGGACGGCGGGATCCAGCGGTTCGACCGGCCCGGTGCCGGCCCGGTCCCGCCGCCTCGCGCGGCGACGACGCCGGGCGGGCCCGCCCGCACGGCGGTGCCACGGCAGGCGCAGCAGCTCCACCCGGTCGCCGAGCAGCGACAGCAGCGCGGGCAGCACGGTGAGCGACCCGAGCACGGCCACCAGGACCACGATGATCGTGCCGACCGCGACCCCGGTGAACACGGACAGCCCGGTGATGAACAGGCCCGCCATCGACGCCGCGACCGTCAGACCGGAGACCAGCACCGCGTGCCCGGACGTCTCGGCGGCGATCTCCAGGGCGCGCTGCGGACCGTGGCCGGCGCCTCGCTCCTCGCGTTCCCGGCGGATGTAGAACAGGGCGTAGTCGACGCCGACCGCGAGCCCGATGAGCAGCATCACCGAGGTCGCCGTGTCGTCGGTCGGGAACAGCCGGCTGGCGAAGGCGACCAGGCCGAGCGCCCCGACGAAGGCGGTCAGCGCCAACCCCATCGGGATCACCGCGGCGACCACCGCGCCGAACACGGCCAGCAGGATGCCGAGGGTGAGCGGGATGGCGAGCAGCTCGGCGTGGTGGAAGTCATTGCCGACGGTGGCGTCCAGGGCCTTGTCGGCGCTGGCGTCCCCGAACTGTTCGACCGACACGCCAGGATGCGCCGCGCGGACGGCGGCGACGGCGTCCAGCGTCGGTTCGACCGGCGCCGGATCGTCCTCGGTGCCCTTCAGATCGAAGGCCAGCAGCACCGAGCGCAGGTCGTGGGAGACCAGGCCGGTGTCGGTGCTCACCCCGGGCAGGGCCAGCGGGCTGCGAAGCGCGGTGGCCACCCCGCTCGCCCGGACCCGCGCGGCGACGTCGGTCAGCGCCGAACGGATCTGCGGGTCGGCCAGCAGCGCCTGCGGGCTCGCCGCGGGGGTGGTGCGCTGGATCAGGACGTTCTCGTCGGCCGGGTTGACGTAGCCGTGCTCGGCGAGAATGCGCTGGGCCCGGGCGTCCTGCCCGGTGCTGTAGTCGGTGTCGGCCAGGGTGCGGGTGCCGATCATGCTGCCGAGGGCGATCGCCAGGACGACGCCCAGCAGCCAGCCGCCGACGGCCAGCCGCCGATGCCGGACACTCCACCGTGCCGCCCGCGCGGCGAGGTGCGTCGGCCGGTCCCCGCCGGCCGTCGGGCCGTCGGGCCGGCCGGCCTCGGGAAGATCGGGCGGCCGGCCCGGACCGGCTGTCGGACCTGGGGAAACGGCTGGCGGATGGGGCGGCGTCTGCATGGAACGACGATCTCGTTCCCGCCGTTCATGGTCACTGCGGCGAGCTACCGACTTCCCGCTGTGGCCATCCGCCGGCCCAGGGTGGGGCTGTCCCCACCGTTGCCTCCCCCGCCAGCAGGTCCGTGCCGCGGCGCGGCGGGCTCGGCTCGGCTGGCGGCGGGCTCGGCTCAGCTGGTGGCGAGATAGTCCTTGAAGGAGATGCCGGTCAGCCGCTCGTACGCCTCGACGTAGCGGGCCCGTGTCGCCTCGACGACGTCGTCCGGCAGCTCCGGCCCCGGCTCGGTCTTGTCCCAGCCGGTGCCCGTCAGGTAGTCGCGGATGTACTGCTTGTCGAACGACGGCTGGGAGACACCCGGCGACCAGGTGTCCTCCGGCCAGAAGCGCGACGAGTCGGGGGTGAGCACCTCGTCGGCGAGCCGCAGGGTGCCCTCGGCGTCGTGGCCGAACTCGAACTTCGTGTCCGCGAGCAGGATGCCCCGCTCGGCCGCGAGGTCGCTGGCCCGGCCGAAGATCTGCAGGGTGAGCCGCTCCAGCTCGGCGGCGAGCTCGTTGCCGACCCGGCCGGCCGCGTCGGCGCGGCTGATGTTCTCGTCGTGCTGGCCGATCGGGGCCTTCGTCGACGGGGTGTAGATCGTCGACGGCAGCCGGCTGCCGTCGACCAGCCCGGCCGGCAGCGGGTGCCCGCTGACCGCGCCGGTGCGCTGGTAGTCCTTCAGGCCGCTGCCGGTCAGGTAGCCGCGGGCCACGCACTCGATCAGCACCATGTCCAGCCGGCGGCACAGCATCGACCGGCCGCGCAGCTGCTCGGTGTACGGCGCGAGCTCGGCCGGGTACTCGTCCACGTTCGAGCTGATGACGTGGGACGGGACGAGGTCGGAGAGCTGGTCGAACCACCACAGCGACAGCCCGGTCAGCACTGCGCCCTTGTCGGGAATCTCGGTCGGCAGGACCACGTCGAACGCCGATATGCGGTCGCTGGCGACCAGGAGCACGGCGTCGTCCCCGACCGCGAACAGCTCCCGTACCTTGCCCGAACCCAGGTGGGTGAGTCCGGCGAACTCCTCATGTGTCAGCGGCATGCCCCCGACCGTACCGACCCCGGCCACCACCCGTGGCCTGGTGCGTCCCGCGCCATGTTCGCGTACCGATTTGTCCGTTCGAGTCGCTCGGTGCAGTTCGGACGGCCCGTTCTCCGACCTGCGGTACCAGCAGCCACCCCCCAGCATGGACCGGGGTCGGCCGGATCCGGCGGCCGGCGCCCGGAAACCGGCGGAGGGCGAATGGCGGGACCATGGGACGCGGGGCGCCCCGAGCACGGGATCTACGGCACGGTCCTCACCGCGGGCCTGCTCGCCGCGCAGGATCCGCGAGACTACCCGCTGACCGACATCGTCGTCGATGTCCTCGTCACGGTCACGGTGTTCTGGCTGGCCCACGGCTACGCCCACGCGATTGGCCACCGTCTGAGCGCCGGTCGCGGCCCCGACAACGGTCTGACCCCGGCCGATGCGTACGCGGATCCCGAGATTCGGGGCCCGCGGTTGGCCTGGGTGGCGCTGGTGGAGAGCTGGCCGCTGGTCCGGGCCTCGATCATCCCGCTGGGTGTGCTGGTCCTCGCGCGGCTGGTCGGCGCCTCCGTTGACGACGCGCAGGAGGCGGCACTGTGGACGTGCGTCGCCCTGCTGGCCCTCTGGGGCCTGCGCGCCGGCCGGGCCGCGGGCCTCGACGGCTGGCGGCTCGCCCGCTACGCGACCGGCAGCTCCCTGCTCGGCCTGATCCTCGTCGCCCTGGAGGTCCTCATCCACTGACCGTCGTCGACTGATCCCGCTGACCGGCTGCCGCTGACCGGCTACCGGGCTCGGGTCGTTGGGCGGGGAGCTGGGTTGCCTTGCCGTTTGGGGGGGGCGAAACAGGCGCCGAGGCCCCCAAAACGGCAAGGAAGTCCGGGGCCCGGCCGGCCGGGCCCCGGGACTTGCCGGCTCAGGTGAGGGCGGCGAGGGCGTCGAAGACGGGGCCGAGGCGCTCGGTGTAGCGCTCGGGGCGGCTGACCTCGTCGAGGCGGGCCTCGTCGAGCGGGAGGCCGCGGTCGCCGGCGTGCTTGCGCAGGGTTTCGCGGAACGGCACGCCGGTCTGCCAGGTCTCCATCGCCGCCGCCTGGGTGATGGCGTAGGCGTCCTCGCGGGACAGGCCCGTCTCGACCAGCTCCAGCAGCACCGCCGAGGTGTAGACCAGCCCGCCGGTGGCGTCGAGGTTCGCCCGCATCCGCGCTGTGTCGACGACCAGGCCGGTGACCAGCCGGGTGGTCAGGTGCAGCAGGTAGTCGACGCCGGCGGCGGCGTCCGGCAGGGCGATCCGCTCGGTCGAGGAGTGGGAGATGTCGCGCTCGTGCCAGAGCGGCACGCCCTCCAGCACCGGGACGTACTGGGCCCGCACGATCCGGGCGAGGCCGGCGATCCGCTCCGACATGATCGGGTTCTTCTTGTGCGGCATCGCCGAGGAGCCCTTCTGCCCGGAGCCGAACGGCTCGGACAGCTCCCGGACCTCCGTGCGCTGGCCGTGGCGCACCTCCAGTGCGACCGCCTCGCAGACGGTCGCCAGCCCCGCCAGCGCCGCCACCCAGTTGGCGATGCCGTCGCGCAGCACCACCTGGGTCGCCACCGGCGTCGGGCGCAGGCCCAGCTTGCCGGCGACGTACGCCTCGACGTCCGGGGTGATGTTCGAGTACGTCCCCACCGCGCCGGAGATCTTGGCGACGGCGACGTCGGCGCGGGCCGCGCGCAGCCGGTCGCGGCAGCGGGCGAGGCCGAACGCGAGGTCGGCGACCCGGTGGCCGAAGACGGTCGGCTCGCCGTGGATGCCGTGGGTGCGCCCGACCCGCAGGGTGCCCCGGTGGGCCAGGCCCAGGTCGCGCAGGGCCGCCACCAGCGTGTCCGCGCGGGCCAGCAGCAGATCGGTCGACTCGACGAGCTGCAGGGCCAGCGCCGTGTCCAGCAGGTCCGACGACGTCATCCCGAAGTGGACGTAGGCGGCGGCCGAGCGGGGCTCGGTGCGGTCCGCCCAGGCCGACAGGAAGGCGATCACGTCGTGCTGGGTGACGGCCTCGATCTCCGCGACCGCTTCGGGCGTGGGAGCGGGGGCCGCCCGGACCGGTGCGACGGAGTCGGCGGGAATCCGGCCGGCGGCGGCGTGCGCCTCCATGACCAGCACCTCGACCTGGCACCACAGCTCGTACTTGCGTGCCTCGGACCACACCCGGCCCATGTCGGGCAGGGTGTACCGGCCGATCACGGCTGGGCGGCGGCGGTGGCCACCGTGCTCAGGGCGTCCGCCGCGGCCTGCTCGAAGTCGTCCTTGAACGCGGCGAGCCTGAGGCTCAGGTCGGGGTCGGACAATGCCAGGATCTGAACGGCGAGGATCGCCGCGTTCGTCGAGTTGTTCAGCCCGACGGTGGCGACCGGCACGCCGGGGGGCATCTGGGCGATGGCGAGCATCGAGTCCATCCCGTCCAACGCTCCACCGGAGATCGGCACCCCGATCACCGGCAGCGTGGTCAGCGCCGCGACGGCCCCGGGCAGCGCCGCGGCCAGGCCTGCCCCGGCGATGACCACCGAGATGTTCCGAGCCCGCAGCTGGCCGACGTACTCGGCGAGGGTGCGGGGGGCCCGGTGCGCCGACAGCGACACCTGCTCGTACGGCACGCCGAAACGCTCCAGGGTGGCGCCGGCCTTGCTCATCGTCTGGGTGTCCGACGGCGACCCGAAGACGACGGCCACCCGGGGACGGTCGGGTCCGGTGCTGCTCTGCGACACGCTCTACTCCTTCTTTCTTGGCCGCGTCGGGTCCTCGCCCGGCGCGGTGCCCGCGCGATGTACGTCAGCCGCATGACGCATCCGGGACGGATCCCCGATATCGGTTCGGTAATGAGCGCCGGCCAGCGAGATCCGGCTGACGGCCTCGTAGGCAGATCCTCGCGCGGACTCCAGGTTGGAGCCGATCGCCGTGACGGACAGCACGCGCCCGCCGGACGAGACGACCTGCCCGTCGGTGTCCCGGCGGGTCCCGGCGTGCAGGACGTCGACGCCCATCAGCGCGCCTGCGGCGGCGAGCCCGCGGATCGGGTCGCCCAGGCGCGGCGCCGCCGGGTAGCCCGGCGCGGCCACGACGACACTGATGGCGGCGCCCGAACGCCACACCGGCGCGCGGCGCCCCGACAGCACGTCGGTCAGCGGCGTGCTGAGCAGGGCGAGGATGGCCTGCACCTCGGGATCGCCGAAGCGGACGTTGAACTCCACCACCCGCGGGCCGCGGGTGGTCAGCGCGAGCCCGGCGTAGAGCAGGCCGGTGAACGGGGTGCCGCGCCGCGCCATCTCGTCCACGGTCGGGCGGATCACCGTCGCCACGATCTCCGCGGACAGCCCGTGCGACGCCCAGGGCAGCGGGGTGTACGCGCCCATCCCGCCGGTGTTCGGCCCGGTGTCGCCGTCGCCGACCCGCTTGTGATCCTGAGCGGGTAGCAGCGGCAAAATCGCGCCGGACTCGGTCACGACCGCGAACAGCGAGACCTCCGGGCCGTCGAGATACTCCTCCAGGACGACCCGGTCATCCGGGTCACGTAGGCTGGCGCGCACGGCGGCGACGGCGACGTCGCGGTCCTCCGTCACGGTGACACCCTTGCCGGCGGCCAGCCCGTCGTACTTCACCACGTACGGCGGACCGAACTCGTCGAGGTCGGCCAGTGCGGGCTCAACCTCGGTGTGGTCGCGGGCGGCGGCTGTGGGAACGCCCGCGGCGGTCATGACCCCCTTG
The DNA here is from genome assembly GCF_025403405.1 of Frankia tisae. GTDB lineage: Bacteria > Actinomycetota > Actinomycetes > Frankiales > Frankiaceae > Frankia > Frankia tisai. The sequence goes on from NZ_JANEZT010000008.1 coordinate 43,412, forward strand.
GCGAACGCCTTGCTGCCCTCCAGCCGGGCCGCGGCGGCGCTCGGCCCGAACACCGGCAGGCCGCGGGCGCGCAGCTCGTCGACGGCCCCGGCGACCAGCGGCACCTCCGGACCGATCACGGTGAGATCGGCGCCGACCCGCTCGGCGAGCTCCGCGACCGCGTCCGGGTCGGCGACGTCGAGTGGGCGGGGTTCGGCGAGCTCCGCCGTGCCGGCGTTGCCCGGCGCGCACACCAGCGCGTCGACCCTCGGGTCGCGAGCGAGCGCCCGGCAGAGGGCGTGCTCGCGCCCGCCGGAGCCGACGACCAGGACCTTCATC
>NZ_JANEZT010000090.1 GCF_025403405.1 Frankia tisae
GGGTACGCGAAGGCCTCTTCGCCGCCGACGACGACGAGTGGCCCGACGCCGACGACGACGACACCGACGGCGCTGCCCTGGGATGGGCCGACCGCGACGACGCCGACGGGCGATCCACCCCGCGTGGCACCGATGGCGGCGTCATCGTCGATCGCCCCGTCCCGTCGGAGCGTGGCTGGCCTGGGGTTCGCGAGCGACTGACGCACCGGTTGCCGGCCAGCCTGCGCGGCGTGGTGACGGCGCCGGCCGCGAGCGCGACGCTGGTCCTTGCCCTGGTTGCGCTCGCAGCCGCGCTCCTCGCCACCTGGTTCGCCTGGCAGCACCGGCCGGTGCCAGTCGCCGCGCCGGCCCGGCGGCCCTCGATGGTGGTCGCGGCGCCGGACGGGACCCCGGACGGGGGCTCTGCCGACGCCAGGACGGCCGTCGGCCGGACCGCCGCGGTGGGCGCGGTGGGCGCGGTCGCGTCCCCGGCGGCCAGCACCGGCGCGGCTGCTGAGGTGGTGGTCGACGTCGCCGGCAGGGTGACGCGGCCCGGCGTGGTCCGGCTGCCTGCCGGATCGCGGGTGGTCGACGCGATCGACCGGGTCGGGGGAGTGCTCGCCGGCACGGACACGACCGGCATCGGGCTCGCCCGGGTGCTGGTCGACGGTGAACAGATCCTCGTCGACGGCCGCCCCGGGCCCCCGCCCGCCATGGCCGTCCCGGCGCCCGTCGCGTCCGCCGCAGCTGGTACGAGCGGCGGCGGCTCCGATGGCGGCGGGGGCGGGCAGGGCGGTCAGATCGACCTGAACAGCGCCAGCTCCGAGCAGCTCGATGGCCTGCCCGGAGTCGGTCCGGTGCTGGCAGGGCGCATCGTTGCGTGGCGCACCGAGCATGGTCCCTTCCGCTCGCCGGAACAGCTGGGGGAGGTCACAGGCCTCGGTGACAAGCGGCTGGCGGACCTGCTGCCGCTGGTGAAGGTGTGACGCGGCGATGGTCGCGCTGGGTATGGAGACCGGCCTCGCACTGCCTCCGCCGTCGCCCTCGGCGCAGCCGGCCGACGCCCGGCTGGTCATGCCCGCGCTGGCGGCCTGGGCCGGCGCCGCGGTCGCGGTCCGCTGGTCGCTGCCGGACGCCGCGCTCGCCGCCGCCGCCGCCGCAGTCCTGACGGTGCCGGTGGGCCTGCTGGTCCGGGCCCGCCTGGTGAGCGTTCGCCGTACCGGCAGCGGGCGCAGCGCATCGTCGGCGCCCATCGACGGTGACAGTGACCCCCTGCCCCCGGCTGCCGCAGCGGCCCTGGCAGCCATGGTGTTCCTTGCCGCTGGAGTCCTCGCCGGCGGGCTGGCGACGCGTCCCGGCGACACGGGCCCGCTCGCCGACCTGGTGCGGCGGGAGGCGGCGATGACTGCCCGGGCCGTGGTCACGGACGATCCGCGACGGGCCGCCACGTCCGCGCCCTCGGTCGGTCCGCCGACGGGCGCCGCCACGACGTTCGTCGTGCCCATCCGGTTGGAGGGGGTCGCCGCCGGGCCCGTCGCGGTGCGGTTGCACGTCTCGGCGGTCCTGCTCGGGCGCGGTACCGGCTGGGGTGGTCTGCTGCCCAGCCAGCATCTGGATGTCGTCGGCCGCTTCGCCGTTCCCCGGGCCGGTGACACCGTTGCCGCGGTCGTGCTGGCCACCGGAGCGCCACGCCTGCGGGGGAAACCCACCGCGCTGCAGCGTTTCGCCGGCCGGCTGCGGGCCGGCCTGCGCGATGCGGCTGCTGGGCTGCCCGAACCGCGACGGGGCCTGCTCCCGGCACTCGTCGTCGGGGATGTCTCCGGCCTCGACGAGGGCCTGCGTGCCGACTTCCGCCAGGCCGGGATGTCACATCTGACCGCGGTCTCCGGCGGCAACGTCGCCGTCGTCACCGCCTCCGCCCTGGTCGTGTCGGCCTGGGCGCGGCGCGGTCTGCGTTGGCGGGCGGCGGGCGGCGCGGCCGCGCTGCTCGGGTTCGTCGTGCTCGCCCGGCCCTCCGCCAGTGTGCTGCGTGCCGCCGTGATGGGGCTCATCGGACTGGCGGCGTTCGCCGTCGGTCGGCCTCGGGCAGTCCTGCCCGCCCTCGCCGCGAGCGTCGCCGTGCTCGTCCTGGCGCAGCCCGCCCTCGCGGTCTCCGTCGGCTTCGCGCTGTCCGTCCTGGCCACCGGCGGAATGATCGTTTTTGCGGCGGGGTGGCACGCAGCCTTCGCGCGGCGGCTGCCCGATCGGCTCGCCGAGGTGCTCGCGGTGGCGGCGGCCGCGCAGCTCGCCTGCACGCCGCTGCTGGCGTGGATCGGCGGCGGCCTGAGCTTGATCGCGATCCCCGCGAACGTCCTCGCCGTGGTGGCGGTGCCCGCGGCGACCGTGCTGGGCATCGGAGTCCTGATCGTCGCCGCCGTGTCGCTGCCGCTCGCGCGGTTGCTTGCCCACGTCGCGGACCTGCCCTGCTGGTGGTTGGTGACGGTCGCGCGTCGCTGCGCCCACCTCCCGGCGGCCACTGTCGGCTGGCCCGCGGGAGTCCTGGGGGCCACCGCGGCGGCGCTCGCCGTGGTCGCCGCGGTGGCGGTACTGCGCCGGCGGTGGGGGCGCCGGGCGGCCGCCGCGGCCGTCGTCGGCCTGCTCCTGGCGCGCTGCGCCGTCGTCGAGCGGTTCGCCTCGTGGCCACCCGCCGGCTGGCGGGTGGTGGCCTGCGACGTCGGGCAGGGGGACGCGCTGGTGCTGTCTGCCGGGCCCGGCAGTGCGGTGCTGGTCGACGCGGGGCCTGATCCGGACCTGCTCGCCCGCTGCCTCGACGAGCTCGGCGTGCGCCGCCTACCGATGATTGTCCTGAGCCACCTGCACGCGGATCACGTCGACGGGCTTCCCGGGGTACTCGGCCGGCTGCCGGTGGGGGAGGTGCTGGTCGGCCCGTTGCGGGAGCCGGCGGGCCAGTGGCGTTCGGTCCGTCGATGGGTGGACCGGGCGGGTGTGCCGCTGCGCACCATCGGAGCCGGCGCGGGGGGCCAGGCAGGCGCGGTCTGCTGGACGGTGCTGGCGCCCCGGATCGTCCTGCACGGCACCGACAGCGATCCCAACAACGACAGCCTGGTGCTGTCCGCCCGGGTCGGCGCCGCGAGCATCCTGCTCACCGGGGATGTGGAGGCAACCGCTCAACGGCTGTTGGTCGGCGACCCACAGGCCCGGGCCGGGCTGCGGGCCGACGTCCTCAAGGTTCCGCACCACGGGTCCGCCAATCAGGATTCCGCTTTTCTCGCGGCGACCGGAGCCCGCTTCGCGCTGATCAGCGTCGGCATGGGCAACGACTACGGCCATCCGGCGGCATCGACCCTGCGCACGCTGCGGCGGGCCGGGATGTCCGTCGCCCGGACCGACCGGGACGGGGCGCTCGCCGTGGTCGCACCGGGGACACCGCCCGGAACCGGCCAACCGGGCCAGCGATGTCCCGAGCCCGGAGCGAATCCGTCGGCCCGGCTCGCGGCGCAGCGCGACCCGGTCTCGGTGGTGCGTCGCCGGTCGGGGAACGGATCGTGACATGCTCACCCGCGTGCCAGCTTCTCCAGCGCCCCCGCTCGTGCTCGTCACCGGCGACGAGGACCTGCTCGTGGGTCGAGCCGTTCGCGAGGTGCTCGACGCGGCCCGTGCCCGCGATCCCGAGGTGGAGATCGTGGACCGGGCGGCCGCCGAGCTCACCGAGGCGGACGTGGTGGATCTCGGTGCCACGTCGATGTTCGGCGGTGGCCGGGCGGTTGTCGTCCGGGGGGTGCAGGACCTCGGGGAGGAGCTGCGCGACGCGCTGCTGGCCTACCTCAGCCATCCCCTCGACGACGTCATCCTGGTGCTCGTGCACAGCGGCGCGGTGAAGAATCGCAAGCTGGCCGACGCCATGAAGGCGGCGGGCGCCCGGGTCATCCCGGCCGCGAAGATCACCAGGCCGCGGGACCGGCACGACTTCGTGGTCGCCGAGGTCCGCCGCCTCGGCGGGCGGATCAGCGATGGCGCCGTGCGGACCCTGCTCGATGCCGTCGGCGGCGATCTGCGCGAGCTCGCCGCCGTGTGCGACCAGCTCGTCGCCGACACCGAGGGCGGCCTGCTGGACGAGGCCGCGGTGGCCCGCTTCCACCGGGGGCGCGCCGAGGCCAGCGGGTTTGCTGTCGCCGACGCGATCATCGGCGGTGACCTGCCGCAGGCGTTGACGCTGCTGCGCCAGGCGATGGAGGGGGGGACCGCGGCCGTGCTGATCTCCAGCGCCGTCGCCGGCGGCCTGCGGGATCTCGCTCGGGTGTCCTCGGCGGGTCCGGGGACGAAGTGGGACCTCGCCCGCGCGCTCGGCATGCCCGACTGGAAGGTCGAGAAGGCGCAGCGTTCGGCGCGTGCCTGGTCCGATCCGGGCCTGGGGCTCGCGTTGCGCGCGTCGGCGACGGCGGACGCCGGTGTGAAGGGGGCGTCCGTGGACGCCGGTTACGCGCTGGAGAAGCTCCTGCGCGAGGTGGCCGCGGCGCGGTCCTTCCCCCGGGACCGGGCCCACCGCGGCGGGCGTCCATGACCGGGGCACAGCCACCGCCGGGCGGGTCGTCCCCGTCGAAGGGCGGTGCGGGTGGCCGGCCCGGGCCGGCTCAGGGGCACGACGCCGGGGAGCCTGACGATTCCGACGCGCCGCCGCCAGGCGGCTGGTTCGGGCTGCGGGTCCTGCCCGCCGGCTGGATGCGCGCGCTGCTCATGACCGTCACCGCACTGGTCACGGTGGTCGTCGCGCTGGGAGATCTGGCGAGCGCCTGGGTGGTGGGCGTCCTGCCGCTGGCCGTCGCCGCGATGGTCGGCTACCACGAGGTGCTCGACCAGATGCTCCACCCGGCGGACCGCGATCCGGCGGATGGCGATCCGGCTACCCAGTAGGCGTCGTGCTGGTCACGCTGGTAGGCGTCGTGCTGGTCACACTGAGGGCGGCGGGCAGCGTGGGCACGCAGAAAAGCCGGAGCACCCGTGGCGCCCCGGCTCCGCCGCGCGGTTTCAGCTGGCGGCCAGGCTAGCGTGCGCGCGGGCCAGCGCCGACTTCTTGTTGGCGGCCTGGTTCGGGTGGATGACACCCTTGCTGACGGCCTTGTCCAGCTTGCGGGAGGCGGCCCGAAGGGTCTCGCTGGCGCGATCGGCGTCGCCCGCCTCGACCGCGTCGCGGAAGCGGCGCACGTGCGTCTTGAGCTCGGACTTGACAGCCTTGTTGCGCAGCCGCCGCTTCTCGTTGGTGAGGTTGCGCTTGATCTGCGACTTGATGTTGGCCACGCGGAGGAACCTCTGGTTGTCGAGTCGGGATGGTGCGGACACGTCATCATACGGATGCCGGCCGCGCACGGCGGCCCGGACTACCGGCGCCTCAGCAAGCCGGCCACCTGCGCCGAACCCGGTGTCACCGGGGGGCGGAGCGGCCGGACCGCTTGGCACGGCGATGCGGCCCACCAAGGCGGCGCCCAGAATACCAAATCGGTGGCGGCCGGTGCACCGGCGCAACCTCCGCGCCGGCTCCTGGCACGATGAAGGACAGGTCGACCCAGATCCCGGCACGGGACACGCTCCCGTGACCACCGCGAGCGAAACGAGAACCTTCCGCGTGTCCGTAGCCCCGCACCTGGCGCCCGGCGCCGACCCCGCGATGATCCGCAACTTCTGCATCATCGCCCACATCGACCACGGCAAGTCGACCCTTGCCGACCGGATGCTCGGTGTGACCGGGGTCGTCGACGCGCGCAACATGCGCGCCCAGTACCTCGACCGGATGGACATCGAGCGCGAGCGTGGGATCACGATCAAGGCCCAGAACGTGCGGCTGCCCTGGCGGGCGCAGGACGGGCGGGACTACGTCCTGCATCTCATCGACACGCCCGGCCACGTCGACTTCAGCTACGAGGTGAGCCGGTCGCTGGCTGCCTGCGAGGGCGCGGTCCTGCTGGTTGACGCCGCGCAGGGGATCGAGGCCCAGACGCTGGCGAACCTCTACCTCGCCATCGAGAACGACCTGACCATCATTCCCGTGCTGAACAAGATCGATCTGCCGGCCGCCCAGCCGGAGAAGTACGCCGAGGAGATCGCGGCGATCATCGGCTGCGACCCGGGCGACGTGCTGCGCGTGTCGGGAAAGACCGGCCAGGGCGTGCCGGAGCTGCTCAACGAGATCGTCCGGCAGGTGCCCGCGCCGGTCGGCAACCCCGCCGGACCCGCCCGTGCGATGATCTTCGACAGCGTTTACGACATCTACCGCGGCGTCATCACCTACGTCCGGGTCATCGACGGCACCCTGACCACCAGGGACCGCTGCCTGATGATGTCGACGGGCGCCAGCCACGAGACGCTCGAGGTCGGGGTGATCTCGCCGGATCCGCATCCGACGGGCTCGCTGTCGGTCGGCGAGGTCGGCTACGTCATCCCCGGGGTGAAGGACGTCCGCCAGGCCCGGGTGGGCGACACCGTCACCACCGCCCGCAATCCGGCCACGGAGATGCTCGGCGGCTACCGGGATCCGCTGCCGATGGTGTATTCGGGGCTGTACCCGATCGACGGCAGCGAGTACCCGGCGCTGCGGGAGGCGCTCGACAAGCTCCAGCTCAACGACGCCGCCCTGACCTACGAGCCGGAGACGTCGGCGGCGCTCGGCTTCGGCTTCCGCTGCGGCTTCCTCGGCCTGCTGCACCTGGAGATCGTCCGGGAGCGCCTCGAGCGCGAGTTCAACCTGACGCTGATCTCCACCGCGCCGAACGTCGTCTACCGGGTGGTGATGGAGGATCTCTCCGAGGTCACCGTGACCAACCCCAGCGACTGGCCCGGCGGCAAGATCGCCGAGGTGTACGAACCGATCGTCGACGCGATGCTGCTGCTGCCCACCGACTTCGTCGGCGCGGTCATGGAGCTCTGCCAGGGCCGGCGCGGCGTGCTCAAGGGGATGGACTACCTGTCGGCCGACCGGGTCGAGCTCAAGTACACCCTGCCGCTCGGCGAGATCATCTTCGACTTCTTCGACGCGTTGAAGTCCCGCACCCGGGGATACGCCAGCCTCGACTACGACCAGGCCGGGGAGCAGCTCGCCGACCTGGTCAAGGTCGACATCCTCCTGCAGGGCGAGACCGTCGACGCCTTCTCGGCCATCGTCCACCGGGAGAAGGCGTACTCCTACGGTGTGGCGATGACGACCAAGCTGCGCGAGCTGATCCCCCGCCAGCAGTTCGAGGTGCCGATCCAGGCGGCGATCGGCAGCCGGATCATCGCCCGGGAGAACATCCGGGCGATCCGCAAGGACGTGCTGGCCAAGTGCTACGGCGGTGACATCACCCGCAAGCGCAAGCTGCTGGAGAAGCAGAAGGAGGGCAAGAAGCGGATGAAGACCATCGGGCGGGTCGAGGTCCCGCAGGAGGCGTTCATCGCCGCACTGTCCACCGACACCGGGAAGTCCGCGACGGCCAAGTGACCTACAGCGGGCTCGCCGGCAGGCGGATCGGTTCGGTCGCCGGTTCGGCGACCGGACGGTCACCGACGGGCGCGGCGGCGCCGGAACGATACACGGTGGTTCGGGGCGGGAGCAGCTCGGAGATCTCCTCGAGAACGGCCCGTGCGTCATCGTCCATGGCCTGATCTTTTCGCATCGGGCTCGACCGGCTCACGATGGCCCACCCATATCCGATCTTCCGTACACAACGGTGACAAAACGTGCTCGACGTCTCGTCCATGCCGCCGGGCTGGCTCTTCCCGATGCTGGTCCCGATGTGGTCCCGGCGTGGCCATCGGCGGCCCGCTCGTGCGCTTGACAAACGTGGCGTTGCTACAACCCCCTGCGTTGGGGGCACACTGGGGGCATGCCACAAAAGCCTCCCGACGGGTCACCTCCGCCCGACGACGGCGCTCTCCCGTCGGCCGCGCTGGCCGAGCTGGCCGAGCGCGCGTTCGGGGCATACGTGCACGTGCCCTACTGCGCGGCGCGCTGTGGCTACTGTGACTTCAACACCTACACGGCGGCGGACCTGGGCGGCGCGCTGGTCTCCTCGGTGGGCCTGACGACCTTCGTCGACATCGCCACGCAGGAGATCCGGCTGGCCCGGGCGGTGCTGGGCGACGTCGACGTGGCCATCTCGACCGTGTTCGTCGGCGGGGGCACGCCGACCCTGCTCTCCGCGGGCGACCTCGCCCGCCTGCTGCGTGCCCTGGACGCCGAGTTCGGGCTCGCCGCCGGCGCGGAGGTCACCACCGAGGCGAACCCGGAGTCGGTCGATCCGGCCCAGCTCGAGCAGCTGCGCGCAGCGGGCTACACGCGGATCTCGTTCGGCATGCAGAGCGACCGGCCGCATGTGCTGGCGGCGTTGGATCGCCGGCACACCCCCGGGCGGGTCTCCGAGGTGATGCGCTGGGCGCGCAAGGCCGGGTTCGAACAGGTGAGCCTCGACCTGATCTACGGGGCTCCGGGCGAGTCCGAGGCCGACTGGGCGGCGAGCCTGCGGGCGGCCGTGCAGTTGGGGCCGGACCACGTCAGCGCCTACGCGCTGACCGTGGAGGAGGGCACCAAGCTGTCGCGCCGGGTGCGCCGCGGCGAGCTGCTCGAGCCGGACGACGACCTGCTCGCCGACCGGTACCTGCTCGCCGACGAGATCCTCACCTCCGCCGGGCTGACCAACTACGAGGTCAGCAACTGGTCGCGGGATTCGGCCACCCGGTGCCGGCACAACCTGGGCTACTGGCGAGGCGATCACTGGTGGGGCTTCGGCCCGGGGGCTCACAGCCACGTCGGCGGCGTGCGGTGGTGGAACGTGCGCCATCCGGCGGAGTACGCCGCCCGCCTCGCCGCCCAGCGCAGTCCGGCTGCGGCGCGCGAGGAACTCGACGCGTCCACCCGCCGGGTCGAGCGCGTCATGCTGGGGGTGCGGCTGGCGGAGGGGCTCGGCGTCGCCGAGCTTGACGAAGCCGGGCTGGCGGCCTGCGCGGACCTCGCCCGATCCGGCCTGGTCGAACCGGGCGCGCTCGAGTTCGACCGAGTGCGGTTGACCCGGCGCGGTCGCCTGCTCACCGACACGGTGGTTCGGGCGCTGCTACCCGACTGACCGGCACCCGATCGGGCGTGGCTGCGGCGATGCGGAACCGGGATACCCCCGTGGTCGTTCGGTGGGAAGGATGTTGCCAGCTCCTCACCCGCCATTCGTGGAGCGGCTCATGTTCTGTGCTTCAAACAGGGCCGGCGGCTACACTTGGCACTCACTGCGGCCGAGTGCCAGGCCTGGTGTCCGTCGGTGCAGGTGCGCGCACCGTGGCCCGGCCACGTCCCGCTTGGTGAAGGGGGTGCGACCGCGTGCTAGAGGATCGGCGGCTCGAAGTCCTACGGGCGATCGTGGAGGATTTTGTCCTCAGTAACGAGCCGGTGGGTTCCAAGGCGCTGGCGGAGCGTCATAATCTCGGCGTCTCGCCGGCTACTGTCCGTAATGACATGTCCGCGCTGGAGGAAGAGGGCTACATCACGCAGCCCCACACCAGTGCCGGGCGTATTCCGACAGACAAGGGCTATCGGTTGTTCGTCGACCGGTTGTCCGGGGTGAAGCCGCTGTCCCGGGCCGAGCGGCGGGCCATCCAGAGCTTCCTGGAGGGCGCGGTCGACCTCGATGACGTCGTGCGCCGCTCGGTTCGCCTGCTCGCCCAGCTCACCCGCCAGGTGGCGGTGGTGCAGTACCCGTCGCTGTCGAGCAGCAGCGTCCGGCACATCGAGGTTGTGACCCTCGGACCGCGCCGGATGCTCATGGTGATGATCACTGATACCGGGCGGGTCGAGCAGCGGATCATCGACAGCCTCACGCCCGTGGACGACGAGATCGCAGGCGAGCTCCGGGCTACCCTCAACTGCGCGCTGGCCGGCCAACGGCTGGCCGACGCACCCGAGGTCGTCGCCATCCTGGCCGACCAGACCCGCCCCGAGCTGCGGCCGTGCCTGGCGACGATGACCGGGGTGGTGCTGGAATCCCTGGCGGAGCGCCCGGAGGAGCGCCTCGCCATGGCCGGCACGGCGAACCTCACCAGGGCCTCGGTCGACTTCGCCGATTCGTTGCGGTCGATACTGGAGGCGCTCGAGGAGCAGGTCGTGTTGATGAAGCTCATCGGCTCGGCCCGCGAGACCGGTACTGTAACGGTACGCATCGGTCGAGAGACGGACGTGGACGCCCTGCGGACGACTGCAGTGGTGGCCACCGGCTATGGCCGCGGTCCTTTCGCCCTGGGCGGAATGGGAGTGGTCGGCCCGATGCGCATGGACTATCCGTGGACGATGGCGGCCGTCCGGGCCGTCGCCAAATACGTGGGTGAACTCTTGGGTGCCGACTGATGGCCGTGGACTACTACGCAGTGCTCGGCGTGCGCCGAGACGCGTCGAACGACGAGATCAAACGGGCCTACCGCAAACTTGCCCGGGAACTGCATCCAGACGTCAACCCCGACCCGGAAGCGCAGCAGCGTTTCCGCGGGGTGACCGCAGCCTACGAGGTGCTCTCTGACCCGGAGAAGCGCCAGATCGTCGACCTGGGCGGTGACCCGCTCGCGCCCGGTGGTGGTGGGGGTGCCGGCTCGCCGTTCGGCGCCGGTTTTGGCGGGCTCGGCGACATCATGGACGCCTTCTTCGGCGGCGGGACGGCCCGCGGCCCCCGCTCCCGGGTCCGGCGCGGCAACGATGCGCTGCTGCGGATCGAGCTGGACCTGGCCGAGACCGCCTTCGGCGCCACCCGCGAGATCACCGTGGACACGGCGGCCGTGTGCTCGACCTGCACCGGTGCCGGGGCTGCCCCCGGCACCCACCCCTCGACCTGCGGCACCTGCGGCGGTCGGGGGGAGGTTCAGCAGGTCACCCGATCCTTTCTCGGGCAGATGGTGACCTCTCGTCCCTGCCCGCGCTGCTCGGGTACCGGCACGCTGATCGAGCATCCCTGCCGCGACTGCGGTGGGGACGGTCGGGTCCGCAAGCGCCGCACCCTGACGGTGAAGATTCCCTCCGGTGTCGAGGACGGGATGCGCATCCGGCTGTCCGGGGAGGGCGAGGTCGGTCCCGGTGGTGGGCCGCCCGGCGACCTCTACGTCGAGGTCTCCGAGCGCCAGCATCAGGTGTTCACCCGCGAGGGCGACGATCTGCACTGTGAGCTGCCGCTGCCGATGACCTCGGCGGCGCTGGGCACCTCCGCCACCCTGGAGACCCTCGACGGCACCGAGACCATCGCGGTGAAGCCGGGCACCCAGCCGGGCGAGGTCATCAAGCTCGCCGGCCGTGGCGTCCCGCACCTGCGCGCCGCCGGGCGAGGGCACCTGCACATCCACATCAACGTGGAGACGCCGACGAAGCTGGACGCCGAGCAGGAGCGGCTGCTGCGGGAGCTGGCGAAGATCCGCGACGAGGAGGCGCCCGCGATCGTGGGCGGCTCCGCCGGCGGCGGCGCGAGCGGGTTGTTCCGCCGTCGCGGCTCGCGGCGCGGGCGCTGACCCGCCGTCACGGTCGGCCCCAGGGCCGCCCGACGCTCGTTCCCCGTGGAGAGGATCTCCACTGACCAACGCGCTGTTCCGGCTGTCCCCGCTGCCCACCGCGGACGTGTTCACCCTGGCCGGCCCCGAGGGGCGTCATGCGGCGACGGTGCGCCGGTTGCGGCCAGGCGAGTCGGTGGACGTCACCGACGGTTACGGGGCGGGGTTGGAGTGCGCCGTCGTGGCGGTCCGGCGCGACGAGATCGACTGCGCGGTGCGCCGGCGGGTCGACGCGGCGGCGCCCCATCCGCGTCTCGTCGTTGTGCAGGCGCTGGCCAAGGGCGATCGCGGTGAGCGGGCGGTGGAGATGCTGACCGAGGTCGGCGTCGACGAGATCGTGCCGTGGTCGGCGACGCGGTCAGTGGTCCGCTGGGAGGGCGAGCGTGGCGCACGGGCCAGGGAACGCTGGGTCCGGGCCGCGGCGGAGGCGTCGAAGCAGTCCCACCGACTGCACTGGCCGGTGGTCGGTGCCCTCGTCGGGGCGGCGGAACTGACCCGGCGGGTGGCGTCGGCGGCCCTCACCGTCGTGCTGCACGAGCAGGCTGACGAGCCGCTGGTGGGCCTGGCCCGCCTCGGCGCCGCGGACGTGGGCGCCGCGGACGTGGGCGCCGAGGACGTCGGTGGGATGGCGGCGGCCGTCCCGGCGGCGGCGCAGACCGGGCAGGCGGCGGAGATTCTGCTGGTCGTGGGGCCCGAAGGCGGCATCGCCGACGCAGAGGTGGAGGCGTTGCGCCGGGCCGGCGCCGCGGTGGCGCGCCTGGGTCCGACCGTGCTGCGTACCTCCACCGCCGGCGTGGTCGCGTCCTCGGTCGTCCTGGCGGATCTCGGCCGCTGGGACGCTCGGCGTGATGATGGATAGACTGGCGGGGTAGAGCCCGCGGCTGGCTTGCGGCGGGCGGCTCCTGCCTCGGCAGGGCGCCGACCTGATGCCAGGCCGCCGCGTCGCACCACCCACCACGGCTATCGATCCCGAGAGGTGCCGCGGCCGTAGCTGGCCGCTCTCTATGCCCGAATCCGTCACGCCACCCGTCGCGTCGCCCGCTCCGGTCACGACGCGCATCGTCGTCCCCGGCCCGCACAGCATGGTGAGCCTGCTGGGCCACCAGGACGAGCTGCTGCGCACCGTCGAGCGGGCGTTTTCCTCGGACATCCACGTGCGCGGCAACGAGATCACCATCACCGGTCCGCCGGCGGAGAACGAGCTGGCCACGAAGCTGTTCGCGGAGCTCATCGCGCTGCTCGACGCGGGCACCGAGCTCAGCCCGCAGCACGTCGACCATTCCCTGGCGATGCTGCGCAGCGGTTCCGAGGAACGGCCCGCCGAGGTCCTCACCCTCAACATCCTGTCGAACCGGGGCCGGACGATCCGGCCCAAGACGCTCAACCAGAAGCGTTACGTCGACGCGATCGACCACCACACGATCGTGTTCGGGATCGGGCCCGCCGGTACCGGCAAGACGTACCTGGCGATGGCGAAGGCGGTTCAGGCACTGCAGGCCAAGAAGGTCAACCGGATCATCCTGACCCGGCCGGCGGTCGAGGCGGGGGAGCGACTCGGCTTCCTGCCGGGCACCCTGTACGAGAAGATCGACCCGTACCTGCGGCCCCTCTACGACGCGCTGCACGACATGATCGACCCGGACTCGATCCCGCGGCTGATTCAGGCCGGGACGATCGAGGTTGCCCCGCTGGCCTACATGCGCGGCCGGACCCTGAACGACGCCTTCATCATCCTCGACGAGGCGCAGAACACCTCGCCCGAGCAGATGAAGATGTTCCTCACCCGGCTCGGCTTCGGGGCCAAGATCGTGGTGACGGGTGACGTCACCCAGGTGGACCTGCCCAGCGGCACCCGCAGCGGGCTGCGGGTCGTCCGGGAGATCCTCGACGGTGTCGAGGACGTCCATTTCGCGTCCCTGACCAGCTCCGACGTAGTTCGCCACCGGTTGGTGGGCGAGATCGTCGACGCGTACGCCCGCTGGGACGCCGTCGAGGACAGTGCCGGTGCCCCGGCGGCTCCCGGCCGCCCGAGCCGCCGGGAGCGACGGTGACGGTGCCGGTGCCGGGGCTCGGAGAGGACAGCTGATGGCCGTGTTCGTCGCCAACGAGTCAGGCGCGAACGACGTCGACGAGATCCGGCTGACGGCGCTCGCCCGGTTCGTGCTCGACGCGATGAAGGTGAACCCGCTCGCGGAGCTGTCGGTGATGCTGGTCGAGGAGAAGGCCATGGCCGACCTGCACGTGCGGTACATGGGCGAGGAGGGCCCGACCGACGTGCTGTCCTTCGCCCAGGACGACGCGTTCGACGCGTCCTGGTCGGAGTCGGCCGATGACGACCCCACGACGCTGCTCGGTGACGTGGTGCTCTGCCCCGAGGTCGCGCGTCGTCAGGCGGAGCAGGCGGGGCACTCCCGCGAACGCGAGCTGCATCTGCTGTGTACCCACGGCATCCTGCACCTGCTCGGGTACGACCACGCCGAGCCGGACGAGGAACGCGAGATGTTGAAGATCCAGAACAAGCTGCTGGCGTCCTGGGACGTCGCGGTGGAGGCCGTCGGCGGGAAACGTCCCGCCGACGGTGCGGACGGTGCGGACGGAGCTGGAGAGCCCGGCCCCACCGCCGCGCGCTGACCCCGGCACGGGGGAGCCGATGAGCTCCGGCGATCTTCTTCTTGTCTTCATCACGGTGGTCGCCTCCCTTGCCGCCGCGGGGCTCGGCTGTGTGGACGCAGCCCTGACCAGGGTGTCGCGGGTGTCGGTGGAGAACTTCGCGCGCCAGGGGCGGGCGGGCGCGGCGAACCTCGCCACCGTGGTGGCCGACCCCGGCCGTTTTCTCGCGCTGCTGCTGCTCCTGCGGATCGTCGGCGAGATGCTCGCCGCCGCCTGCCTGACGATCCTGTTCGCGCACGCCTACGGCACGGGCCTCGCCGCGGTCGGGCTGGGCACGCTGGTGGCGACCCTGATCGCCTACATCCTCGTCGGGGTGATGTTCCGGACGCTCGGCCGCCAGCACGCGCCCGCGGTCGCGCTCGCCACCGCGGGGCTCACCGTCCGCCTCGCCCGGATCTTCGGGCCGCTGCCGCGTCTGCTCATCGCGCTGGGTAACGCCGTCACTCCGGGTCCCGGGTTCCGCGACGGGCCCTTCGCCTCCGAGGCGGAGCTGCGTGACCTGGTCGACCTCGCCGAGGAGAACGAGGTCATCGAGCGCGGGGAACGCGACATGATCGCGTCGGTGTTCGAGCTGGGGGACACCCTCGTCCGGGAGGTGATGGTGCCCCGGCCGGACATGGTGTTCATCGAGTCGATGAAGACCGTCCGCCAGGCCCTCTCGCTCGCGCTGCGTAGTGGCTTCTCCCGGATCCCGGTGATCGGCGAAAGCGTCGACGACGTCGTGGGGATCGCCTTCCTCAAGGACATGGTCCGCCACGAGCGCGATGGCGACGAGGACGGCCCCATCGCCGAGATCATGCGTGCGCCCGTGCTCGTGCCGGAGAGCAAGCCCGCCGACGATCTGCTGCGGGAGATGCAGGCGTCGCGGACCCACATGGCGATCGTCATCGACGAGTACGGTGGGACCGCCGGGCTCGTGACCATCGAGGACATCCTCGAGGAGATCGTCGGCGAGATCACCGACGAGTACGACAGCGAGGTGGCACCGGTGGAGTGGCTCGATCCCGATACGGCCCGGGTCACCGCCCGGCTCGACGTGGACGGCCTCGCCAAACTGTTCGACTTCGACGTCGACGAGCTGCCCGGCGCGGACGACTCGGTGACCGTCGGCGGCCTGCTGGCCACCGCCCTGGGGCGGGTGCCCATCCCGGGCGCGACGGTGACGGTCGGCGGCCTTCGGCTGTCCGCGGAACGGGCGGCCGGCCGGCGCAACCAGATCGGCACGATCGTCGTCAGCCGCCCGCCGCGCCCGCAGGCCCGCGCCGATGACCCGGCCCCGGGCGGAGCAGACAGCGGTGAGCCGGCCGGGCGCTCATCACAGCACGGAAAGGTGATCTCGTGACCCCAGATCCGACCAGGCCGGCGACCGCGCCCGCCGGGGCGGCCCTCGACTTGGCCGCGGAGGACGCGAAGCTGCTCGTCCTGGCCCGCTCGGCGCGGCTGCGCGCCCACGTCCCCGACGGTCGGCGCGCCGAGGGCGCGGCCCTGCGCGACACCGACGGCCGCACCTACGCCGCCGCCACCGTCGGCCTGAGCCGGCCCGAGCTGGCGATCTCGGCCCTGCGGGCGGCCGTGGCCGCGGCGGTCTCCAGCGGGGCGCGCCGCTTCGAGGCCGCGGCCGTTGTCACCGAGGGTGACGAAATTGCGAGCGATGATCTCGCTACTCTTGCCGAGTTCGGCGCCGGCGTCCCCGTCTTCCTCGGTGGCACCGACGGCGTGGCCCGCCGCAGGGCGACCAGCTAGCGTGCCGACCCCAAGCCCCGCCCCCGGCGGCACGACCCCGATCGAGTTCCGGTCCGGGTTCGCCTGCCTCGTCGGCCGGCCCAACGCCGGCAAATCGACGTTGACCAACGCCCTGGTCGGCACCAAGGTCGCCATCACCAGCGGCCGGCCGCAGACGACCCGGCACGCCATCCGGGGCATCGTGCACCGCGCCGACGCCCAGCTCGTCCTCGTCGACACGCCCGGCCTGCACCGGCCGCGCACCCTGCTCGGTCAGCGGCTCAACGACGTCGTGCGGGCCACGCTGTCCGAGGTCGACGTCGTCGGGTTCTGCATGCCCGCCGACGAGCCCGTGGGCCGCGGTGACCGCTTCATCGCCGAGGAGCTGTCCCGCCTGCCGAAACGGACACCGGTGGTGGCCATCCTGACCAAGACCGACAAGGTCGGCGACGCGGACCGGATCGGCGCGCGGCTGCTCGACGTCGCCGGCCTCGGAGAGTTCAGCGACATCGTCCCGGTCAGCGCCATCCGCTCCTACCAGGTGGACGTGCTCGCCGAACTGCTGGCCGCGCGGTTGCCGAAGGGGCCCGCGCTCTACCCCGGCGGCGAGCTGACCGACGAGCCCGAGCAGGTCATGGTCGCCGAGCTGGTCCGGGAGGCGGCCCTGGAAGGGGTCCGCGACGAGCTGCCCCACTCGCTGGCGGTGGTCGTCGAGGAGATGATCCCCCGGGAGGGCCGATCACCGCAGAACCCGCTGCTGGACGTGCGGGTCAACGTCTTCGTCGAGCGGCCCAGCCAGAAGGCGATCGTCATCGGCGCCGGCGGCTCCCGACTCAAGGCGGTCGGCACCCGGGCCCGCGGGCAGATCGAGGCGCTGCTCGGGACGCCGGTCTTCCTGGACCTGCACGTCAAGGTCGCCAAGGACTGGCAGCGAGACCCCCGCCAGCTACGCCGCCTGGGCTTCTAACCCCGCGGACGGGACGGGGCCCACCGCCGACCCGCGGTGTGGGTGCGTACGGCACCGGTCAGCGGCGGAACGGCCACCGGGGCCACCGACGCGGGCGTGGAAGCGCCTGGGTCGGCGGGTCGGACCCGTCGTTGACGACCGCACCGTCGACGATCTCCAGGATCGGTGGCATGGCCCGCCGCCGCCGCTCCGCCACGTTGCCGGCGTTCATGGTCGAGGGGGCCGGGGATCCGTCATCCGGCGCCCCGACGTCACCGGAACCGGCGTGCTGGGACAGCGTGGCGTCGCCGGCCGTCCCGTGCCGGTCGGTGGCCGTGGCCTGGTCGGACATCCCGGCCTGGTCCGTGCTCACGGTCTCGTCTGTGCTCACGGCCTTGTCCGTGAGCACGGCCTTGCCGGCCGTGGTGCCCTGGCCGGTGGTAGTGCCCTGGCCGGGGCGGATGGCTTCGGCGGATGCCGGGGGCTCGCCGAACGTCCCGTCCTCGGGAGACGTCGGGGCCCGGCCGGATGGTCGGGCCGGCTCGGCTGCGCCGGCATCGCCGGGGGCCACGGGCTGGTCGGTCGCCGAGGTTCCGTCGGCGGCCGGTGCCTCAGCGGAGCCGGTTGCCGTCTCGGACCGCGTGGGTGGGACGGCGGCGGCAGCGGCCGGGTCGTCGGCGAGGGTCAGCGGCGGTGCGTCGTCGGTGAGTGCGGCGACCAGCAGCGCCTGGCGGTTGGCGAGGATGAATTCCTTGACCTCCGGCGGTTGCAGGGCGTAGCGGTTGAGCTTCTTACCGTGCAGATCGATCCGTTCGACGTCGTAGCGGCCCTTGGCGGGGTTCGTGAACTCCTCGCCGGTGCGCTTGCTCAGGTCCATGGAGACCAGGCGACAGACGAAGAAGTGCGACACCGCGATCCCGTCGCCGCGCGGCGGGCTGGTGAGGAACACCTGCTGGACGCGGTCGACCGTCGCCCCGAGTTCCTCGGCGAGCTCGCGGTGCAGCGCCGCCTCCACCGAGCCGTCCTCGCGGTCCACCCCGCCGCCGGGCGTGGACCAGTAGGGCTTGCGCTTCGGCAGCGTCCGCCGGAAGAGCACCAGGCGGCCGTCGCTGTCGATGAGGATTGCTCGCGCCGCCCGCCGTACCACCCGCACCGAACCATCATCCGCAACCGGCGGCGCGTGGTGCAGGCGAGGCCGGTATCCGTCGGCAGAGTTGTCTATTTGTACTTCCTTGTGTACGGGAGGTTGCAAAACGGGGCTGATTCGTCGCCGCCCTCTGCCGGATGACCTCGCCTTACCGCGCCGACCCAGGGTCGTGCAACCATGGGCGGGTGCCGGTGTATCGCGACGAAGGGGTCGTCCTGCGAACGACCCCTCTCGCCGAGGCGGACCGCATCATCACCGTACTCACGCGGCGTAACGGCCGGGTCCGGGCCGTCGCCAAGGGTGTGCGCAAGACGTCCTCGCGGTTCGGCTCCCGGCTGGAACCGGGCACGTATGTCGATCTGATGATGCACTCCGGCCGCTCGCTGGACACCGTCACCCAGGCCGACATTATCTCCCCCTACGGGGCGACGATCGCGCTCGACTACGGCCGGCACACCGCCGCGGCCGTGATGCTCGAGACCGCCGAGCGGCTGACCAGTGAGGAGCGTCAGCCCGCGCTGCGGCTGTTCCTGTTGCTCGTCGGTGGTCTGCGCACCCTGGCCGCGGGACAGCGGCCGGCCCCGCTCGTGCTGGACGCCTTCCTGCTTCGATCGCTGGCGGTGTCCGGCTACGGCATGGCCCTGGACGACTGCGCGCGGTGCGGGGAGCCGGGGCAGCACCTGTCGTTGTCCGTTGCGGGCGGCGGCGTAGTGTGCCCGCAATGTCGTCCGCACGGCGCTGCGTCGGTCTCGGCGGGGGCGGTGCGGCTCCTCACCGACCTGTTGCGCGGCGACTGGGACGGCGCGTTGGTCAGCGACGTCCGCGCCCGGCGGGAGGCCGGTGGCATCGTCGCCGCCTATCTCCAGTGGCATCTCGAACGGGGGCTGCGCGCGCTACCGCATCTGGAACGGGCATGAGTGGCCGTGGCCGTGGCCGGGCCGGCGCGGGACCGCGCCGTTCGAGTGGCCGCGCCGGGACGGTGTCGTTCCGGTCGGTCCACGGCTCTCCGGACACCGGTCGGGGGACACGCGCCGGTCGGGGGGCGTGTGCTGGTCGGGGGGCGTGTGC
>NZ_JANEZT010000091.1 GCF_025403405.1 Frankia tisae
GGGCTGGCGGGGCGGTGACGGGCGTCGCGTGCTCTGCCGGGGCGTCATCGGTCACCGTCACCGTCGCCCCCGGAGCGGCCGCGATGGCCGGGCGGGCGGCCATGGCGAGCCACAGGCGCAGGGCGACGACCCACATCACGGTGGCGCCGGTCATGTGCAGGGCGACGAGGCCGGACGGGACGCCGAGGAAGTACTGGGCGAAGCCGAGGCCGGCCTGCGCGACGACGGCGGCGACCAGGGCCAGCGAGTCGCGCCGGGCCGCCGCGGGGGCGGCGGTGACGCGCACCGCGAACGCCATCGCCGCCACCAGGCCGGTCAGCAGCATCGCGCCGTCGGCGTGGAGCTGGGAGACGTTGACGATGTCGAAGCCGAAGCGGGCGGGGTGCTCGCTGTCGCCGCTGTGCGGGCCGGTGCCGGTCACCACCGTGCCGAGGACGAGGACCCCGGCGGAGACGACGACGAGCAGCCGGGCCAGCCACAGCAGCGCGGGGGCGACCGCCGGGGTCACCGGGCCGGCGCCCTGGCGGGCGCGGCGGTCGAGGACGACCGCGTTCCACAGCAGCACCATGGACAGCAGGAAGTGGGCGGCGACGGTCACCGGGTTCAGCTTCGTCAGGACGGTGATCCCGCCCAGTACCGCCTGACCGAGGTAGCCCAGCCACAGGCCGAACGACAGCAGGGTCAGGTCCCGGCGGCGGCCGCCGCGCAGCCGCAGCGCCATGATCGGGGTGATGAGCACCACCGCCCCGACGACCAGGCCGACGACTCGGTTGCCGAACTCGATCGCGCCGTGCAGGGCGTACTCGGAGTGCGGGGTGAACGAGCCGTCGCCGCACTGCGGCCACGTCGGGCAGCCCAGGCCGGAGCCGCTGAGCCGGACGACCCCGCCGCTGACCACGATCAGGGACAGCGCGAAGACGTTGAGCGCGGTGACGAACTGGAACGCGCGCCGGCCGACGAGCGGCAATCTCCGACGCGTTGTAGAAGTTGGCACGGATGCCATGGTAACGCCCGGTGCGCTCACGCCTGCCCGGCCGGCCGCGGCGCCGCCCGGTCGGGTGATACGCGGCGGTCGGGTCATACGTGGCGGTCGAGTCATGCGCGGCGGTCGGTTATTCCCAGCGGAAGGTGCGGGCGGCGAGACCCAGGGTCACCACCGCCCACACCGCGAGCACGACCAGGTTGCGGACCCCGGGGCCGGAACCGTCGGCGAGGACGTCGCGCAGCCCGTCCGACAGCGCGGCGGTGGGCAGCACCTCGGCGATCGCCCGCAGCCAGCCGGGCAGCTTCGACAGTGGGAAGACCACCCCGCCGATCAGCAGCAGCAGCAGGTAGACGCCGTTGGCGGCGGCGAGCGTCGCCTCGGCGCGCAGGGTGCCGGCCATGAGCAGGCCGAGGCCGGAAAACGCGGCGGTGCCGAGCACGAGCAGCGCCAGCACCGACGGCACGGCGCCCGCCCCGCCGGCCGGATCCCAGCCGAGCGCGAAGCCCACCGCGACCAGCAGGACGAGCTGGATGACCTCGACGGCGAGCACGGCCGCGGTCTTGCCGGCGAGCAGGATCGAGCGGGGCAGCGGCGTCGCCCCGAGCCGTTTGAGCACCCCGTAGGAGCGTTCGAAGCCGGTGGCGATGGCCTGGCCGGTGAACGCGGTCGACATCACCGCGAGCGCGAGCACCCCGGGGACGAGGAAGTCGACCGATTTCTCGGCGCCGCTCGGCAGCACGTCGACGGCGGTGAAGAAGGCGAGCAGGCCGATCGGGATGATCATCGTCAGCAGTACGGACTCGCCGCGGCGCAGGGTGAGGATCAGTTCGAGCCGGGTCTGCGCGGCGAACATCCGGGCCCGGGTGGCCGCCGCCGGCGCCGGGCGCAGGTCGAGCAGGCCGGCGCCAGTGTGGCCGGCAGCCGGCCGGTAGGAGCCCGGGCCGCTGGGCGAGCCGAGGTCGTCGGCGGCGGTCACGAAGCCAGCTCCGAACCGGTCAGCTCCACGAAGACGTCCTCCAGTGTTCGTTGCTCGACCCGGAGATCCTCGGCGAGCACGCCGTTGCCGGCGCACCAGGCGGTCACCGCGGCGAGCAGCTGCGGATCGACCGTGCCCTGGACCAGGTAGTGCCCGACCGGCCCCTCGTGGGCGGTGGTGCCCTCCGGCAGCGCGAGCAGCAGCTTGCCGAGCTCCAGGCCGGTGGGGGCGCGGAAGCGCAGCTGGCCCTCGGCGCCGCCGCGGGTGAGCTCCGCGGGCGAGCCGACGGCCACGACCCGGCCGCGATTGATGATGATCACCTGGTCGGCGAGGCGCTCGGCCTCGTCCATGGCGTGGGTGGTGAGCACGACGGTGACGCCGGCCGTGCGAAGCTCCTCGATCAGCTCCCAGGTGGTGCGCCGACCGGCGACGTCCAGCCCGGCCGTCGGCTCGTCGAGGAACACCAGCTCGGGCCGGCCGACCACGGCCATCGCCAGGGACAGCCGCTGCTGCTGGCCGCCGGACAGCCGGCGGAACGGGGTGCCGGCGGAGTCGGTCAGGCCGAGCCGGTCCAGCAGCGCCGCGGGATCGAGCGGGTGGCGATGGTGCGCCGCGACAAGACGCAGCATCTCCCCGGCTCGAGCACCCGGGTACATCCCGCCGGCCTGGAGCATCACCCCGACGCGGGGGCGCAGGGCGACCGCGTCCCCGATCGGGTCGAGGCCCAGGATGCGGACCTCGCCGGCGTCGGCCCGGCGGAAGCCCTCGCAGATCTCCACCGTCGTCGTCTTGCCGGCACCGTTGGGGCCCAGCAACGCCGTCACGGAACCGACCGGGACGCTCAGTGACAGGTTATCGACGGCACGTATCCGGCCCTCGGAGGGGGCGCCTCGCCCGGCGGGCGCCGCGAACGGTGCGGGCGTCGTCGAGACCTCGGTGAACGGCGCGGGCCGCAGACTCGGCGCGGCGGAGCTGCGGCGGCCACGCCGACCGGGGCCCCGGGAGCCCTCCGCCCGGGCTGCCCCGGACCGGGAGGGAACGGACCGCGCGGAGTAGGTCTTCACGAGGCCCGTGACGCTGATTGCCAGGATCTCGGCCACCTGGCGATCCTACGGATCCGACCGGGGGGAAGGGGGGTTCATTTTTGCCACCTCGGAGCCGACCGCGGGCTGGCGCCGTCAACTTCGCTGCTGTGGCGGCCGGATGGGCAGGACGCGGCGCCGTGTGCCGACCGCCACCGGCTCGCCCGGCTCCACCAGCGCGCCCCAGGCGCCAAGCCGTTCGTAGAGCATCGACGGCGTCGTGCTGTACAGCCGCGAGAGCGACTGCAGGTCAGAGCGGCGCAGCCGCAGCAGGTCGCGAGAGCTGTCCGAGCGCAGTACCTGCACGATCGCGATCCAGCGCCGCAGCGGGCCGGTCCGGGTCGGCGGCAGCTTGCGCAGCCGGCGTAGGTCGATGACGAGGGGGGGAAGGTGGTCGACGTCACGGCGGTCGGCTGCCGGTGGGACCAGCAGGGTCGCCGGAACGTCGTACAGATCGGCGAGCTCGACGAGCCGGTGCACCCGCAGGGTACGGGAGCCTCGTTCGTAGGCTCCCAGCGTTCCCGCGGTCCACCGGCCGTGGGTGCGCTCCTGAACATCCAGGAGCGACATACCACGCCGGTTGCGCGCGGCGCGAAGCCGGCGTCCGAGCTCCAGGGCGTAGTCCGCCTCGGTCACGGTCTCCGTCCGGGTCAGGTCGACAGGAGACGCCAACCGCCCCCTGGTAACACCCTGTCAAACATTGGTGCGTCTGACAGCCGGTTCGACCAAGAAGGTTCGAGGGAATGTGGCCCTGACGTGTTCCTGTGAATGCAGCGCGCAGCAGGATTGGAGGTAAGGACGTTCCACCGGTGGCGTTCGGTGACCACTTTATGTCACCTGGCGTGATGTTGCAGTGACATGATCGGCGGCGTGGCAACCGGGTCCGCGCCCGTTCA
The DNA here is from genome assembly GCF_025403405.1 of Frankia tisae. Lineage (GTDB taxonomy): Bacteria > Actinomycetota > Actinomycetes > Frankiales > Frankiaceae > Frankia > Frankia tisai. Next base: position 3,940 of record NZ_JANEZT010000091.1, read on the forward strand.
GCGATCGCCAAAGCCCGTCAGCAGCGTGCGTTGCCGCGGCTTCCTGTGCAGGTAAAGGTGCCCAACCTCGGCTCGACCCAGTAGGGGGCATGGGGTTGCGGGACGAGCCGCGCGAGGCCCGGCCGTGCCGGCCCGCAGCAACTGCGCCCGTCGCGGCGACGACCATGAGTAACGACGGGTACCGGTAACAGCAGGGACGGGTACCGGTAACAGCAGGAGAGCCGGTAACAGCAGGAGAGGAAGAGCCTCGCCGAGCGCGGTTCCGGTCGAGCGCGGTTCCGGTCAAGCACGGTGTTGCCCCTACGAGGTTCCCTCGCCGGTGCCGGTGCCGGTGCCGGTGCCGGTGCCGGTGCGGTCGGCGTCGATCTCGATGCCCCTGTCGTCGGTGTTGCTGCCATCGGTGTTGCTGTCGTCGGTGTCGTCGGCCCAGGCGCGGGCGCGGTCGACGGCGGACAGCCATCGGCGGTAGGCACGGTCGCGCTGGGCGGGCGGCATCGCCGGGTGGTAGCGCCGTTCGCTGCGCCGGTGCGCGGCGAGCGCGGTCGGGTCGGTGAAGAAGCCGATCGCCAGGCCCGCGAGGTACGCCGAGCCGAGCGCGGTGGTCTCGATGTTGTCGGGCACGTCGACGCCGACGCCGAGGATGTCGGCCTGGAACTGCATGAGCCACGGGTTGCGCGCGGCCCCGCCGTCCGCGCGCAGCTCCCGCACGGCGAAGCCGGCGCCGGCCATCGCCTCGACGACGTCGCGGGTCCGGTAGGCGATGCCTTCCAGCACCGCGCGGGCCAGGTGCGCCCGGCCGGTGCCGCGGGTGATCCCGAGCAGCGTGCCGCGGGCGCGCGGGTCCCAGTGCGGCGCGCCGAGGCCGGTGAGCGCCGGGACGAAGTAGACGCCGTCGTTGCCGGGCAGTGAGGCGGCCAGCTGCGCCGTCTCGGCGGCGTCGCGAATGATCCCCAGCGAGTCGCGCAGCCAGCCGACCGCCGCGCCGGTGGACAGGATCGCGCCCTCCAGGGCGTAGTGCACGGGCTCGCCGTCGAGCTGGTAGGCGACCGTCCGCAGCAGGGACGACTGCGGCGGCGGCACCGTCGGACCGGTGTTGACCAGGACGAACGAGCCGGTGCCGTAGGTGTTCTTGGCCTGCCCCGGCTCGACGCAGCCCTGGGCGAACAGGGCGGCCTGCTGGTCGCCGACGGCGGCGGCGACCGGGATCCGCACGCCGAGGAAGGCCGCCGGGTCGGTCTCGGCGTAGACCCGGGAGCTCGGCACCACCTCGGGCAGCACCTCGGCGGGCACGCCGAACAGGTCCAGCATGTCGGGGGCCCAGGCCGCGGTGGCGAGGTCGAGCAGCAGCGTGCGGGAGGCGTTCGTGACGTCGGTGACGTGGACGGCGCCGCCGGTCAGCTTCCACACCAGCCAGGAGTCGACGGTGCCGAAGGCGATCTCGCCGCGGCCGGCGCGGCGGCGCAGCGCCGGGTCCCGGTCCAGGATCCAGCCGATCTTCGTGGCGGAGAAGTACGGGTCGAGGACCAGGCCGGTGCGGTCGCCGACCGCGGCCGCGTGCCCGCCGGCGGTGAGGCGCTCGCAGTGGGCGGCCGTGCGCCGGTCCTGCCAGACGATCGCCGGACTGACCGGGGTGGAGGAGGACCGTTCCCACACCACGGTGGTCTCCCGCTGGTTGGTGATGCCCAGCGCGGCGAGGTCGGTGGGGCGGAGATCGGCGTCGGCCAGCGCCGCGGCGACGGTGTCGACGACGCTGCGCCACAGTTCCTCGGGATCCTGCTCGACCCAGCCGGGTCGGGGAAACCTGGGGTGGATCTCCGTGTAGCCGCGCCCGGCGATCCGCCCGTCGCGATCGAGCAGGCAGACCGTGGTCCCGGTGGTGCCCTGGTCGACCGCGGCCACCACGCGGCCCCGTGCAGGTGTGCCCATCCTCGCCTCCCGCCGTGCGCCGGTGCCCGCTCGTTCCGCCGTCCGGCAGATCTTGCCGCACTCCGCGGGAACGGGCGTGGCGCCGTGCCCGGGCCAGGCGTCAGCCCAGGCTGGACAGGTCGATGGCGGAGCCGGGCGGGGTGACGGCGGCGGTCGGGCCGTAGCCGTCGAAGTCCACCTGGTTGGTGGAGCTGCCCGCGACGGTGATCCGCAGGGGGTAGGCGGGGCCGGTGTTCGCGACGAGGAAGGCGGTGCCGTCGGGCGCCGCCGCCCGCACCGCCTGGGCGCCGCCGGCCTTCTCCCGCCGCACCTCGCCGGCGAGCCCGACGAGGTAGCTGCCGAGGGAGTCGCTGAGCCGGGCGAGGGTGAAGTAGCTGTACTTGGCGGCGTCGGCGGGCGCGAGCCGGACCCACCGGTCGGCGAGCAGGTCGGCGGCGCCGCCGTCCCCCGTCGCCGTGTAGAAGGCGCGGCCGCGCCGGACGTAGGTGTCGTTGGCGATTTTGACGAGTTGGGTCTGCTGGCCGTACTCCTCGATGGTGCCACGGGTCGTCGTGGCGGACATCACCAGGTCGTAGCGGGCGGGGGAGTCGGAGCTCGGGTCCTTCTCGGTGCCCACCACATGTACTCCGGGGGCGGAGCGCAGCGCCGCGAGCGTGCGGGAGCCGACCTCGGCGGCCGGCAGCTTCTCCAGGCCGTTGGTCTTCTCGCCCCCGCCGCCGCAGGCCGCGGCCGTGCCGAGGGCGAGCAGCAGGCCGAGCCCGAGCAGGGCCCGCCCGATCGCGCCGTGCCGTCGTCGAGCCCGCATCCGTCCGCCACCTCCCCGTTCGAGTCCCGTTCGGGTCCGCCGGGGGTGGGCGTCCGCAGGGACAACCCGCCCGGTGGTGCCGCAAGTCTGGCATCACGCCGTCGACGGCCGTCGACAGGCCATGAACCGTGGGTAGATGTTGTGCGGATGCGGTACGCGACCAGCCCCGGCATCATGCCTGGGGTGGACCCCCTCTGTGACGGACATCGCCTCGGAGTGGACCTGATCGGGGGCCCTCGGTTCGACCCCGTCCCGTAAATAGGGCACACTAGCGTTGTGAAAAACGACCACGATGCCTCGGGCGGGACGGCCGACGGCCGCACCCGCGACCGGGTCGTGCGTCTGCTGCTGGAGGGCGGGTCGGCCACGGCGGCCGAGCTGTCCCGGCAGCTCGGTGTGTCCCCGGCGGGCATCCGCCGGCACCTCGACGCCATGGTCGGGGACGGCATCATCACCCCGACCGAGAGCCGTTCGCGCGAGCCGCGGGGCCGCGGCCGGCCGGCCCGCAGCTACGCGCTCACCGAGGCCGGCCACCGGGCCGGCCCGACGGCGTACTCCGATCTCGCGGCCGGTGCACTGCGGTTCCTGGCGGAGGTCATCGGACCCTCGGCGGTCAGCCAGTTCGCCGAGGGCCGGGCCTCCGACCTGGAGCGTCGGGTGCGCTCCGCGGTCGTCGCGGCGGAGCCGGCCGATCGTCCGGCGGCGCTGGCCGAGGCGATGACGGCCGCCGGCTACACGGCCAGCGTCTCGGAGCTGCCGACCGGTCTGCAGATCTGCCAGCACCACTGCCCGGTCCAGTTCGTCGCGGAGCGCTTCCCGGCGCTGTGCGACGCCGAGACCGCGGCGCTCGCCCGGGTCCTCGACACCCATGTGCAGCGCCTGGCGACGATCGCGCACGGCGACGGCGTCTGCACGACCCACATCCCTGTGGGCGCGGCGCCGGGATCGGTTCCGGATGGTCCGTCCTACCAGGGCGTATCCCGTGCAGACGGGTCGAGGCCGACCGCGTCCGAACCGCGCCCCGCACCCGCGCCCACGACCTGTTCACCATCCCCGTCTTCGGAGGGTTCCGCCCTATGACAACCTCTGCCGAGACCGCCCTCGAAGGCCTTGGTTCCTACAAGTTCGGCTGGGCTGACACCGACGCCTACGCCGACGACGTCCAGCGCGGCCTGTCCGAGGCGGTCGTCCGCAACATCTCGGCGAAGAAGTCCGAGCCGTCGTGGATGACCGACCTGCGCCTGAAGGGCCTGCGGCTGTTCGAGCGCAAGCCGATGCCGACCTGGGGCGCGGACCTCTCCGGCATCGATTTCGACAACATCAAGTACTTCGTCCGCTCCACCGAGAAGCAGGCCGCCGAGTGGTCGGACCTGCCCGAGGACATCAAGGCGACCTACGACCGGCTCGGCATCCCGGAGGCGGAGAAGCAGCGCCTCGTCTCGGGCGTCGCCGCGCAGTACGAGTCCGAGGTCGTCTACCACAAGATCCGTGAGGATCTTGAGGAGCAGGGTGTCATCTTCCTGGACACCGACTCGGGCCTGCGCGAGCACCCGGAGCTGTTCCAGGAGTACTTCGGCTCGGTCATCCCGGTCGGCGACAACAAGTTCGCCGCGCTGAACACGTCCGTGTGGTCGGGTGGGTCGTTCATCTACGTGCCGCCGGGCGTGCAGGTGGAGATCCCGCTGCAGGCCTACTTCCGGATCAACACCGAGAACATGGGCCAGTTCGAGCGGACGCTGATCATCGTCGACGAGGGTGCCTACGTGCACTACGTCGAGGGCTGCACGGCGCCGGTCTACTCCTCGGACTCGCTGCACTCCGCGGTCGTCGAGATCATCGTGAAGAAGAACGCGCGCTGCCGGTACACGACCATCCAGAACTGGTCGAACAACGTCTACAACCTGGTCACCAAGCGGGCCGCCTGCCATGAGGGCGCCACGATGGAGTGGGTCGACGGCAACATCGGCTCCAAGGTGACGATGAAGTACCCGGCCGTGTGGCTGCTCGGCGAGCACGCCAAGGGCGAGGTCCTCTCGATCGCCTTCGCCGGGGCCGGCCAGCACCAGGACGCCGGCGCCAAGATGGTGCACGCCGCGCCCCGCACGTCGTCGACGATCATCTCCAAGTCGGTGGCCCGCGGCGGCGGTCGCACCTCCTACCGCGGTCTCGTCCAGATCAACGAGGGCTCCGCGGCGTCGAGGTCGACGGTCAAGTGCGACGCGCTGCTCGTCGACACCATCAGTCGCTCGGACACCTATCCCTACGTGGACGTGCGCGAGGACGATGCCTCCATCGGCCACGAGGCCAGCGTCTCCAAGGTCGGCGCGGACCAGCTGTTCTACCTGATGAGCCGCGGCCTGTCGGAGGAGGAGGCGATGGCCATGATCGTGCGTGGCTTCGTCGAGCCCATCGCCCGCGAGCTGCCGATGGAGTACGCCCTCGAGCTGAACCGGCTCATCGAACTGCAGATGGAAGGTGCGGTCGGCTGATGGTCGTCATCGACGCCACCGGGCGACCCCCGATGGCCTCCGGAGCCGTGCCCCGCCCGGTGCGATCGCGCAACCCGCTCGACCACGGCGTGCCCACCGGCCGCGAGGAGGCGTGGCGGTTCACCCCGCTGCGCCGGCTGCGCGGCCTGCTCGCCGGCCCCGACGCCGACGGCAAGGTGTCCGTCACCGTCTCGGCGCCGGCCGGGGTCGCCGTGGAGCAGCTCGACGCCGCCGACCCGCGCATCGGCCGGGTGCTCACCCCGGCGGACCGGGTCGCCGCGTTCGCCATGGCCCGCGCCGGTGGGGCGACGGCCGTCACGATCCCGGCCGAGGCCGCCCTGGCCGAGCCGGTGATCGTGCACCTGCACGGCGAGAGTCCCCGGACCGCGGCCGGTGCCGCCGCCGGGGTCGCCTACGGCCATCTGAGCATCGAGGTCGGCCCGTTCGCGTCGGCCACCGTCGTGCTCGACCACACCGGCAGCGCCACCTACGCCGGCAACGTCGAGGTGTACGTCGGCCACGGCGCCTCGCTGACCTTCGTGTCCCTGCAGGACTGGGACGCGGGCGCCGTGCACGTCGGCGCGCACGCCTACTCGATCGGCCGCGACGCGAAGCTGCGCTCGTTCACCGTCACCCTCGGCGGCGACCTGGTCCGGCTCAACCCGACCGTCGAGTACCGCGGCCCGGGTGGCGACGCCGAGCTCAACGGCGTGTTCTTCACCGACGCCGGCCAGCACCAGGAGCACCGGCTGCTCGTCACGCACACCCCGCGGTCGTGCCGCAGCCGGGTGACCTACAAGGGCGCGCTGCGCGGCGACGCGGCGCACTCGGTGTGGATCGGCGACGTGCTCATCGAGGCGGACGCGGTCGACACCGACACCTACGAGCTCAACCGCAACCTGGTGCTCACCGACGGCGCCCGCGCCGACTCGGTGCCCAACCTGGAGATCCTCACCGGGGAGATCGTCGGGGCCGGCCACGCCAGCGCCACCGGCCGCTTCGACGACGAGGCCCTGTTCTACCTGCAGTCCCGCGGCATTCCGCCGGCCGAGGCCCGCCGGCTGGTCGTGCACGGCTTCTTCGCCGAGGTCATCGACCGCATCCAGGTCACCGAGGTGCGGGACCGGATCATGGCGACGGTCTCCGGTCGACTCGGCGAGACGCCGGCCGGCGACAGCACCGAGGCGGCGGCCGGGGCCGGCGCGGTGGTCGGGGCCGGGGCCGGCCCGGCGGGCGCATGAGCACCGCCGCCGACCCCGTGACCACCCCCCGCTGGCACCGGGTGTGTGCGCTGGCCGATCTGACCGACGACACGGCGCTCGGCACCGAGATCGAGGGCGTGCCGGTGTGCGTCGTGCGGGCCGGGGAGCGCGTCTACGCGGTGCGCGACGAGTGCTCGCACGCCGACGTACAGCTCTCCCAGGGTGAGGTCGAGAACGGCAAGATCGAGTGCTGGCTGCACGGGTCCCATTTCGACCTGGCCAGCGGCAAGGCGCTGACCCTGCCGGCGATCGATTCGGTGCCCACCTACGCAGTGACCATCGACGGCGACGACGTGCTCGTCGACGTCGCACATTCGAACCTGGAACGAGGGTGACGGCAGCGGTGTCGACCTTGGAGATTCGTAACCTGCACGTCTCGGTCGAGACGGAGGAAGGCCCGCGCGAGATCCTGCGCGGCGTCGACCTCACCGTCCGCAAGGGTGAGACGCACGCGATCATGGGTCCGAACGGCTCGGGCAAGTCGACGCTGTCGTACTCGATCGCGGGCCACCCCAAGTACACCGTGACCGACGGCAGCATCACGCTCGACGGCGAGGACGTCCTCGCGATGGGCGTCGACGCCCGCGCCCGCGCCGGGATCTTCCTGGCGATGCAGTACCCGGTGGAGATCCCCGGGGTGTCGGTGTCGAACTTCCTGCGCTCCTCGGCCACGGCCGTGCGCGGCGAGGCGCCGAAGCTGCGTACCTGGGTCAAGGAGGTCAAGGCCTCCATGGAGGCCCTGGAGATGGACCCGGCGTTCGCCGAGCGCGGCGTCAACGAGGGCTTCTCCGGCGGTGAGAAGAAGCGCCACGAGATCCTCCAGATGGCGCTACTCAAGCCGAAGATCGCCGTGCTCGACGAGACCGACTCCGGCCTCGACGTCGATGCGCTGCGCATCGTCTCCGGCGGCATCGAGGCCGTGCGGGCCAAGGGGGAGACGGGCATCCTGCTCATCACCCACTACACCCGCATCCTGCGCTACATCAAGCCCGAGTTCGTGCACGTGATGGCGGCCGGGCGGATCGTCGATGAGGGCGGCCCGGAACTCGCCGCCGTGCTGGAGGACTCCGGCTACGACCGCTACGTCAAGGGCGACGGCGCCGCGGCGCCGGCGGGAGCGGGAGCGGTGTCATGACGCTCACCGAGTCGCTGGTCGCCGGCGGCACCCCGGGCGCCGCGGGCTTCGACGTCGAGCAGGTCCGCAAGGACTTCCCGATCCTCGCCCGCACGGTGCACGACGACCTGCCGCTGGTCTACCTCGACAGCGCCGCCACCTCGCAGAAGCCGCTGGCCGTCCTTGACGCCGAGCGTGCCTACTACGAGCTGCACAACGCCAACGTGCACCGCGGCATCCACGTGCTCGCCGAGGAGGCCACCGGCCTGTACGAGGCGACGCGGGACAAGGTCGCCGCCTTCATCGGCGCGACCGACCGGCGCGAGGTCGTCTTCACGAAGAACTCCACCGAGGCGCTGAACCTCGTCGCCTACGCGATGAGTAACGCGGAGACCACCGGCGCGGAAGCGCAGCGCTTCCGGATCGGCCCCGGCGACGAGATCGTCATCACCGAGATGGAGCACCACTCCAACCTGGTGCCCTGGCAGATGCTCGCCCGGCGCACCGGCGCCACCCTGCGCTGGATCGGGCTGACCGACGACGGCCGGCTGAACCTCGACAACCTCGACGCGGTCATCACCGACCGGGCGAAGGTCGTCTCGATGGTCCACCAGTCGAACATCCTCGGCACGGTCAACCCGGTGGCGCGGATCGTCGCCCGGGCCCGCGAGGTCGGCGCGCTCACCGTCCTCGACGGCTCCCAGTCGGTGCCGCACATGCCGATCGACGTCGCCGCGCTCGGCGTGGACTTCCTGGCCTTCACCGGCCACAAGATGTGCGCGCCCACCGGCGTCGGGGTGCTCTGGGGGCGCCACGAGCTCCTGGAGGTCATGCCGCCGTTCCTCGGTGGCGGCGAGATGATCGAGATCGTCACGATGGAGGGGTCGACCTACGCGGCCCCGCCGCACCGCTTCGAGGCCGGCACCCCGATGATCAGCCAGGTCGTCGGGCTCGGTGCCGCCGTGGACTACCTGACGGCGCTGGGCATGCCGGCGATCGCCGAGCACGAGCACGCGATCACCGGGTACGCCCTCGACGCGCTCGCCACCGTGCCCGCAACGCGGATCATCGGGCCGCCGACCGACATCGACCGTGGCGGGGCGATCTCCTTCGTCCTGCACGACGATGCCGGCCGGGCGATTCATCCCCACGACGTGGGGCAGCTCCTCGACGAGCGCGGCATCGCCGTGCGCGTCGGCCACCACTGCGCCCGGCCGGTCTGCCTGCGCTTCGGCGTGCCGGCCACGACCCGGGCATCGTTCCACCTGTACACGACGACCGGTGAGGTCGACGCGTTGGTGGAAGGTCTGCACGGGGTTCGGAGGTTCTTCTCGAGGTGAAGCTCGATTCCATGTACCAGGAGATCATCCTGGACCACTACCGCAATCCGTTGCACCGCGGCCTGCGCGACCCGTTCGACGCCGAGGTGCACCACGTCAACCCGACCTGCGGCGACGAGGTCACCCTGCGGGTGAAGGTCTCCGACGGGGTCGTCGAGGACGTCTCCTACGAGAGCGAGGGCTGCTCGATCAGCCAGGCCTCGGCGAGCGTCATGAGCGACCTGGTGATCGGCAAGAAGGTCGACGAGGCGCTCGAACTCGAACGCGAGTTCCTCGCGCTGATGCAGTCGCGGGGCACCGCGGAGGGTAACGAGGACGTGCTGGAGGACGCGGTGGCGTTCGCCGGCGTCTCCAAGTATCCGGCGCGGGTCAAGTGCGCCCTGCTGTCCTGGATGGCCTGGAAGGACGCGACCGCCAAGGCCGTCGACCCGGCCGCCGCCACCGGTGCCGCGCCCACCCCCGCCGGCGCACCCCTCGACGTACCCGAGCAGGAGAAGCCATGAGCGACGCCGTGACCGACGCCCCGCCGGAGACGGTCGAGACCGCCGACGCCCCCCACGGCACGGTCGCCGAGCGGGCCGCGGGCCTGGAGCTGGCGGAGTTCGCCGACATCGAGGAGGCGATGCGTGACGTCGTCGACCCCGAGCTCGGCATCAACGTCGTCGACCTCGGCCTCGTCTACGGCATCCACGTCGCCGACGACAACACCGTCACCCTCGACATGACGCTGACCTCGGCGGCCTGCCCGCTGACCGACGTCATCGAGGACCAGACCCGCTCCGCGCTGGTCGACGGCCCCGACGGCCTCGTCGCCGGCGTGACGATCAACTGGGTCTGGATGCCCCCGTGGGGCCCCGACAAGATCACCGACGACGGCCGCGAGCAGCTGCGCGCCCTCGGCTTCAACGTCTGATCCTCCCAGCGAGCCGCCGCCGGTCTGGTCGGATCATCCTCCGGCCAGACCGGGCCGCCGCCCCGATCATCCGGGTTTCGCCGCGGCGCCCGCACGGCCCTGGGCGGCCGAATAAATGCCGGTGAACGGACTGGCGTTCGGCCCCCGGCTTCGCTGAATATCGCCATCTCGATGTGAGCCTGGGCTGGAACCAACATGACCGCAGCCGACACCGTGGATATTGCTGTTCTGGCCGAGCGCATCATACGTGCCGCTGCGGCTCGTCCGAGGGTCCTCGTCGGGATCGACGGCCCAGGCGCCGCCGGCAAGAGCACGCTGGCCGGTCAGCTGGCGGCTGCCATCCCTTCCGCGCAGGTCGTGCATGTCGACGACTTCTACCTGCCCTCCAGTCAGCGGACTGAACGGCGGGGCGCCGTTGGCCCACTGTTCGATCTGCCTCGGCTCGCCGACCAGGTCGCCATTCCAGGTGCGGCCGGCGCCGCACTGCGCTATCAGCGCTATGACTGGATCAAGGACGATCTTGTCGAATGGATCCAGGTCCCCGCCGGTGCATCCCTCATTGTCGAGGGCGTCTACTGCCTCGAGCTGAAGCTACGCGCTTGTTACACTTTTACCGTGTTCTGCCAGGCAGAACCAGCACTACGCCTCGCTCGCGGTCTACAACGCGACGGGGAGGAGTCGCGTGATCAATGGGTCAACGAATGGATGTCGGCCGAGAACGAGTATATGGCGCTGCAACGGCCGGATCGCTTCGCCCAGCTGGTCGTCGACAGCTCGGTCGTCGACGACGTAGAAACGGTGTTCCGCGTCGCCGGGGTGTGAACAGCTCACGGCGATCTCGCCTCGACAACGCAGTTGAGGCCTCTCAGGCCGACACTAGCAGTGCCGTACACACCGCGGGCCGCGCCGACGACACGTCGGTCAACGCCTGACGGAAATTGCTGTTTCTGCGGGTAGGCCCGCACGCGTCTTCATTACGCACGTCGGTCGCCGCCTGCGTGGCCACGCGACTTCGCAGCCTTGGGTCCATCTCAAGAGCCGACTCATGCCGTCTCCGCGGCCGCCGAGCGAGGCGAGGGTCGTGAACCTGGCCCACCTCGCCAAGCCAGCCCCTCGGCACCGGCGCCGGGGCCTCTGGCCCCGGCAAGGTGTTCCGCGGAACCGTGTGGCGATCAAGGTGTTCCGCGGAACCGTGTGGCGATCAAGGTGTTCCGCGGAACCGTGTGGCGATCAAGGTGTTCCGCGGAACCGTGTGGCGATCAAGGTGTTCCGCGGAACCGTGTGGCGATCAAGGTGTTCCGCGGAACCGTGTGGCGATCAAGGTGTTCCGCGGAACCGTGTGGCGATCAAGGTGTTCCGCGGAACCGTGTGGCGATCAAGGTGTTCCGCGGAACCGTGTGGCGATTCCGCGTCTGCGTGGTTGTTCGTCGAGGCCCGGCCGTCTCGTTCTTGCGGTGGGTGTGTCGCTGAGGGTGGGCGGCGCCGCGCTGTTCACCCGGGCGGGTGACTGCCGCTGCACGGGCTGGCTCGCCGTCTACCACAGCATCGACGACAGTCCGGCCTGAGGCCACGGCCCGTGCCCGTGCAATCAAATCCGAGTGGAACCGCGCCCGTGCTTCCGCGATCAGCGCGGGGCGGCGGAGCGGTGTTCGTCGATCGCCGGCATGTGCGTCTCGGCCCAGTCCCGAAGGGCCGCGAGCGGCTCGTTCAGGGAGCGCCCGAGACCGGTCAGCGAGTAGTAGACGCTCGGTGGCACCGTGTCCTGCACGCGACGGGCCACCAGGCCGTCGGCGACCAGGCCCTGCAGCGTGTGCGACAGCATCTTCTGCGACACGCCGGGCATGCGGCGGCGCAGCTCGCTGAACCGCAACTCGCCCGGACCTGCCTCGGCGAGCAGCTTGACGATCATCGAGACCCACTTGGTGCCGATCCGGTCGAGCAGCCGGCGGGTTGGGCAGCCGGGAGAAAACAGGTCTCCCCTGGCGGTGGTCACCTCGACCTCACCACCTGTAGTGAAAGTGCCGTCTTCTGCGGATGGTTCAGGTTACCTATCGTGCGGTGGTCACCAAAGGAGACCAGCTACCGGGAGGCTGACCGTGGACACCGATCCGCACCGCGTCGAGGCGAACGGGACGGAGCTCGCCGTGGTCACCGTCGGCGAGGGACCGGCGGTGCTGCTCATGCATGGCTGGCCACACACGCACGACTTGTGGAACCTGGTGCTGCCCCAGCTCGCCCGGACCCGTCGCGTGATCGCGCCGGATCTGCGCGGCCTCGGCGGCAGCCGCCGTGAGACAGCCGGCTACAACCTGCACACCCTCGCCGACGACATGGCCGGGCTGCTCGACGCATTCGCCGTCGACCGGGCCGACGTCGTCGCGATCGACGCCGGGGCGCCCCCGGCCTTCGTGCTCGCGATGCGCGCGCCGCGCCGCGTCCGGCGGCTGGTGCTGATGGAGTCCCTGCTCGGCACGCTGCCGGGAGCCGAGAGCTTCCTGCGCGGCGGCCCGCCATGGTGGTTCGGCTTCCACCAGGTACCCGGTCTGGCCGAGACCGTCCTGGTCGGCCGGGAAGGTGAGTATCTCGACTGGTTCCTGCGCGCCGGCACCCACGACGCAACCGGGGTGCCGGGGCCCGTCCGCGACGCGTTCGCCGCCGCCTACACCGGCGCCGAGGCGTTGCGCTGCGGCTTCGAGGACTACCGCGCGATGCCGGTCAACGCCCGCCAGATTGCCGGCGCGGTGGCAGCGGGCCGGCTGGGTGTCCCGACGATGACGATCGGGGCCCGCCCGATCGGGGACGAGTTGTTCCGCCAGCTGGAGCCGGTGGCCGACCGGCTCAGCGGCCATCTGATCGATGACTGCGGCCACCTGGTCCCCCTGGACGCACCGGGGGAGTTCCTCCGCCTCGTTCAACCGTACCTCGGCTGATCGTGCGGACGTGAGGAGGATTGCAGCCGTGTTCGCCTCGCATCCTCGTATAGGTTGTGGTCTATATTCAGTCCATGCGCTGGGACGTGCGGCTGCTCGACGAGGTCGAAGCGTGGCTGCTGGGTCTCGACGACGACAGCTACGACCTGGTGGCTGCGGCGATCGACAAGCTCGCCGACGACGGTCCCACGCTGGGGCGCCCCCTGGTCGATCTGGTCAAGGGTTCCCGCCACCACAACATGAAGGAGCTTCGCCCTGGATCAACCGGGTCAAGCGAGGTGCGCGTCCTCTTCCTCTTTGATCCGGTGCGTCGGGCGGTGCTTCTCATAGGTGGCGACAAGTCCGGGGACTGGAGCGGGTGGTACGTCCGCAACATCAAGATTGCCGACGACCGATACGACGGCTGGCTACGGGGCGATTATGGCGACTGAAGCGACAGGAGGCGGGGCCGTGGCGTCCACCTGGAACGAGATGCGGTCCAGGCGACCACCTCGCGAGGACAGGGTTGCCGAGCACCGGGCCCGGATCGATGCCGAGGTGCGTGCCTACCGACTCCGGGAGATCCGCGAGGAGCAGGGACTCACGCAGGTCGAGCTCGCGGAGCGGATGCACGTCAGGCAGCCGTCTGTGTCCGATCTCGAGCGAGGGGCTCTCGACCGCGCCGGGCTGTCGACCATCCGGGCCTACGTGGAAGCACTCGGTGGGAAGGTCGAGATCATCGCCGACTTCGGTGATCGCCGGGTCGTCCTGAGCTGACCGCCGGGCCCCGGCGGTGTGGCCCGACTGGGCTGTCGAGGAACGGGTGGGTAGACCCCGTTCGGGGCAGTCGTCGGGCGGCGGTTCCGAGCCTCGCAGACCCAGCTTGTAGGGTCGCAACAGGCGATCGGCGGAGTCATCGGACATTCGCGGCAAGGGTCCCCATCAGGTAGCTTTCCCGTCGAGTTCGGCGCGGATTGAGGGGTCGTTCGGGACGCCGGGTGTGGACGGATACCTGGCCGGGCAGGGACGTGTCGGCCCGCGGATCGCCCCGCAGACCATGCCATGAGACGGGAGCAAGTCTGTGCCGAGTCCGCGGGTCCTCGGCCTGGTGCTGGCCGGGGGAGCCGGGCGGCGGCTGGCGCCGCTGACGGCCGACCGGGCCAAGCCCGCCGTTCCCTTCGGTGGGTTGTACCGGCTGATCGATTTCGTGTTGTCCAACCTGGTCAACGCCGGCTATCTGCGGATCGCCGTGCTCACCCAGTACAAGAGCCACAGCCTCGACCGGCACATCACCACGACGTGGCGGATGAGCAACCTGCTGGGCAACTACGTCACCCCGGTGCCGGCGCAGCAGCGCCTGGGCCCGTGGTGGTTCGCCGGCAGCGCCGACGCCATCCACCAGTCGCTGAACCTCGTCCACGACGACAACCCGGACATCGTCGTCGTCTTCGGCGCCGACCATGTCTACCGAATGGATCCGCGGCAGATGGTCGCCCAGCACCTCGACTCCGGCGCCGGGGTGACCGTCGCCGGGCTGCGGGTGCCGCGCGCGGAGGGCCGGTCGTTCGGGGTGATCCAGACCGGTCGGGACGGCCGGATCATCGAGGCGTTCCTGGAGAAGCCCGCCGACCCGCCCGGTCTGCCGGACAGCCCCGAGGAGACGTTCGCGTCCATGGGCAACTACGTGTTCTCCACCGACGTGCTCATCGACGCGCTGCGCAAGGACGCCGCCGACGAGGACAGCCGGCACGACATGGGCGGCGACATCATCCCGATGCTCGTCGCGCAGCGCGCCGCCGCCGTCTACGACTTCACCGACAACGTCGTGCCCGGCACGACCGCCCGTGACCGCGGCTACTGGCGCGATGTCGGCACGCTCGACTCCTACTTCGACGCGCAGATGGACCTGTGCGCGCTCGACCCGGTGTTCAACCTGTACAACCGCGAGTGGCCGATCCTGACCAGCGTGCCGTCGCTGCCGCCGGCCAAGTTCGTCCACGACGACCCGCGGCGCACCGGCACCGCGATCAACAGCATCGTCAGCAACGGTGTGATCGTCTCCGGTGGCACCGTGCGGTCCTCGGTGCTCTCGCCGGGGGTGCGGATCAACTCCTGGGCCGAGGTCGACCGCGCCGTCGTGCTGGACAACGCCGTGGTCGGGCGCGGCGCCGTCGTCCGCGACGCGATCCTGGACAAGAACGTCCACGTCCCACCGGGCTGCCAGGTCGGCGTCGACAAGAACCGTGACCGCGCCCGCGGCTACACCGTCAGCGATCACGGCATCACCGTCGTCGGCAAGGGCGTCACCGTCACAGACTGATCCCGAACCTCCCGACGCGCTGCGTCGGTCCACATCACCGCCG
>NZ_JANEZT010000092.1 GCF_025403405.1 Frankia tisae
GCCCCGACCGCCCCGATCGGCAGGGTCGGCCGCTGTCCGCCGGGCCGTGCCTGCCTGGCTGCTCCGTGCGTCGCCCGGCCGCAGGTCGGCTCACGCCCGCGAACGGGGGCCAGGCCTGCCGTCCGCCGAGGAACTGCGCCGGTCCTACACCGCGAGCCTGCGCCGTGCCGTGGCGGCCGCCGTCGCGATCTGGTACCCGTTCACCGGGTTGGTGCTGCTCGTGCTGCCCGGCGGGCTGCGCGCGTCCCCGGTCGCCATCGGGCTGTGGTTCCTGCTCGGCGCCGCGGTCATGCTGGTGGCCCGGCGGGTGCGCCGCCGCCCGGCGGCCACCCGGGTCGAGGCCCTGGGCCTCTTGGCGTGCGGGCTCGCGGTGACGGTCGCCACCGCCGTGCTGGTCGGCACCGCGGATCCGGCGGCGAGTCGGCTCGTGGTCTGGCCGGTGTTGGTGCTGCCGTTGCTGCTCATGCAGGTCACGGTGTCCCGGCCGCCGGCCGAGTGGATCGCCGCCCTGGCCTGCGCGGCCGCCACGCTCGTCGGCGTCATGGTGTCCGGAGCCGCGGCGGGGCCGTTGCCGTTCGCGCAGCTCCTGTCGGCGCTCAACGGCATGGCGGCGCTGCAGATCATGGCGGCGATGGGCGGTCCGGTGCTGCGCCGCTCGGCGGACGCGGCGGCCCGGGCCCTCGGGCAGGAGGCCCGCCTCGCGGCCGGGCGGGAGGCCGAGGTCCGGATCCGGATGGATCGGGCGCGGGCGCTCGGCATGATCGAGCGTGAGGTACTGCCGCTGCTCGCGGCGGTGCATGACGGCCTGCTGGATCCGCGTGACCTGGCGGTGCGCCAGCGGTGCCGGCGGTTCGCCGCCATGATCCGCCGTACCCTCGTCGCCAGCCACGCGGCCGCGCTCGGCAACCTTGCGCCGGCGCTGTTCGACGCGGAATCGCGCGGCGTGCGCATCGACGCCCAGATCGCCGGGGATCTGCGGGCGGCTCCGGCGCCCGTGCGCGCCCAGCTGGAAGCCCTGCTGCCGCGGGCACTGCGGACGATCCCGGGCCGCCGCGCGCTGCTGACCCTGATCTGCGATGCCACCGGAGGGAGCCTCACGCTCACCATGGCGGGCACCGCGATCCCGCCGGACTGGGCTCGCGGGATCACCGGCCAGGGTGTCCCCGACGCCGCACACCGGCCGGGCGCCACGGCCGTGACGGTCAGCGTGGACGACGACGACGGCCAGCTGTGCCTGCAGCTGAGCTGGGCGGTAACCGCCGCCGCCACCACGGGCCCGGCGACGGGTATCCCACGCGGCGCCGGCCGGGCGAAGGCCAACACCGATCGGTGAATGCGGCAATATTCGGCCGATGGCGGGGACAATCGGCCCCATGAGGTTCAGCGTGGAACGCGACGTGTTCGCCGACGCGACCGGCTGGGCCGCCCGACATCTCCCGAGCCGCCCGGGTCCGACTCCGAGCGCGCTGACGGGTCTGCTGCTCGAGGCGGCCGACTCCCAGCCGGGCGCCGGCCTGCTGGTCTGTGCCTTCGACGCCGAGGTGGCCGTGCGGGCGCCGGTGACGGCGGCGGTGGAGGAGCCGGGCCGGGTCCTGGTGCCCGGCCGGCTGCTGGCGGACATCGTGCACAGTCTGCCCGCGACGACGGTCGAGGTCGCCGTCGACGGCGACCGGCTGGTGCTGCGTTGCGGCAGCGTGCGCTTCACCGTCCCGTTGATGGATCTCGCGGACTATCCCGAACTGCCGCGCTTCCCCGCCCCCATCGGCGAGGTGGACACCCTCGGGTTCGCCGCGGCGGTCGGCCAGGTCGCCCCGGCGGCCGGGCGGGACGAGACGGTGCCGGTGCTCACCGCGGTCCGGATGGAGATCTCCGGTCGCGGCCTGATCCTGGCGGCCACCGACCGCTACCGGCTGGCGGTGCGCGCGATCCCGTGGCAGCCGACCGTCGATGATCCCTGGGCCCTGGCGCACGTGCCGGCGAAGGTGCTCGCCGAGGTGGCCCGCACGCCCACCTCCGCCTCCCGGATCGTGATCGGGCTCGACCTCGCCGACCCGGCGGGTGCCCGGCTGGGCCTGGCCGCGGCCGGTCGGCAGACCATCGTCCGGCTCATCGACGGCACCTTCCCCAACTACCGCAAGCTCCTGCCCGAGACGGCTGCGTACACGGTCACCGCGCAGACCGCCGCGCTCGCCGCGGCGGTCCGCCGGGTGGCCGTGGTCGCGACCCGGACCGCGCCGCTGCGCTTCACCTTCACCCAGGACCAGGTCGTCGCGGAGGCGGGGGACGGCGGCGGGGCTCAGGCCAGCGAGACGATCCCCGTCGAATACTCCGGGCCCGAGCTGTCCGTGCTGTTCAACCCCTCGTACCTGCTGGACGGGCTCGGGGCCGTGGAGGACGACGAGGCGACCATCGGGTTCGTGGCCGCGGACCCGGCCGAGGCCACCGCCCGGCCGGCGGTGCTCACCGGCAAGGACAGCGGCGGTGTGCGCGGGCCCGGTGGCGGTCCCGTCGACGAGGGTGCCTTCCGCTACCTGCTGATGCCGATCCGCACCGGCTCGGCCACCTGAACCCGGCGGCCGGCCGGGCCCGGCCGGCCGCTCAGGGCGCGGAGGTCGGGCTGGTGGGGGTCAGCGACATGGTGCCGGCGCCCGGCGAGGTCGTGGCGGTCGTCGCGCCGCCCTGGGCCGTCAGGGGGCCGTCGGCCGACACGTCGAGGGTGCCGCCCTGCGCGCCCGACTCGGGGGCGGTCGGCGAGTCCCAGGTGGCCCCGGTCGGAGCCGGGTTGGCGTGCTTGGCGACGAAGTCCTTGATGACGTCCGCGGAGACGGTGGTGCAGCGCTGGGTGCGGTCCCAGGCGGTCAGCACGAAGTGCTTGCCGTCCGGGAACGCCGACCGGGTCCAGGGGACGCCGATGAACCGCGGACCGGCGTTGGCGGCCAGCGACCGCAGTTTCTCGACCTGGGCGGCCGGCAGGCTCTTGTCGTACCACCCGACGATGAAGCCGTGTTCGAGGTTGTGGACGGCGCGCTCGACCGGGATGCCCGACGCCGGGTTGTAGAACGAGATGCCGTCGGGCAGCGGGTCGGGGTTGTGGCTGCCCGAGGACGGCGGCGACGCCTTGTAGCTCACCGTCGTACTGAGGTGGGTCGAGCCCTGGGACGCGTCGTTCACGGTGCCGGTGCAGCCGGCCGCGGCCGCGGCCGAGGAGGCCGCCGCCACGTAGCCGACCTCGCGAGTCTTGTTCTTCGAGTGAGTGTCGGCGACGCTGTAGATGATGATCCCGACCAGGAGCACCACCACGACGAACCCGGACGTGCCGTAAATGAGCAGCGTGCGCCGACGTTCGACGCGCTTCTGCTCGCGGCGCAGCTGTTCGAGCCGGACGTTGCGCTCGGCGCTCTTCTTACCCACGAAACCTGATCCTACGAACTGTCGAACCACTTCCGGCAAGCAGGATGCGCTCGACTCGCCGGTGGACACCCGGACCGCCTGGTTCGGGCGCCCTCCGTCACCTCCATACCCCCACGTTCCGCCCGGTAACCGGTCGTAGCGGATACCCGGGCGGATCACCGGTGCAGGCGGATCACCGGTGCAGGAGGAACGCCTCCGGATCGCGGGGCGGGCGCGCGGCGGCCGGCGCGGCGGCGTGCCCGACACCCACCGCGCCCATCGGCATCCAGCCGGCCGGCAGGTCCAGCACCTCGCCGACCACCTCGGCGCAGAACAGCGTCGAGGAGACCCAGCAGGAGCCGAGCCCCTCGGTGGCCAGCGCCACCAGCAGGTTCTGCACCCCGGCACCGGCGGCGACGGTGAACATCCGCTCCTCGGCCGCGGCCCGGCGGGCGTCGGGATAGGGATGCGCCCCGTCCAGCACCATGATCGGCACGATGAGCAGCGGCGCCCGTCGCAGCACGTCCCCGCGCCGCAGCCGCCGGTCGACCGCGGCCTCGTCGAACCCGTCGCGGCGCAGATCCTGCGCCCAGGCGGCGGCCATCGCGTCGAGCAGCGCGGCGCGCCGCGCGGTGACCAGCACGAATCGCCACGGGGTGGTGTGGTGCGGGGCCGGGGCGGTCAGCGCCGCTGCGACCGCCCGTTCGACCGCGGTTGGATCGACCGGGCCGGCGGTGAACTCCCGCACGGTGCGCCGCTCACTCAGCGCCGCCCGCCGTGCCTCCAACGAACCGAGGCGGAACATGTCCTCACCGCTTGGCCGCAGCAGCGAGCGCGCCCCGGTGCCGTCGTCGGGGAGCCGGCCGTAGCCGCGCACGACCGCCACCGGGGTGGCACCGAGCTTGCCCTTGACCAGGTCGGCCGCCGCCGCCAACTCGTCGGCCTCGGCGACCTCGGTCATGCCCAGCTCGTTGCCGTAGCCGTCGATGTCGCCGATGTGGCTGCGCAGCGCGGCCATGCCGGCGACGCCGATCGCCATGTCGGTCAGGCCACGCCGCCAGGGCCGCCCGGCCGTGTCGGTGATCACGACCGCCACGTCCGTGCCGAGCAGCGCGGCGACGCCGGCCCGCAGCCGGGCGGCGCTGGCGTCCGGATCGACCGGGAGCAGGGCGAGGGAGTCCTTGGAGATGTTCGACGCGTCGACCCCGGCGCTCGCCAGGACGAAGCCGTGATGCGTCTCGACGATCCGGGTCGGCCCGCGGCGGGCCACCTCGCGGACCGACTCGCCGTCGATCGCGGCCTGCCGGGCGGCCTCCCGATCACCGGCGACGGGGATCAACCGTCCCTCGGCCTTGGAAACGATCTTCGAGGTGACGACGAGGACGTCGCCGTCGGCGAGCGGCCGGCCGGTCGCCGCCACCGCCGCGGCCACGGCGGCGGCGAGATCGTCACCCGGCCGGATCTCCCCGATCCCGGTCAGCCCGAACACCGTCAACGTCCCGCTCGGGGGCACCCCCGCGGATTCCCCGGGCCGCTGCTGCTCAGACACCGGCGACCTCCAGAGCCGACCGGACGATGGCCACCGTCGCCGCCAGGTCGGTCATCAGCAGCGGCCGGGCGAGCACGGTGGCGCCGGGCACGACCGCCCCGGCGTCGACCGTGTCGACCAGCCAGCCGTCGAGCAGCCCCGCGGGCACCGCTGCACCGGCCGCCGCGGACGGCACCGCCGTGCGTCCGCGACCCCCGTAGTGCACCCCGACGGCCTGCGCGGAGGTCTCCACGCCGATGGCGGTCAGGCAGGCGTCGGCCATCCCGCGCACCGCCGCCCCGCCGATGATCGGCGAGACCCCGACGACCGGCGCCGCGGTCTCCCGCACGGCGTCACGGACACCCGGCACGGCCAGGATCGTGCCGATCGAGACGACCGGGTTCGACGGCGGGAGCAACACGACGTCCGCCTCGCCGATGGCGTCGAGCACGCCCGGCGCCGGCTTCGCGGTCTCGGCCCGCAGCGGCACGATCGCCTGTGCCGGTACGGCGGCTCGCAGCCGCAGCCACCATTCCTGGAAGTGCACGGCCCGCTGGCCGTCGTCGTCGGCGATGACCACGTGGGTCTCCACCCGGTCGTCCGTCATCGGCAGCAGCCGCACCCCCGGCTTCCAGCGTTCGCACAGTGCCCGCACCACGTCCGACAGCGGGTAGCCGGCGTCGAGCATCTCGGTGCGCACCAGATGGGTGGCGAGGTCCCGGTCGCCGAGCCCGAACCAGGCCGGCCCGACCCCGTAGGCGGCGAGCTCCTCGGCCACGACGAACGACTCGTCCTCGCGGCCCCACCCGCGTTCGGCGGAGATGCCGCCGCCGAGGGTGTACATCACCGTGTCGAGGTCGGGGCAGATGCGCAGGCCATGCAGGGTGATGTCATCGCCGGTGTTGCCGATCACCGTCACGTCGGCGTCGGGCAGCGCCGCGAGCACGCCACGCAGGAAGCGGGCGCCACCGATCCCGCCGGCCAGGGCTGTCACTCTCACAGCTTGCGATCCTGGCACCGACGCCCGCCGGACGGGTCACCGGCCGCTTCCGTGGCCCGACGGGGGCGGCGGTCGGCCGACAACGTGGGTTCCCGGCCAGGCCGAGGTGCGTCAGCCGAGCCGCGGGCGGGCGAACAGCGGCGCGACCCAGCCGCCGGGCTCCGGCCGGCCGGTCAGTGAGGTGTCCCGGGAGAACGAGGCCAGCAGGAAGTGCACGAGGTGGCTGGTCGGCCGGCTGGGAGCCGGGTTGGCCAGGCCACCCTCGATCGTGGCGACGACCGCGTCCGCGGCCAACGCCCGGTCGGCCTCGGGCACGTAGTCGTGGACCGCAGCCAGGGCGAGGCCCTGCAGCCAGGCGTGCAACCGCTCGTGGTACTCCATCACCGGCTCGGCGTGCGGGGCGCGCTCGGCGACGCAGGGATGCAGCGTGCGCCGCCGTTCCACCGAGTCGAGGGCGAGGAAGAGCTTGTCCGCCGGGTTGCCGGGCAGGCCGGAGATCCGGTCCACCTCGACGTCGAGTAGGCGGTTGAGCACGGCCGCGAATGCGTGGTCCTTCGACCGGAAGTACCAGTAGACGGACCCGGGCTCGATCCCGGCCGAGCGGGCGATCTCCGCGATGGACGTCCCGGCGAAACCGCGGGCGAGGAACTGCTCCTCGGCGACGGCGAGCAGCGCGTCGATCCGTTCCTCGCGGGGAACTTCCTGGCGGTTGCGTGGCACCTGATCAGCGTAACGACTTCGGTGCCGGGAGAGGAGTGATTCGAATGAGAGCGCACCAAGCTGGGCTGCAATACCCAGGCGGGTTGGTGGGCAAACACCGACAGATAATAAGTGACTTATATCACTTTATGGGGTGGCCGGTGGCGGGCGTACCCGACGCCGAGCGTCATCCCCGCAGGTCAGGGGCCTGCTGTGGGCGGACTTCCGGGATAACTGGGCGGTCGTCCGGGGATGACCGGAACGTCGTCCCGCCGCCTGTGCCAGGGCACCGGCCGGGATGTGTCGTCCCTCACCCGGTTTCTCTTGATTCCGGTTAGAGAGTGCTGTGAGAGTGAACGTGAGCTCTCCACGTCGCTGGAAGGACCCTCATGTCCGAGATCAGGACCACCAAGAGCCTCGAAGCCCTGTCCGCCTCCCTCAACCGCGCACTTGCCGGGGCGCGGGCTCCCCAGGTCGTCGCCGCCCGCCGGGCGCAGATGCGGCGGACCGCGGCGATGGCCGCCGAGCCGCCCGTCCCCGGCGGGGCCGACCAGCCACACCGCCGTGCCGCGGCGGAGACCGACGTACTCGCCGCCCGCAGCCGGACCAACATGCTGATCGGCACGCTCGACCGGTTGCGCCGGCCGGGCATCGGATGGCGTGCCGCCGGCCGTGCGACTCCCTGACCCGCGCGACTCCCTAGACCCGCGCTAGACCCGCGCGACTGCCTGACCCGCGCGGCTGCCTGGACCCGGCCGGGTGCGTACCTGACCGCCGCGCGACTCCATCCCTTCTATCCCCGACATGCCCCACGTTCCGGCGCCGCTGTGGTGTCGTGGTCGTTTCTGTTGATGTCCGCAACCACGTGTTCCTTCGACACCGGTGACGGGCCGGGCCCGCCGGGCCGCGGCAGGTCCGGCACCACCGGAGAACCAGAGGAAATGATGACCAGTACGGCGGCGACACCCGACGGCGTGGGCGGCCCGACGGCCGAGCCCGGCCCCGACCCGGGCCTGCCCCAGCCGTCGCCGGGCGCCGACGCCGTGCCGTCCGCGCCGGCGCTGCGCCGGGCGCTGCGCCGGGCCCGTGACGGTGCCACCCTCGACGCCGTCGAGGCGGCGGTGCTCCTGGCCGCACGCGGCGAGGATCTCGCCGACCTGTGTGCGTCGGCCGCTCGGGTGCGCGACGCGGGCCTGGCCTCCCTCGGCCGCCCGGGCGTCGTCACGTACTCGCCGAAGGTCTTCATCCCGTTGACCCGGCTGTGCCGGGACCGCTGCCACTACTGCACGTTCGCCACCGTGCCGCACCGTCTGGCCGCGCCCTACCTCACCGTCGACGAGGTGCTCGACATCGCCCGGGCGGGCGCGGCGGCCGGCTGCGCCGAGGCTCTGTTCACCCTGGGCGACCGCCCGGAGGATCGTTGGCCCGCGGCCCGGGAGTGGCTCGACGCCCACGGCTACGACTCGACGCTGGGCTACCTGCGCGCCGTCGCGATCGCCGTGCTGGAAGAGACCGGCCTGCTTCCGCACCTGAATCCGGGCGTGCTGAGCTGGGCCGAACTCGCCCGCCTCAAGCCGGTAGCCCCGTCGATGGGCATGATGCTGGAGACGACCGCGACCCGGCTGTGGTCGCAGCCGGGCGAGGCGCACTTCGGCTCGCCCGACAAGGAGCCGGCGGTCCGGCTGCGGGTACTCACCGACGCCGGCCGGCTGTCGATCCCGTTCACCACCGGCCTGCTGCTCGGCATTGGCGAGACCCGGGCCGAGCGGGCCGAGACGATCTTCGAACTGCGCGGGCTGGCCCGCCGGTACGGCTCCATCCAGGAGGTGATCGTCCAGAACTTCCGGGCCAAGGACGACACCGCGATGCGTTCGGCGCCCGACGTCGGCGCCGAGGAACTGGCCGCGGCCGTCGCGGTGACCCGGCTCGTGCTCGGCCCGACGATGCGGGTGCAGGCACCCCCGAACCTCATCGACACGGCAGAGTGCGCCCTGCTGCTGTCCGCCGGCATCGACGACTGGGGCGGCGTCTCGCCCGTCACCCCGGATCACGTCAACCCCGAGCGGCCCTGGCCGGACCTGGACGTGCTGCGCGAGGTGACGGCTCGGGCCGGCTTCACGCTGCGCCCCCGGCTCACGGTGTACCCGTCGCACCTGGAAGAGCCGTGGCTCGACCCGCGGATCGCCGGGCACGTGCGCGCGCTGGCCGGCCCGGACGGGCTGCTCGCCGACGGTGCCCGGCCTGCCGGGCGGCCCTGGCAGGAGCCCGACGGCGGTCTCGGTGACACCGGCCGCGTCGACCTGCACACCGCGGTGGACACCGTCGGGCGCCACAGCGCCACTCGGGCCGACTTTGACACCGTCTACGGCGACTGGGAGTCGCTGCGGGCGGAGGTCAGCGCGGCTGGCACCGGCGTCGACGGCGTCGTCGGCACCGGCAGTCGCGCCGTCGCGGCCCGCGCCGTTGCTGGTGCTGGTGCGCCGGAGCGGGTCGAGCCCGAGCTGCGGACCGCGTTGCGCAGCGCCGGCAACGACCCGGCTGGGATCACCGACAGCGAGGCCCTGATCCTGTTCGGGGCCGAGGGAGCGGCGCTGGAGGAGCTCTGCCTGCTCGCGGACGGGCTGCGCCGCGACGTGGTGGGCGACGACGTGACCTACATCGTCAACCGCAACATCAACTTCACGAACGTCTGCTACACCGGCTGCCGGTTCTGCGCCTTCGCGCAGCGCCGCAGCGACGCC
Organism: Frankia tisae; assembly: GCF_025403405.1. Classification (GTDB taxonomy): domain Bacteria; phylum Actinomycetota; class Actinomycetes; order Frankiales; family Frankiaceae; genus Frankia; species Frankia tisai. Next base: position 9,359 of record NZ_JANEZT010000092.1, read on the forward strand.
GACGCGTTCACGCTGTCGCTGTCGGAGGTGGGCAGCCGGGCGGCCGAGGCGTGGTCGGTGGGCGCCACCGAGGTCTGCATGCAGGGCGGCATCCATCCGGACCTGCCCGGCACCGCCTACTTCGAGCTCGCCCGCGAGATCAAGCGGGCGGCGCCGGGTCTGCATCTGCACGCGTACTCCCCGATGGAGGTCCTCAACGGGGTAACCCGGACGGGGATGTCCATCGAGGACTGGCTCACCGCGGCGCGGGAGGCCGGCGTCGACACCATCCCGGGCACCGCGGCGGAGATCCTCGATGACGAGGTCCGCTGGGTGCTGACCAAGGGCAAGCTGCCCACGGCGAGCTGGGTCGAGGTGGTCAGCACCGCGCACCGGGTGGGCCTGCGCTCGACGGCCACGATGATGTACGGCCACGTGGATACCCCGGCGCACTGGGTCGCGCACCTGCGGCTGCTGCGCCGCATCCAGGATTCCACCGGGGGCTTCACCGAGTTCGTCGCGCTGCCGTTCGTCCACCACAGCTCGCCGATCTACCTGGCCGGCGTGGCCCGGCCGGGCCCCACGGTGCAGGAGAACCGGGCGGTGCACGCGATGGCACGCATTCTGCTGCACGGGTCGATCGACAACATCCAGTGCTCCTGGGTGAAGCTCGGCGTCGACGGCTGCCGCTCGGTGCTCGCCGGTGGGGTGAACGACATCGGCGGGACGCTGATGGAGGAGACGATCAGCCGGATGGCCGGCTCCCAGCACGGCTCGCGGCGATCCGTGGCTGAACTGGAGGAGGTGGCCGCCGGGGCGGGTCGTCCCGCTCGGCAACGGACCACGACGTATGGGCGGGTCCCGGACGAGCGCTTTCACGCTGCCCGGGGCGGCCCCGTCCGGACCATGCTGCCGGTGGTGTCCTGACACCCGCCAAGTCGGCGCCAGCAGAAACTACTCTAAGTAGTCGCGAGGGTCGGCTTGGCCGGAGGTGATGCCTGGCCGGTATAGGTTCACCACGGTTGTCTGCTTGCGTCCTTGCCCGTTTAGGCCCTTTATGTCCGTTAGCTTCAGGCGGCATAATGCGGTCATCGCCGTCGGACCGATTGCACACAGTTACTGATTGGAAGGCTGTCCGGACCCTCGGCGATGGTGCGCAGTGACTGTGAGCTATGGTCTCATCGCTGGTTGTAGAAGATGTTGCGCTGGTGGGGTTGACGCGACCGATTCGGGAGCGTGTAATTACCGGCGTGTCATTCCCCTCGCTGGCGAGGTTCGTGCGGTAGTGCGTCGCCTGACCGGTGTGGAACCAGTCACCTGCGCGCCGGCGCCCAGGGGGTGGCCGACCGCACCGCGACGGGTCTGGAGGAGTCCCCATGGAGCACACCGACGCGGGCGTCCACACCGTCCTCGCGGACGTCGAGCGTCCCGCTGAGCATGACCCGTTCGGTGACCACTCCGAGCGGGTGCATGCCGAACGGCCCACCCAGGCCACACCGGAGCCGTACCTGCGGTCCCAACTGGCTGCGGCCAGCGTTCCGCCGGCCAGGTCGGGCTCGCCCGACCTGGCCACCGGTGCCACCCCGATTGCCTCCGGCCCGAGGGCCGAGGCAGATGTTGACGTCATCGTTCGCGCGGGCGGCGAGGTCGACGTCGACGACGACCCGGCCGTCGACGATCTCGACGCCGACGACCTGGCCGTCGAGGCCGTCGGCGACCCCATCGGCGACGCGCCGGACACCCTCGCCCCAGTGATCGATCTGGGGCTGGGTGACCTGCTCGGCGAGGCGATGGAGTGGCAGGAGCGCGCCCTGTGCGCGCAGACGGATCCCGAGGCGTTCTTCCCTGAGAAGGGTGGTTCGACCCGGGAGGCGAAGCGCATCTGTTCGGGCTGCGAGGTCCGGGCCGAGTGCCTCGAGTACGCCCTGGAGAACGACGAACGGTTCGGGATCTGGGGCGGAATGTCCGAACGGGAGCGACGCAAGCAACGGCGTCGAGCGGTCTGAACCCGGGCGGTGGGTGGCGTTCGGCAGGGTGTGGGCGGCCCGGCCGCGCCGCGTGCACTCGCGGACCCGCCCGGACCATGTCTGCCGGCGGCCACGACCCGGGTCGTGGCCGTCTGCGTGCACGGCGGCCGGCCGGGCGCCGCGCAGACCCTGCGCGCGGCGGTGTCGACCCAGGCACCGCCGCCCGACCAGGCCCTCGACCTGCAGGTCGTCGAGGTCCGCATCGGCGGCGGTGCCGATGCCGCGCTGCCGGCTGCCGTCCACCTTCCACGGCCGCGCGGCGCATCCCCGACTGAAACGATTGCGGTCCCCGCAGTCATCCCAGGTGATGGGGCCGGCATCCCAGGTGATGGGGCCGGCGCGCCGTCGGTGCCCGGGGTGTTGCGAGAAGCGGCGGGTTCCGGCCCGGAGACCGTCGTCCAGCTTCCCGCCGGCACCCGTCTCGGGGTGGCGGTGGCCGCGGGCCTGGCGCGCATCGGCGGGCCGCCGCGGGAGGGCTATGTCTGGCTGCTCGACGACGGCGCCCTGCCTGCTCCCGACACCCTGCGTACCCTGCTGGCCTGCGCGCGGCTCGACCCCGGCGCCGCCGTGCTCGGCCCCAAACTCCGCGTCGGGCGCCCGGGGCCGTCGTCATCCGGTTCGCCGCCGGAGTCGATCCTGCTCGAGGCGGGGGTAAGCGTCGACCGCGCGGGCCGCCGGTACACCGGTGTGCGGCCCGGCGAGATCGACCGGGGCCAGCGTGACGGGGTGCGCGACGTGCTCACCGTGGCCAGCGCCGGCATGCTCATCCGGGCGGCCGCCTGGCGGCTGCTCGACGGTCTCGACCCCGAGCTCGACGGCGGCCACGACATCGACCTCGGCTGGCGGGCCGCCCGCGCCGGGTTGCGGGTCGTCGTCGTCCCCATGGCGACGATGACCGCCCGCGCCGAGGTCGTCCCCCCCGCCAGGGCGGCCGCTCCCGCCCCAGCCGGAGCTCCGGCCGGGGCTCCCGCGGCCGTCACCGGCGCTCCGGCCGGCTCTCGGCATCGGCAGAGCCGGCGGGACTTGCGGGCCCGGCGGGCGTGGGTGCCGGCGGACCGAGCCGGTGCGCTCCGGGTCCGCCTGGCGAACACGGCGTGGCCGCTGTTGCCCGGGGCCGAGGTCGCCATCCTCGTCGCGGCGCTCCTGCGGGCGCTTGGCCTGGTGTCGCGAGGGCGGCTGCGGTCGGCGGCCATCGAGGTGGCGTTGCCGTTCGCCGTGCTGGGCCCGCCCCGCGAGCTGGCGCGGATGCGCCGGCGCGCCGGGCGCACCCGCGCGGTCTCGCACCACGCCATCCGTTCCCTGTTCCCCGGCCGCCTGCGGCGCCGACCCGGATCAGCTGCGCCGAGCCCCGCAGCGGGCCTCCTCGACGGCGGGGCTGGTGAGCTCAGCGCGCGCCACCACGTCCCGGCCGGGGTCGGCGGTCTGGTGGCCACCCCGCCCGGCCGGCGATCGACCCGGGCGACGGTCCTGCTCGCGTGCCTGCTTGGCGTCGTCGGCGTGGTCGCGATGCGCGGCCTGCCCGCGGACGTGCTCGGCGCGGGCCTGCCGTTGCCCGCCGGCGCCCGAGACCTGTGGACGGCGGTCTGGTCCGGCCGGGTCGGCACCGCCGGCGTCCCGCTCGACGGTACGGGGCCGCCCCCGCCGTGGACCGCGCTGCTCGCCGCCGCCGCGAGCCTGCTCGGCGGCCGGCCCGCGACGGCGGACTGGCTCCTGCTCGCCGCCGGGCCGGCGCTTGCCGGTCTGACCGCGTACCGGGCGCTCGCCCGGCTCGGTCCGCGTCCAGCCGCCCGCTTCGGGCTTGCCGCCGCCTACGGAGCCAGCCCGGTGATGACCGGCTCGGTCGCCGCTGGCCGCGGCGACACCGTCGGAGCGCTGATCCTGCTCCCAGCCGTGCTCGCCGCCACCGACTCGGTGCTGCGCGGCCGCGCCGGGCTGGCCGGCGGTCGCCTGCGGGCGATCTGGCTGCTGGCCGTCTGCCTGGTCGGCTTCGTCGCCTGCGCTCCGTCGATGGCGCCCCTGGTGTGGATCGGCCTCCCGGCCGCGGCGCTGCTTGCGGTCCGCCGGCGGCTGCCCGACGTCGCCGCTGCGCTCCCAGCGACGATCATTCCGCTGATCCCGACGCTGTACGCGGGCGGCGCGGGGATCCGCGCCGAGCCGCCGGCGGCACTGGCCCGGTTCCCCCAGGACTCCGTCGCGCTGGTGGCGGGCGCGGGAGAACGCCCGAAGGCCGCCGTGGTCGGATTCCTGGCCGGCTGCCTGATCTGCTGGCTGCTGGGCCGGTGGTCCGGCCGGGACGGGTCGGGGCGGGCCGGCCGGATCGGCTGGTCGCTGGCCGCACTGGGTCTGCTCGCCGTACTGCTCACCTCGCGCCTCGCCGGGGACGCAGATCAGCGGGTCGCGGGCGGCGAGGGCTGGTGGGCCGGCCCGCAGTACGGCCTCGTCCTCGCCGGTGCCCTGCTCGCGGCGGCAAACGCGTGCCGCCCGGTCCACGCCCCACGGGGTCGGGGAGAAGCCCCCAGGGCCGGGGCGGGCCCGGGCACCGGCCGGCTGGCCCGGATCGTCGCCTTCCCGGTGACGGCGCTGATCCTCGTCGGCTCCGCCGGGCTCGCCGCCGGCCATCTCGCCGCGGGCCCGGGGTGGCGCGCCAGCCCGACCTCCTGGAGCCGGGATTCCGCCATCCCCGCGGACCGGGCCGGCTCCCTGGACCGGGCCGATGACGCCGATGACGCCGGGGGAGCGGCCACCGAGGTCACCGCGACCGCGGTCCCCTGGTCGGACACCGGTCCGCCGGCGATGGTGCGGGCGGTCCAGGCCGAGACCCGGACCGCGCCGGCCGGGTCCAGCCTCCTCGTCCTGTACCGGTCCGATCGGTCCGGCCTGATCCGGTACATCCTCGCCGCAGCCGACGGTCCCCGCTTCCCGGCCGGCCAGGCTCGCCCGCCTCGAAGGGCGGCCACCTTCCTCGCCGACGTCGTCGCCGATCTGGCGGTCGGCGGTGACCAGGCGGCCGGCTGGCTGCCGCTACTCGGCGTCGCCGCGATCGCCGTTCCCGCCATGGACGCGCCGGCGGACCTCGTCACCCGCCTCGATGCGACCCCGTCGCTGTTGCGGGACCGGGCCCGTCCGGGCGTGCTGTTCTGGCGCCCGGCGACCACCCCCGACCAGGCGGCGCCGGCGCCGGCGTCCCGGCGAGCCACCGCTGCCGTCCCGCCGGCCTTCGTCGTGGACTCGGATCTCCAGCCGCGGGCGGCTCTGCCGGATCCCACCGGGAGTTCCACGACGCCGGGGACGCCGGGGACGCCGGGGACGCCGGGGACGCCGGGGACGTTGGTGGTCGAGCCGCTGCCGGCGGCCCCGACCACGGCCCGCCGGTTGCCGCCCGGCGGCCGCGTTGCGGCCCTGCCCGGCGCCGCGCGGGCCCCGCAACGGGATCTGATCCTCGCGGCGCCGGCCGGGGCCGGTTGGCGCGCCTGGCTGAACGGCCGACCGCTGCGGCCGTTCGCCGCCTGGGGCTGGGCGGCCGGCTTCCGCCTGCCCGCCGAGGGTGGCACGGTTCGTCTTCACCGTGACGACGGCCGCGCGCACGAGCTGGTACTCGCGCAGGCCGTGGCGTTTGGCGCGCTGCTGCTGTTGGGCATCGCGGCCGCACGCCGGCCGCGTCGCTCCCCACCGGACACCGGCGCGCCACCCACCACGGGCCCGTCCGGGCGTGAGATCGGTCGCGCCGGCCGCGGATCGGGATCGGGATCGGGATCGGGATCGCTGGAGGAGGCCCCATGACGTCCCCATCAGGCGGGCCCGGCGCCGCCAGGTCGCCGCTGCGGCGCCGCGCCGCCGCTCGTGTGCTCGTGTCGGTGGCCGTCGTCGGGATCGGCGGGGCCTTCCTCGCAGACGAGGGCGTCAGCCCCGCTCCGGCCGGTAACTGGCCCGTGTCGGCCGCGCTGCTGGCCTGCCCGGAGCTGACGACGACGCCGTCCGGTGCCCGCGACCCCGTGCTGGCCGGTCCCCTCGGCCTCGCCGTGCGCACCGCGGGGACGGCCGACGGTCGGGTGCGGGTCGCCACCCGGCCCGCCGAGCTGCGCACCCGGCTCGGCGGCGCGGCGCTGACCCTGCCGTCCGCTGCAACGACGGGTGACCGCGGCTCGTTGCTCGTGTCCGCCCGGGGCACCTCGGCGCCGGGTTTGTCCGCAATCGTCACGGGGACCGGTGACGGCGCGGGCCCGGTGCGGGCGCGCTGCACCCCGCCACAGGCCAGTAGCTGGTTCGCCGGACCGTCGACCATGGCCGGCCGCGACCCGGTCGTGATCCTGTCGAACCTGGCCGATCAGCCCGCGCAGGTCGGGGTGCGGGTGTTCACGGACGGCACGGCCATCGCGCCGCAGGACATCTCCGTGCCGCCCGGGCACGCGGTGACCCGCCGGCTCGCCGCGCTCGCGCCGGAGGCCGCCGTGACGGCACTCGACGTCGAGGTGCGCTCCGGTCGGGTGCTCGCCTGGATGGTGGACCGGTCGAGCATCGGCGGTCCTTTCACCGCACCCCGACTCGTGCCGGTGACCGCCCCGCCGGCCCGCCGGCTGCTACTCGGCGGGGTGGTTGTCCCGGCGGGACCGCCCGGCCCGGCGGCGCGCCTGGTGCTTGCCGCGCCCGACCGGGCGGCCACCGTGCGTGTCAGCGTGTTGACCGTGTCCGGCCGGCACACCCCGGTGGGCCTGGAAGCGGTGCGGGTACCGGCCACCGGCGCGATCACCATGCCGGTGCCGCTGCCGCCGGGTGGGGCGTCGGCGGTTCTCGTCGAGTCGGCCACGGGTGCCGCCCCGGTGGTCGCCGAGCTGGGCGTGGCCTCGGGCTGGGCGGGCGTGTCGACCTGGGCGGGCGCTGTTCGGCTCGACGCCGCGTCGGGGCGCCGCGGTCTGGATGCGTTCGGTCGGGGCATCGGGCTGTCCGGCGCGGCCGGGCCCACCGCCGGCGCCGGCACCGCGCCCGACGCGGTGGTTGGCGTGCCGTCGCCGCCGGCGGGAGCCGCCGGGGCCGTCGTGCTCGCCGCGCCGGCCGGGCCCGTGACGGCCTGGCTCGACGGTGACCCCATCCGGCTGCGGGCCGGGACGGTCGCCTTGGTCCGCGGGCCGTCGCGACCAGCCGGGGGACGCCTCGTCGCGGTTGGCGGACCGCTGGTCGCGACCGCGGTCGTCGGCACCGCCCGGCCACCGGCCCCGGCCGGGGCCGTGGGCGCCGAGCAGGCACCGGTCCCGTCTACCGCGTCGCCTCAGGACACGCCAGCCGACGCCGCCGGCGACGCCGCCGACGACGCCGGCGGGCAGGCCGCGCGCCCGCTGGTGCTGCCGAAAATCCTGTCCGCGGTCGTCGCGCTGGAGGGAGCGCCGCGGCTGCTCGACGCCCCGCCGGCGGTGGCCGACCCGGCCCTGCCCTACCGCTGAGGGGCCCGCCGCAGGCGGACCCCGAACAGCGGCGGCGAGCTGTCGGTCAGTGGCCCGGTGCGGCGAGGAAGACCCGGCCGACGCCGGTCAGCGTGACCGCGGCGCGGCCCGCGACCAGCACCGATCCGCCGCGGCGCAGCTCCAGCGGGGCAACGGCGGTCCCGTCGTCGGCCGTCGCGGTGACCTCGACCCGTCCTTCGACCGCGAGCAGCACCGTCGGGCACCCCACCGGCACGCCGCCGCCGGTACAGACGGCCTCGGTGAGGGCGAAGTCGGCGACGGGGACGTCCCAGCCGCGCAGCAGCCCGCCGGGAAAGGCCGCGATGGTGCGGGGGGTCCGGATCGGTGCGTCGCTCGGCCCGGGGTCGAGGATCCGCAGCAGCTCGTCGACGTCGATGTGCTTGGGAGTCAGCCCGCCGCGCAGCACGTTGTCCGAGGTGGCCATGATTTCGATGCCGAGCCCGGCGACGTAGGCGTGCAGCATCCGGGCCGGCTGGAACAGCCCTTCGCCGGGGCGCAGGGTCACGTCGTTGAGCAGCAACGCCGCGGCGGTGCCGATGTCGCCCGGGTGCACCGCCGCGAGCCGCCCGATCAGGTCCGCCGCCCGGGCGAGGTCGTCCTCGCCGCCATCGCGCGGGTTGTCGAGAGCCGGTCCGCCGTGGCTCCCGCCACCGGCCGAGCCCCGGCCGCACGCGCGGCGCAGCCGCTCGGCCGCCGCGACGAGCGCGTCGATCAGCTCCCCGGCGGGGCCGGCGGGCATGGTCAGCAGGGTTCGCAGCACCGTGGCCGCGCCGGCGGCAGGATCGTCCGCGAGGGGGCGGAAGGCGGCTACCAGGGCCGGGGTCCCCAGCCCGTCCGCGACCGCGAGCGTGCGCGCCGGATCCCGGACCCCCGCGAGCGCCCGGAACGGCGACAGGGCAACGATGAGCTCGGGCTTGTGGTTGCGGTCGCGGTAGCGCCGGTGGGGATCGTCGACGGCGAGGCCGGCGGCGTCGTCCGCGTCGAAGCCCGCGGCGGCCTGCGCCTGGTCGGGATGCACCTGCAGCGACAGCGCCTTGTCCGCCGCCAGGACCTTGAGCAGGAACGGCAGCGGGCCGACGAGGTCGGCGGCCGGGCGGCGGGCGCCGTCCGCCTCGACGAGCGCCGGCGCCACGGGATGGGTCCCGAGCCACAACTCCGCGACCGGACCCCCGGCCGCGGGGGTGCCGAGCAGCTCGGGGATGGCCGTCGCCGACCCCCACGCGTAAGGCTGCTCGGCGCCGTGCAGCACGAGCAGGCGGGGGGGCCCCGCCGGCACCTGTGGGCCCGCACCGGAAGATTCACCGGCGGGCGACGTGGACGCGGGGTTCCTGGTCACGGTCTCCCTCGGACGGGCGTGCTCGCTGGGCGGGGTTCTGCTCTCGGGGCGCGGGCGGTGGCCGCTGCCCGGCGCGGGCGGTGGGCGGGTTACTCCTCCTCGCCCCAGCCGTGGCCTTCCGGGTCGATCACGGCTGGATCGACCCCCATCATCTCGGCCACCTCGTGGATGATCGCGTCCAGCACGAGTTCGGCCAGGTCCTCGCTGTCCACCGCCCTGGCCTCAATGGGCCGGCGATATACCACGATGCGGCGGGGAGTGCTCGAGCGGCCCTTTCCGGTGGCCGGCTGGTACCGGGCGAGCGGGATCTCCGTGTCGGCCACCGCCACCGGCGGCACGTCCTCGACGGCGAACTCGACGTCGGACAGCTCCGCGGACCACCGATGGTCGAGATGCTCGACGGCGTCCAGCACGAAGTCGTCGAAGCGATCCCCGCGGGTGGCGTAGGCGGGCACGTCGGACGGGAGCAGCGCCCCGCGGATGCCCCGACCCCGGCGATCGCGGCGCCGACGGGGGGGAATCGGGTGGGCCGCCGCCGGGAACCGCTCGAGCTCGGTCACCCCGTGAGCGTAGCGTTCGTGGCAGGGGCTCCGGCCGGCGATCGACGGGCGCGTGTCCACCTCGGCACCATTCGGGGTGTCGCGCGCCCGCCGATCGCCGGGCGACCGGCGGGCGCGCGAC
>NZ_JANEZT010000093.1 GCF_025403405.1 Frankia tisae
GTGCGGGGTGGGGGACCGGCTGGGGCGGATCGCCGTCGGCTACACGTTCGACGCGATCCTGCTCGACGAGGACCCGGCGGACCTGCGGCTCTTTGAACAGCCGGGCGCGGTCGGCGGTGTCTTCCTCGGCGGCCGCCCGGTGCTGGCGCATCCGCGGCTGCCCGCCTCGATGACGGGTTCGGCGGCGCCGCCCACGCGCCCGGTGCCGGACGCTGCCGATCGGGCGGCGGCCGGCCGGGTGCTCCCATCGGGGCCTGCCATCGGCTGACCGGTGCGCCGCTGCACCGGGATCGGTCTGCAGTCATCCGCCTCCAACCGGCGCCGCGGCCGTTTTCCCCGACATACTTTCTCCGCGCTTTTCTGGCTATTTCCGAAGCGTGCTGCGGCGGCTTCCCATCGAGATGCGGATCCGCTTGCGAAAGCTATCGTCGGAGGAGACCGGCCGGACGGGAACACCCGTCTGACCGTGGGTTTCCCGGTATGGCGGACAAGCCGCCGACCGTACTTCGGAGGTTTCTGATGCAGCACACCGAGATGATCAATGAGAGCATGCGGAAGGCCATTGACGAGTGTATGTCGTGCTCGGCACTGTGCGAGGAGACCATCTCCTACTGCATGGACATGCCCGGCACGATGATGGACGCCGCGAACCTGCGGCTCATGATGGACTGTGCGGCGGTCACCAGGACCTGCGCCGACCTGATGTGCCGGATGTCGCCGTTCCACAGCGAAATGTGTGCCATGTGTGCACGGGTCTGCGGCGCCTGCGCGGAGATGTGCGAGAAGATGCCGCGCGACGAGCAGCTTGCCCGCCTTGCTCGTGCCTGCCGGGCCTGCATGAACAGCTGCAACGCGATGGCGGGTGCCGCTGCCTGAGCTGACTGTGGGCCCGCCGCCGTTCTGCGGTGCCCGCGCTCCGCCGCGGAGGCCGGAGTCCGCCTCGAGCACGCAACGTGGCGGACTCCGGCGACCGACGGAAATATCCAGGAAACTAGAGTTAATCGTGTTGACATGCGTTCGGGGTGCGGCCAGAATTTCAGCCATGCCTCGTCCGGCTCGACGGCCGTCCGCTCTGGTCATCCGTGGCCACATCGACTTTCTGCGTGTCGCCTCCGCGGTCTGTCTGGCCCGGGTGTCTCGCTAGTCCTTCCCCGTCGGCGCGTCGCCGTCGTTCCAGGCACCTCGCACGTGCCCTGCCGCTGCTTCCCATCGCTGCCGCGCCATCGCCATTCGGCCGGGCTGCGCCGATCGGGCTTCCCATAGCTGGAACGTGCCCTTTTTCTTCGTGCTGGCGCGTGTTGTCATCCGCGTCCGGACGGCTCTGATCGGAGCATGTCATGCCCATTCCGTTCTCCCCGCTCCCCTCCCATCCGCGCCCACGCGGCTACGTCGGCGGTCCTGGTTCCCGCTACTGGCCGAGCGGCGATACCACCCGGCGTGCAGGAGCCACCGTGGTCCTCCTTCCCGGTCGCGGGGAATCCGCTGAGATTTTCGAGAACCTGGCCTTCAGGCTGGCGCTCGATGGCTATCAGGTGACCTTTCTCGACCATGGTCAGGACACGGTCCTCGCCCTCGGCGAGGCGCGCGAGCCGGAACTGCCGTTCGTTCTGCTCGGTTCGGACAGCGGCGCCCTGCGCGCACTTGTCGGCGCCGCGTCGCCCGCCGTCCGCCCGGATGCGCTCATCCTGGTGGACCTGCCGCTGCTGCACCGCCCGGTCGCCGGCGAGCATCCCGGCGAGCCGATCCCGCGATCGCTTCCAGACCTCCCCATCCTGCTGCTGCACGGCGAGGACGATCCGGTGACGCCATTTCCGCTCGTTCGCATGGCGACGCGGACCGCCCGGCGGGCGAGGCTCGAGGCCCTTCCCGGTGGCCGGGGCGTGCTGTCCGGCTCGGGGCGCCGTGCGGCCGGCGCGCACATCCTGCTCTTCCTGGAAGGCCTTCGGGTGCCACGGCTGGCCCCCGCTCCACGGTCCGCCTCGCCGGCCTGACCGGGCCGCCGGACGCGTGGCACGGTTCCGCGGAACCACCCTGGCGGCACGGACTCGTCCGCGGCCGCACGAATCGGGTCGCACCGCCGATCATCGGTGATCCTTCTCAAGATCTGAGGATTCGGTCGATCTCCGAGAGTTGCGGTGTCGCAGCGCTATGCACGTAACGTGATGATCGTGCGCCAAAATTCGTACAGAACTGGTACTTGTCACTACGGTACGTAGTTCGCTACGGTTGCCGGGCACTAGTTACCCCGGGTCGACGCCGAGTTCTGCCCACGGTCCGGGGCCCCTCCGAGACAGTTTGGGCAGAAGCGGGGGAACCATGTTCCGCCGGGCGGCCCCGTCACGGCCGCCCTCGGGGTTAAGTCGCCTCCACGGAGACGACCGGGCTTCCCGGCCCGAACCCGACAGCTAACCTCGCAGGCGTACGGGAAGGATTCTTACGTTGCCTGTGCATCGGGAACGCGCGGCCAGGGCCTGGCTGACCGCCCTGCCGACCTGTGCTTTCTGCGACGCGCCCTCGCCATGACGGGCGCCGTTCTCGCCCTGACGCAGCCGCGAGAACGTGCCACCGGCCGGCGCCTGCCGGTCGACCATGTGCACGCATGACATCACCGGCCCACCTGGCGGGCCGCACGGGTCGCCGCCGGCGGTCGACCGCGATCCCCGGACCGCCCACCTCGGGCGGCCAGGCGTGATGCGGTCATCTCGCTGATCGGGCCGGAACTCTCACCCCATCTCGAAGCTCCCTTCGTCGATCGTCCGCGCGACTCGGACGGATGCTGTTTCGAAATCAGATAGTCCGTGCTGCCCATATCTTGCGAGTGAGAACCGCTCCCCTCCGCTGAGCGGTAGCCATCGCCGATTCAAAACCTGTGTTCGACGACACCGAAATGAGATGTCAAAGAATGGCTAAGGGAAAGCATCGGAAGCGGCCTACCCGGCACCGCGGCGCCGTCATCGCCGCCGCCGGCGTGATCGGTGCCGGAGCCAGCATGCTCGCCACCGCGAGCCCGGCGAGTGCCGCCACCGGCACCGGCGCCGTCTCGGACGCGACGATCGCCAGCGTGGCGGCGAACGCGGGTCTCGCCGGCTGCCGGGGCGTCCCGCTGTCCACCTGGGTCGCGGTCGCTCTCGGCGAGTCGGGCGGCAATACCTTCGCCCATGCCACGGTCGGTGAGGACTCACGCGGGCTCTGGCAGATCAACATGCGTGCGCACGCCGGCTGGGTCGGCAGCCGTAACCTCTACGACCCCGCCACCAACGCCTGGGCGGCGAAGCAGGTCTGCGAAAGCCAGGGCATCACGGCCTGGAGCGCGTACACCTACGGCAGATACAGCCGGTTCCTGGGGCGCGGCCAGGCCGCGGCCGCCGCCGTCTCCGGCGGCATCAACGTCCGTGCCATCTCCTACACCGCGCCCGCTCCGGCGGCTGCGCCCGCGCCCGGGTATCCGTCACTTGCCAGCGGTCTGGGCTACCGGCAGGACGTGCGGCAGATTCAGCAGAAACTGGCCGATCTCGGTTACCCGATCAGCGTCGACGGCCAGTTCGGTTACCAGACGAACCACATGGTCAAGGACTACCAGCTCAAGCACGGTCTGCTGGTGGACGGCGTGGTCGGGCCGCAGACACGGGCCAGCCTCGGCATCTGACAGGTCTCGATCGGTGCGGCGCCGCCGGGTGGAGTTCCAGTCCACCCGGCGGCGCCGCCGTCTGCTGAGCGACCGTCGCACTCCGGGGGAGCGAGAGGACTATCGCCGGTCGAGCGGGGTATTTCCTGCACCGGCCCAAGCGGGCCGTCGGCCCCTGGGCACAGGTGCAACGGGGTCCGATCAACTAGGATCTCCGACCGACGAGGATCATCATGGTCGACGAGCTCGGAATCATTGCGGGCCCGATCGTCCGTCCCTGCGCCCGGACTCCCGGCGAAGCGGATCACGGCTTCCGGTGGCCCGGCGCGGTGGCGGCCGGGCCCGGGTCGGGCGTGGTGTTCGCCGTGCTCGGCCCGCTGGAGGTCTGGCGCGGGCCGGGGGAGCGCGTCCGTATCGACCAGCGCAAGAAGCGGGCGCTTCTGCTCACGCTGCTGCTGCACGCCGGGAGATGGACCTCGGTGGAGGAGATGCGTCTGGCGCTCTGGCAGGACGACGCACCCAGATCAGCGTTCGGCAATATCAAGACCTACCTGTCCGAGCTGCGGCACACGCTGCCCACGGCGGCCGGGGATCCGGCGGTGCCGGCATCGATCAGGGCGGTGAGCCCGCGGGCTGCGGTCCTTCGCCGCCCGGCCGGCCCAGGTCGCATCGAAAGCCGCCCGGGGGAGTACCGCCTGGTCGTCGCGCCCGCTGAGATCGACATAGCTCGCTTTGAGCAGGCAGCCGAACGCGGCCACGTCGCGGCCCGCGCAGGGATGCCTGCCCAGGCCGCAGAGCTGCTCGAGCAGGCGCTCGGCTGGTGGCGCGGAAACGCGTTCGACGAGTTGCCGGCCGAGGTCGGTGGCGCCGAGAGCCTCCGTCTGGAGGAGGCCCGGTGGACGGCCCGGGAGGCGCTGATCGACGCGCGAATCGCACTCGGTGACCATGACCAGGTGCTACCGGCGCTGCGTGCGCTCACTGTGGAGTACCCGACCCGGGAGCGTCTCTGGGCGCAGCTGCTGGTCGCGTTGGAACGTAGTGGTCGCCGGGCCGAGGCGCTGCACGAGTACCGCGACCTCTATCAGCGGTTGGTGACGGAGCTCGGGATCGAGCCCGGCGCGGAACTGCGCCGCGTGCACCAGCAGGTCCTGGACCCGGATCGCGGCTGGTCGCGGTCGTCCTAGGAGCGGACGGGTACGCCGGCACCGCTGAACCGGCAGTGAACCACCCGGGGGAATCCCCACTGAGCCGGACCGATCGTGCGGTCCGAACTTAGGGGGAGTATCCATGACGGCTACCTGTGGATCCCAGCACCTGGCGACCAGCGGCCGGTTCGGCGGGGAGACCCGGGGCCGGCAGGGCCGTCAGGGCCGTCACGGCGGTTGGGGGCCCGTCCCCGGCGGGTTCCTCCGCTGATCGGCTGGGGTCGCGGTGACGACGCCCATCACTGCCCGCCGGCTGGGCCGTGGCGACGCCCGGCGGGCGCCGTCCCGGCCGAGCTGCTGGTTCGTGGCCTTCGCGGACCGGGAACCGGTGACGCTGCCCGCCGGGATCCGCAAAGTGCTCAGGCACGCCTCGGGGCGGCCGTGGATCGTCGGCGACTGGCCCGATGAAGCGGTGGTCAGCGCGACGACCGGTCAGGCCCGGATAGCGCTGGTCGGCTGCGCCGCGACGAATCCCACTCAGCTCCTGCGGTTGCTCCTGGCGGCGCGGGACGTGCACTCCCTCGACATCGGGCGCGCCGTGGCCGGCGATTATCACGTCATTGCCGAGATCAACGGGCAGCGCAGGCTCCAGGGCAGCCCGACCGGCACACGGCGGGTCTTCACCGCGGTTTCGGGGAGTCAGCACGTCGCCGCGGATCGCGCCGACGTTCTCGCCGAACTGACCGGCGGCGGACTGAACCGGACGGCGCTGGCGTTGGCCCTGCTTGCCCCCTGCCCGCCGCACCCGCTCGACGACCTCGTTGCGTGGGAGTCGGTCGAGGCCGTGCCACCCGACCACTACCTGTTCGCGGACCGTGATGGACGGGTCGAGCTGATGCGCTGGTGGCGGCAGCCGGCAGCGGCGCGTTCGCGGGCCGAGGGCGCACCGATCCTGCGCACGGCCCTCGCCGAGGCGGTGGCCGTGCGGGTGGCGGCGGGGCGCACGGTCAGTGCGGACCTGTCCGGTGGGCTGGATTCGGTCTCGGTGTGCTGCCTGGCGGCCCGCGGCCCGGCGGACATCGTCGCCGTCACCGGGATCGCCCGGGGCGCCGATGGCGACGATCCGCGCGGGGTGGCCCGGGCGGTCGCCTCGCTGCCCGGCGTCGCCCGGGAAATCGTGCCCGCCTGCGAGCTCCCGCTTGTCTTCGACGGCCTCGCCTGCGCCGGTGAGCCGCTCGACCATCCCTTCGCCGGCGTCGTCGACCGGGCGAGGCTGCGCGCGGGGCTCGAGCGGGTCGCCCTCTACGGTCCGCGCCTGCACCTGACGGGTTCCGGTGGCGAGGAAGTCGCCGGGGGTACGCCGAACTACCTGCCTCGGCTGGCTCGCCGGCAGCCCTGGACCGCGATGCGGCACCTGAGTGGCTACCACGCCCGCCGGGGCTGGCCGTGGGTCGCGAGCCTGCGGATGATGCGCCGTCGGGACTATTCCGACTGCCTGGGCGACATGGCCCGCACTCTCCATCAGGCTGCGCGCGGGGGGAACCCGACGCGGCCCGGACCACCCAACGTGACGGCTCTGGACTGGACGCCGCCGCCGATCGTCCCGGTCTGGCTGACCCGCGTCGCCCTGGGGCTCGTCGCCGAAGCCTTCGGCGACGCGGCTCGCCGAGCCAGCCCCCTGGCACCGACGCGCGACGGGCACGCCGACCTGTTCGCGATCCGCACCGCCGCGTCCGCCTTCCGGCTGCTCGACCAGGTCGCGGCCCCGGTCGGCCCGCCGCTGAGCGCGCCGTTCCTCGACGACCGGGTCGTCCGCGCCGCACTCGCCGTTCGGCCGCAGGAGCGCACCTCTCCGTGGCAGGACAGGCCGCTGCTCAAGGAGGCGATGCGGCAGGTGGTGCCGGTGAACTGCGGGTGCCGGGAGACCAGCGCGGACGCCGATGCCGAGCGGGACCGGGGGCTGCGGGCGAACCGTGGCGTCCTGCTGGGGCTGTGCGACGACTCGCCGCTGGCCGAGCTCGGGCTCATCGAACCGGACGCGCTGCGGGATGCGTGTCGGCGAGGCACCGATGCGGACCGCCGGACCGAGACCGAGACCCTCCAGGCGACCTTCGCGGCCGACGCATGGCTGCGTACCCTCGCCGGTCGCCGCGACTGAGCGCGGGCGGGCCGCGGAGGCCGGCGGGAGGCCGGCGACCGCGCCCACGGCGTGGGAGATCCGCTGACGATCGACGGACCAGCAGGAGTGGACATGGTGATGTTGCGATCCGACGTGGTAAGGGCGCCGACCGAATACGGCGCCGTGCTGTTGCACACCGAGGACGGGCGGTACTGGACGCTCAACCCCTCGGGCGATCTGGTGCTCCGCGTGATGCTGGACGGGGGAGACGTCGCGGCCGCCGTGCGGGAGCTGTGTGCGACGAGAGAAGTCGATCCGCAGGTCGCGCGCCGCGACGTCGAGGGCCTGCTGGCCCAGCTCGCCGATGTCGGCCTGATCGAGCCGCCGTCCGAGGGCAGCCGGTCATCCGAGGCCGGCCGGTCATCCGAGGCCGGCCGGTCGCCCGAGGCCGGCCGGTCGCCCGAGGCCGAGGCCGGGTGCCCCGGCGACCAGGGGAACAGGTCGGAGGCACGGTGGTGACGGCGCCGATGGTCGTCGAACCGGCGGAGGTCCTGCTGCGCCCCGGTCGCCGGTTGGGGGCGATGGTCGCGGTCGGGGCCGCGCGGCTGCTCGCGACCCAGCCGCCCGCGCGCATCCGTCGCGTGCTCGCCCGGCTGGGCTCCGGCGCCCGGCCGGCGGAATACACCAGCGCACTCGCCGCCCGCCAGGCGGTGATGGCCGTGAGCCCCACGTGCCGGGGAGAGCGGGGTTGCGTGCCCCGCTCGATCGCCACCACCCTGCTGTGCCGGATGACAGGCAGCGTGCCGACCTGGTGTGTCGGGGTGCGCACCGTCGCGCCGTTCGCCGCGCACGCGTGGGTCGAGGCCGATGGTGTGATCGTCGGGGAGTCGATGCCGCCCGGCTACCTGCGGGCGCTGCTCGCCGTCGGGCCGGGGACCGCGCCGTGGTGAGGGGGCTGGCTGAGCTCTGGGCGTTGTTGCGTGGGCACCGACGGCCCGTGATGATCGCCACGGTACTGACCGTGATCGGCACCGGCGTCGGGGTGCTCCAGCCACTCCTCGTGATGAGAGTGATCGACACCGCGCAGGCGGGCGGCATCCCGTTGTGGCTGGTCGGGGCGCTTCTGGGCCTGTTCGTGGGCCAGGCGATCATCGACACCATCGGGCATTACCTGCTGGAACGAGCCGGCCAGGGGATCCTGCTCAGCCTGCGCCGGCGGCTGATCGGCCATCTGCTTGCGCTGCGGGTGCAGATCTTCGACACCCGCCGGATCGGCGATCTCCTCTCGCGGGCGAACACGGACACCACCGTGGTGCGGGAGGCGGTGGCCTA
Organism: Frankia tisae; assembly: GCF_025403405.1. GTDB lineage: Bacteria > Actinomycetota > Actinomycetes > Frankiales > Frankiaceae > Frankia > Frankia tisai. The sequence goes on from NZ_JANEZT010000093.1 coordinate 8,222, forward strand.
CAGCTTCACCTCGGTGGTCACCAACCTGATCGGGGTGGTCGGTGCCATCGCCCTGATGGTCTGGCTCAACGTCTGGCTGTTCCTGCTCGTCCTCGCGGTGGTCGCCGTGGCCGGGGTGGTTGTCCTCACCGCGCTGTCCCGCATCCGCGCGGTGTCCGAGCAGGGGCAGGCCAGCGTCGGGGGCATGACCGCGGACCTGGAACGAGCCCTGGTCGCCATCCGCACCGTGCGGGCGAACCGGGCCGAGCTCCGCGAGACCGAGCGGATCGGCGATCACGCCGCCGCCGCCTACCAGGCGGGCCTGCGGATGGCGAAGCTGGACTCGGTCATCGCTCCCGCCATGCAGCTGGCCGTGCAGGGCAGCGTCCTGGTCGTCCTGCTGGCCGGTGGTGTGCTGGTGGCCCGGGGTTCGGTCTCGCTCGGCAGCCTCGTCGCCTTCCTCCTCTATGCGACCTACCTGGTCATGCCGTTGTCCGCGCTCATCGAGTCCACGGCGACGATCCAGCGCGGTCTCGGCGCGCTCTCGCGGGTCAACGCCGTGTTCGCGCTGCCGCGCGAGGACGACGACGGCGTGCCCCCGGCCGAACGAGCAGGCGGGAGAGAACGGCTCGCCGCAGCCGCAGCGCCGACTCCGACTCCGACGCCGACGGCGACGGCGACGGCGACGGGTGACGGTGACCGATTGGCGGCGATCGAGCTGCGAGACGTGCGATTCGCCTACACCGCGACGCCTGTGCTGCGTGGAGTGTCGTTCCAGGTGCCGAGGCGGGGCCACATCGCGCTGGTCGGCGCTTCGGGAGCAGGCAAGTCGACCGTTCTCGAACTTGTCGAACGGTTCTACGATCCGGACGAGGGCCTGATCCTCTTCGCCGGCCGTGACGTCCGTTCCCTCTCCCGTAGCAGCGCCCGGACCTGGGTGAACCTGGTCGAACAGAACACCCCGGTGCTGCACGGCACGCTGCGGGACAACATCGTCTATGCGATGCCGGACGCGGGCGAGGACGAGATCGCGCAGGTGGTGGCGACGGCGGGGCTGCGGGATCTCGTCGACCGGCTGCCGGACGGGCTGCACACCCCGGTCGGCGATCACGGCGTGTTGCTCTCCGGTGGGGAGCGACAGCGGGTGGCGATCGCCCGGGCACTGCTGCCGCGCCCCGCCGTGCTGCTACTGGACGAGCCGACATCCCAGCTCGACGCGGTCAACGAGCGCGCGCTCACCCTGGCGATGCGTCGGATCGCCGACGAGCGCGCCCTGCTCGTCATCGCCCACCGCATCTCCACGGTCCGTGCCGCCGACCGCATCGTCGTGCTGGACGAGGGACGGGTGATCGCGGAGGGCACCCACGACGAGTTGATGGCGACCAGCGCGTTCTATCGGAGGCTCGCCACAGCCCCACCGGCGCGGCCCCGGGCAGCGGCGCAGGAGCGACCCGCGCGGGACGAGCATCCGCCGACGGGCCCGTTCGGACCGCCGCCGGGGGACGGCGAGGGCCCGGTAGGTCCCCTCAGCCCGTCAGGGCGCCGTCGAGCAGGACGTGCGGGCCGTCGCGCCGCCGTGGGGTGACCACCTCGTCGCCGAGGGTGATTACCCCGTCGCTGAGGGAGCCAGGGCGGCCTTGCGGACCTTGCCCATGGGATTGCGGGGCAGCTCGGAGACGAAGTGAATCTCCCGCGGTCGTTTGTGGACGGACAACTCCCGGGCCACGAAGTCGGTGAGGTCGACCGCGGCCGACCGCCTGCTCCTCCCACCGCCGATCAGGTCAGGGGCGACGACGAAGGCCGCGATCCGCTGCCCGAGGTCGTCGTCGGGAAGGCCGACGACGGCCGCCTCCCGTACCTGCGGATGTGCCAGCAGCGCGGCCTCCACCTCACCCGCGCCGATGCGGTAGCCCCCGGATTTGATCAGATCCGTCGACCGTCGTCCGACGATGCGGTGGTGCCCATCCGGCGCGATCACCGCCGCGTCTCCGGTGCGGAACCAGCCGTCGGCCGTGAAGGAGGCGTCGGTGACGTCCGGGCGGCCCAGGTAGCCCCCGAACAAGGTCGGCCCCTGGATCTGCAGCTCGCCGATGCTCTGCCCGTCGGCCGGCAGGGCAGCACCGGTCTCGTCGTCGACGAGCCTGGTCCGCACGCCCTTCAGCGCCGCGCCGACCCAGCCGGCGCGGCGCTCGCCGTCGGCGCGGCTGCTCGTCGTGATCAGCGTCTCGGTCATCCCGTAGCGCTCGATGGGCGCCGAGCCGGTGAGCGCGGTGAGCCGGGCGAGGATCGGCACCGGCAGGGCCGCGCTTCCGGAGACAAGCAACCGGGCCGCGGCCAGGGCCCGCGCGCTGCCCGGATCGTCGCAGACCCGGGACCAGACCGTCGGCACGCCGAAGTACAGGCTTCCACCGGCGGCCGCATACGCGGTCGGTGTCGGCCGGACGGTGTGGATCAGCCGGCTGCCGACCCGCAGCGCACCGAGGACACCCAGGACGAGGCCGTGCACGTGGAACAGCGGCAGCCCGTGCACGAGGGTGTCGTCCGGGGTCCAGGCCCATGCCTCGGCGAGGGCGTCGAGGTCGGCGGCGATGGCCGCGGCCGGCACCATGACGCCCTTCGGCGCCCCGGTCGTGCCGGAGGTGTAGAGGATGAGCGCCGCCTGGTCCGGCCGTCGCCGGCCGCCCGCCATCTCCCCCGGCAACGCGGTGCGGGCGGCGGGATCGACGGGCACCGCCGGGATCGGAAGATCCTCCCAGTCCGGGGAGCCGAGCAGCAGCTCGGCGCGCGAGTCCCGCAGGATGTGGCCGCGTTCGCGCGGACCGGAATCCGGTGGCACCGGGACCACGGGCACCCCGGCGAGCAGGCAGCCGACGACGGAGACGACGGTGGCCATGGAGGCCTCGGCGTGCACCGCGACCGCCCCGGCCCCCGCGACGCGCCCGGCAACGGTCGCCGCGGCTTCCAGCAGCTCGGCCCGGGACAGAACCACCTCGCCGACCTGCACGGCCGGAGCGTCGTGATCGACATCCAGGGATGGGAAGAGCAGCGTCACGTCCGGATCCTCTCGCCGCATCAGGAACCGCGGCCTGCGTGGCGGGGGCTGCGGACGGCGTCACGCCCGCCTGCCACGCCCGCCTGCCACGACGGCCTGCCCCCATGACGGTACGGGCTCCCGTGGGTGCCGAGCTCCCGGAATCCCCGTCAACCGCCGGATCAGACCGGGCCCTGGCGGCGCTCCTCCGGCGTCGTCGGATCCTCGGGCGGCTCGGCCTGCGGGCCGTAGCCCGACGCCCACACGGTGCGCAGCGGTTTCCCATGCGGGCATGTCCCCTGCTCGGGCACCGACTCCACACTGCCCGTCGCGTGGAGCTGGGCACCGCGGCGACGACGGCACTTGTTGCACGCCACGAGCGCAAGCATCCGGATGATCGGCCGCTCGCTGTCCGGCGTTACCCCGCGCGCCGGATCATCGCCGGTCATCGCCGTCGCCTCGTGACGCGCCCGGTGCCGTCGCAGGCGGTGCAGTCCACGTTCTGGGTGCCCGTGAACTGGCCGTCCTCGTCTGTCTCCACCCGGTCGGCCTGGACCTTCCCGCTTCCGTTGCAGGTCGTACAGTCCGCGGTCTCCACGGTGTCGAGGTCCGGCGACCTGGACTTCGCGTCGCGCTTGTCGTAGTCCTTCTCGGTGTCCGGGCTGCCCTTCAACCCGGCGGAGCTGTCCTTGCCGCCGCGCTTGATACCGTCGCGGCCGGTAGATGCGCCTCCGCCGGTCGACCCGCGCTTGTTCCACACCACGAGGTTGCTCTCCGTCCACGCCCAGTGGCATACCGCGTCGACGGTAACCCCGGACGGTGCGACGCCGGAACGAGACAGCCGGAACTGTCACCGAACCCCGCGGGTCAGACCGCGGCGACCCGGCGGCCGAGCTCCGCCACCAACGGCTCCGACTGCCACGGCTCGAGCTCGCTCGCGAGACGGCGGGCGCGATCATGCACCTCGGCGTTCGGCGCGGCCTGAACAACTTCGAGGGCGGCTATCGCGGACGCTGCGGCGGAGTCCGGGGCGGGCCGCGCGGCCTTCAGATGCTCGGTCGCCACTGCGAGATGCGCCAGCGCCTGCCCTTGGCACGGCCCGTCGAATGCGCCCACGGATCGGGTCCCGAAGGCGATGGCGATGCTTGCGCGACCCGGGGTGTGCGTCGCGGCAAGAGCGATGAACAGATGTTCGTTCGCCTCACCCCACTCGATCGCCGGGTGACCGGCGGTCGCGGCGTGCATGCTGGCCTGCATCTCGGCGAGCGCCGCATCAGCGCGGTCATACAGCCCGGCCATGGCTGCCGCCTCGGCCTCGTAGCCGGCGAGGCGTGCACGGTCGGCAGGGTCGGCGTGCCGACGGCCTTCTGCGGCGATGTCTGCGGCGGTGAGCGCCAGGCCGGCGTCGAGGGCCTGCCACGACTGGATGCCTGCGACACGGGCCTGGAGTACAGGCTCACCTGCGGCGGAAGCGTGAGCCTCGGCGATACCGGCGAAGATCCTGCCGTACTTCTCGTCCCCAGCGAACGAGGCGACGGTGGACAGGCCGGCGGCGAGTGTGCCCGCCAGAAGGGTGAGCTTGGGGACATACGCCGGGTGGACTCGTCGGGCAAGGACGTCCTCGACTGCTTTCCAGGCGTCATAGGCAGGCGGGAAGAGGCCGACGGGATTGGCTGTGGTGCGGTTACGCTCGAGGTCGGCGAGTGCGGTTTCCGCGTCAGCAACGTCAGTGATCCGGGGCCGGTAGGTCTGGAGTTGGGCGTCGACCTCGCCGGCGAACGCGAGGACCGCCGCCGCACTCAGGCCACCAGCGCCGAACAGTCGTCTGTCCGTCGGTCTCACCTCCCCTGTCCGGTCCACTGTCCGCCCTGGGATCGGGGGGTAGTCCACCCAACCCAGGAAACGACCGCTCGGCTGTTCGAGCCAGCCGGATTTCCTCGTCCTCGCGCTTGGCCTGTACCCACAGGCTGAACACAGTGCCACCTGCGCGAAGGCCCTGGTCCATCGCGATGATCGTCGCCTCGGACGGAATGGCCCATACCCGGCCGCCTGGCTGGCGTCCCTGGGCGGCAGCGCCGAACGCTTGGCGGGGCACCCCGGTGTCGCGCTCCAGGCTCGAGTAGGTGGCGTTCCGCCGTTTCATCAGCGCGTTGATGTGGGCGGTGAGCTGGTCGAGCGCCGGTCGCGGTTCGTCTCCTGGTCCAGTGTGCACGGAGGCTCCCCTCCACCTGGCCACGCAACGTGTGTGTATCTGCATTGCATGTGTGTGCCTGCATTGCGGGCTGTCTCTGGCCTGGTGCGCAGTGTGTCATATGGGTACCGGCGGATGTGCCGGCCGACACGAACCGAGGGGGACGCGGAATGCAACCGAAAGTCGCCCTCGGGGTGTCGGCTGCCGCCGCGGGTGGCCGCCCGACACGCGGCAGTCCTGCCGGTACACCCCTGGGTGAGGGCGCTGTGCCGTGGGGCTGTCCGGGCACGGCTGCAGCACGCGGGGAGGGGGCCGGGCCCGCGGCTCCCTCCCCGCCGACCCGCCGGTTGGGGCTGGACTGGTTCCGGACGGTGAAGCCGCTCGTGCACGGCGATGTCGTGGAGTTCGGAATCGTCATCCTCGATGGCCCCGGCAACTACCCGATCCGGGCCCTGACCGGATGGGCGACGGTGCGGGCTGCCGAGACATACGCCCGCACCTTGACCGGGATCGCCGGCTACCGGGTCGTGACCCTGCAACGAGTCGCCGTTCCCTGAGACCGGCCGCCGGCCTCCCCGACCGGCGGCCTCTGACGCTGCCCTACCCGCGGCGCGTAGCCGCCCATGCGATTTCCCTCCTGCGTGGGCCGATGGCTGCGGAGACCCCCGCGGGTAGGGCAGCCCGACCCATCCCATCCCAGCTCGCAGAGGAGACCCATGTTCGAGCCACTCGACGACGCCGCCGCCCACGGGGTGCGCACGGTGCGGTTCATCGGCGGGGAGCCCACGTTGCACCCCGACCTGCCCGACCTGGTCGACCGGGCGCTCGCCGTCGGCCTGGACGTCGAGGTGTTCACCAACCTGGTGCGGGTGTCCGACCTCCTGTGGACGGTCTTCAGCCGGCCGGGGGTGCGCCTGGCGACCAGCTACTACAGCGACACCCCGGACGGGCATGAGCAGGTCACCGGCCGCCGCGGCTCCCACGCCCGGACTCGGGCGAACATCATTGAGGCGTTGCGGCGGCGCATCCCGCTGCGCGTCGGCCTCATCGACACCGGGACCGGCGACGTCGACCGGGCGCACTCCGAGCTACTCGGCCTCGGCGTGACAAACATCCGCCGTGACGTGGTCCGCGCCTTCGGCCGCGCGGCCGAAGGCGACGTCACGGCGGGGGGCTGCGGGAACTGCGGGCTCGGCCGCGCCGCGATCCTGCCTAACGGCAGGATCACCCCCTGTGCGATGGTCAGTGACCGTGACGGCGGGAACGTCCAGACGACGCCGCTGGCCGGCCTGCTGGCCGGGGACCGGTGGCGGGACGCGGTCGGCTCGGTACCGCGGCCTCAGGGAGTCGCGGACGGGTGTGTGCCGAACGATGGCAGCGACTGTCCTCCCGCGGGCGAGACGGCGTGTGTCCCCGACTACCCGCCGAGCGACGCCCGTGACGGCTGACTGGCAGGCCCACGCTCGCGCCCTGGCCGATAGGGTCACCCATCCCGGCTCCCGCTGGTACCCGGTCGTCGCCGGCACCCCGCGGCACGAACTCGTGCCCGCCTGGTGGGCGCAGAGCGGCGGGGAGTGGGTTGTCCGCCGCGGGCCGCTCGCGGACGCCTACGCCGACCGGTCACTCGTTACCCGCGTGGGCACCGCCCACGCCGATCAGGCGGCCGAGGGCGACCGGCCCACGGGCCGGGTAACGTCGTCGTCCACCCTGCCCTCCCTGGTCCTGACCATGTACCGGTACGCCCGGCTGGCCGAGGGCCTGGATGTCGCCGACGTCGACCCCTACCTCGTCGACGCCGCCGCGCAGCGGATGTCTGCGCTCGGGCTGAACCCCACCGCCCTGGCGGTAGATGCCACCGGCCCGCTGCCCGGCACCTACGACCGGATCGTCTCGATGATGTCGGTGCCGTCGATCCCTCCGAGTTGGCTGATCGCGCTGCGCCCCGGCGGCCGCCTGGCCACCACCATCCAGGGCACGTGGATGATCCTCAGCGCGACGAAGACACCAGACGGGGTCCTCGGCCAGGTCGAACGGGACTGGGTCGGATTCATGGCCGCCCGCACCGGCGCCGCCTACCCCCCGACCGCGGTCGATTCCGACCTGCTCGACGAACGCGACGGCGAGCAGGTCGGAACTGGCCGATACCCGGTCCTCGACATCGCCGAGGCATGGGACCTGTCGACCCTGCTGACCCTGACCGTCCCGGGCATCCAGCACCGCTACCAGCGCGGGCCCGACGACCGGCATACCGCGATCATGACCCACCCGGATGGATCGTGGGCTCGGGCCACCGCGGCCGGCGTCGATCTTCCGATCGTCCACCAGGGCGGACCGCGCCGCCTGTGGGACATCGCCGACGCCGTGCGCGACGAGTGGGCCCGCCGGGGGTGGACCCCGTGGCTCGGCGCCCGCGCGAGGGTCCTCGACGACGGATCGATCCGGCTCGCCGGCGGTGACTGGAAGGCCACCGTCCCCGCCGCGACGGCCTGACCGCGGCTGGTCCTCCCCTGTTCCTCGCGCCATCCGGTCGGCGGCGTCCCGCGCGGCGATCCCGTGCGCGCCGGCCGGGTGGCGAGGGCTGGTGGCTACCACCGTCTGGCCTGGAAACGCGGGGGCGCGGACCGGGCGCGACCCCGGTCCTTCGGGCTGGCCCGCCGGCCTCAGAGCCCCGCCCCCGCGATCGGGAGCGTAGCCCAGGTCACACACCTTGGCCTGGGGGTTTACCCGCTCGCCGATGCGTCATCAGGTGTCGCATCGGCCGGCGTACCTGCGGCGCCCCCGAGCGGTGCGGAGAGGGTGGCGGCGAACGCCTCCAGCGCGGGGCGTAGCCCCTCCTCGGTGAGCACGGCGTCGACGGCCTCCACGTCGCCATCGGTGACCAAGACCTCGGCCGGTATGCCGGGGTCTTCCTCCATGTGGCCGCCACGCCCGTGGACTGGATGATGTTCATGCCGTCGGGCTGGAACTCCTGCTGGAGTCGTCCGGCGACGTGGCGGACGATCCGCGTCGTCTCCGCCCACGCCTCACCAGGGATGTCCCAGATGCCCTCGGCGTGGAAGCGGGGCGCGACCGTCGTGTGACCGCAGGTGGCCGGATTGAGGGGCGCGAAGGAGACGCAGCCGGCGTAGCGTCGGCCCATAATCCGCTGGTCCGGGGCGGGACTACGCTGGCGCGCTGTGCCAGGTCCAGCGTCTCTTCCGCAACCCCCGTCGGTGCCACCATCCGATCCGGCGATCGTGGGCCCGCGTGCGACATCGCGGGTGACCGTCGTCGGGGTGGGCGCGGACGGCTGGATCAGCCTGTCTTCGGCGGCGCGCGACGCCATCCGCACGGCCGGCGTGCTCTTCGGGGCACGGCGACAGCTTGATCTCATCCCGGAACGCGCCGACGGGCACAGGATCGGCGCACGCAGGATGACCTGGCCCTCGCCGCTTCTGCCGGGCCTCGCCGGCCTGTTGGCCGAGCATGGCGTCGCGGTGGCCGGGACGGGCGGCGCCGATGCCGGCAGCGACGCGGAGTCCGGTAGCGACGCGGAGTCCGGTAGCGACGCGGAGTCCGGTAGTGACGCGAGGTCCGGCGGTGACGTCTGCGTCCTCGCCAGCGGCGATCCGATGTTCCACGGGATCGGCACCACACTCGTCCGCCTCCTGGGGGCGGATCGGGTGCGGGTGCTGCCCTATCCCTCGTCGGTGTCCCTGGCCTGCGCACGGCTGGGGTGGGCCGTGGACGGGGTCGACGTCGTGAGCGCGGTGGGCCGCCCGTTGGCTCAGGTGCACGCCGCGCTCGCGCCGCATCGCCGGCTACTGGTGCTCAGCGCCGACGGGACCACGCCTCTCGAGCTCGCCGATCTGCTGGTCGACCGCGGTTACGGGGGGAGTCCGATGACGGTGTTGGAGCGGCTCGGCGCGGCCGACGAGGCGCGCCAGCAGGCCCCGGCCCGCGACTGGGCGGCCGCGGCCGCCGCCTGGCGGGCCACCGGCGCGGCGGGGCCGAGCAGCGCCCGGATCGTCAGCGCCCGGATCGTCTCGGTGCTTCGCCCGCCGGCGGACCTCAACGTGGTCGCCGTCGAGCCGCTGCCCGCGCGGGGGGCCGCGCACCGGCCGCGCACCCCCGGGTTGCCCGACGACGCCTTCGAACACGACGGTCAGATCACCAAACGCGAGATCCGGGCGGTGACGCTGGCCAGCCTCGGCCCTGTCCCCGGCGAGCTGCTCTGGGACGTGGGGGCGGGTTCCGGCAGCATCGCCATCGAGTGGATGCGTGCCCATGCCAGCTGTCGCGCGATCGCCATCGAGCCCCGGGCCGATCGAGCGGAGCGCATCGGGCGCAACGCGGCGGCGTTGGGGGTACCGGCGCTACGCGTCGTCACGGGCCGCGCCCCGCAGGCCCTGGCGGGCCTGCCCGCGCCCGACGCGGTCTTCGTCGGCGGCGGTGCTATGGCCGCCGGGCTGCTCGAAGCCTGCTGGGCGGCGTTGGCGGGGCGCGGCCGACTCGTTGTCAACGCGGTGACGCTCGAGTCCGAGGCGGTGCTCGCGGCCTGGTACGCGCGAAGAGGTGGGGAGCTGACCCGACTGTCGGTCAGCCGGGCGTCACCGGTCGGCGGCTTTACCGGATGGCGTGCGGCGATGCCGGTGACGCAGTGGACGGTCTGGCCGGGTGACGACGGCGTCGGTGGTGGCCGCTGACGGTGGCCGCTGACGGTGGCCGTTGATCAGCCGGTGACCGTTGATCAGCCGAGCAGGTCCAGGACGCAGCGGTCGGCCGGACCCCCGGGTATCGCATGGTCGGGGGCGGCCAGATGCTGCCGCCAGTGCCGGTCGGCGCCCGCCGCATCACCGATCTCGACGAGATCGACGAGGTCGGCATGGAGCTGGCGGGTGGCACCGGCGCTCAGTCGATTGTCCACCGCCCGGTCGACGGCCGCCGCCGCGGGCGAGGCGTCGGGGCCCGCGCCGGCGAGAGCATGACCATGCTGGGCGTTGGTCAGCTCGACGAGATGTTGCAGCATGCCGGTGACCACCGACAGGGACTGGTTGCCGGTGAGCTCGACGACGGCCAGGTGGAACGCCGCCTGCGCCGCCGCGAGTGCCGTGGGGTCGTCGACGACCTCGTCGGCCTCGGCGAGGATGCCGCGCAGGACCGACACGTCCCCCGCGTCGTGCCGTTCGGCGAGCAGGGCCGCGCACGGCGGCTCGATGATGGCGCTGGCCTGGTGGACGTCGCCCAGAGTGGCACCGCGATGTTCGAGGACGAGGCCGGCGTAGCGGGCGGCGACCGTTGGGCTCGGGAGGTGGACCCGTGCGCCGCCGTGAGCTCCGCGGCGCACCGAGATCAGCGCCTCCGCCTCGAGGACGCGAAAGGC
>NZ_JANEZT010000094.1 GCF_025403405.1 Frankia tisae
CTCCAGGCACTCCGCGCACTCCGAGCACTCCGAGCACTCCAAGCACCACCGCGTCGGCGTGCCCGTCCATAGTCCGCACGGGGTGCTGATGCGGCTGTGCCGGGCGGTGCCGGCCGACTGCGGGCACGCCGACGCGGTGGTGCTTGGAGTGCTCGGAGTGCTCGGAGTGCGCGGAGTGCCTGGAGTGCGCGGGGTGCCTGGAGTGCGCGGGGGCACGACTCATACCGAAGGCCTCCCTCGACGGGACAGGTGGATGGCGCCGCGCGGCCGGCTACCGGCGTGGGACCACGGATTTGGTCGGCACGACCGCAGAGCCGATTTCCGGACCACGGTTCCACGCGAAGAAGGATGCCTGCAGCCAGCCGCCCCGCTCAGCTTTCCTCCCACGGACCACATGGTTTCCACGGGAACGATCCGTGGCCGGTGGCCGGAAACATCAACAATGATCGACGGTGTCGTACCCGGATCGCTCCTGGTTCGGATCCGGAATAGGACTGTGGCATATGCCTGGGCAATCTGTCAGCCGATCGGTGCGAGAAATTCCCTGCTGACCACAACGATCAATGATGCTCGACTCACGCCGGGTGATCAATTTTGGTTGCTGTGCGCATTCGGCCTGATGATACGTGGCCGCCCCGGTCGATCTCCGCCGGGCGCCTGACCTCGGCGTTTCGGCGGGGTGGCCGGCAACACCCTGCCAGGGCGCCCTCGCTCACCAGGAGTGTCTGACCGCTTCCCAGATGGTGGAAGAGCCTTGCCCCTGGCCATCGAACGGTGACCACAAGGCAGAACCTGGAGGCGTGTTTCCGAAAAGTAACACCCCACTGTGTGACCCAAGTTACCTCCGTGACGGGCCGTATACCGCCTCAATGCAGACGGCGCGGACGCTGCTCACTGGCGGTCGCGGTAAAGGTGCTCAGGAGGGTCGCGAACGCCCTTCTCCATCACGCCGAGCAGTCGAGCGCTGCGGTCCATCCGGGCCGGCGGTCACGTTGTGCAACACAACGGAAAAGCAATAGTCGAAATTGTTTCTGTACCGCGCTCCGCACTCCTGTCATTTTCGGTGCTCAGTGCGGTCCCCGTTCCCCTCGGCGACCGCACTCACCATCGTCTCCGTGCCCTTTCGTTTACGGCAAGATCGGAGTTGGCGTGAAGCGCGCTTTCCTCAGGCGTCCTCGCATGTCGTTCACCCGTTTCCTCGGCATGCTGCTGGTTGCCGTTCTGGCCGTGACGATCGTGGAGTTCACCCCGGCCGGGCGGACCGCCGCCCAGGCCGCCACCGCCCCACCGGCCGCGACCCAACAGCCCCCACCGTCCGGCCCCGCCGAACGGCCGGACCTCGTGTCGGCGCAGCTCGCCGCGCATGCGGAGAAGCGGCGGATCGAGGTGACGGACGCCCGTACGGAGTCGACGTCGACGTTCGTGAACCCGGACGGGACGATCACCGTCGACTCCTACTCGGGTATCCGCCGGGTCCGCCGCGGGGACGGCTGGGCGGACGTCGACGCGACGCTGGTCCTGGCCGACGGCAAGGTCACCCCGAAGGTCGCGAAGGCCGGCATCACCCTGTCCGCGGGCGGCAAGGCGGGCGGCGAGGTCGCGACCCTGGTCGACGGCGGCCGGGAGCTGTCCTTCGGCTGGCCGGCGGCGCTGCCCGAGCCCACGCTCGCCGGTGACACGGCGACCTACCACGATGCCGCGCCGGACACGGACCTGGTCGTCAAGGTCGTCGCGACCGGTTATGACGTGCGGATCGTCGCCCGCACCCCGGCGGCAGCGCAGGCGGCGCTGCGGCTGCCGATGCGGTTGAAGGGGTTGACCGCCGAGCGGACCGAGGCGGGGGAGCTGCGCCTGTCCGCGGGCGGGAAGGTCGCGGCCCGCTCGCCGACGCCGCTGATGTGGGATGCCCACGTCGACCCGACGTCGAAGCTGGCGGACCGCACCCGCGGGGTCGACAGCGCCCTGGAGGGCACGGGTGCGGCGCCGACCCTCGCGCTGAAGCCGGACAAGGGCTGGCTGACCGACGCCGCCCGCCAGTACCCGGTGACGATCGACCCGGCGGCGACCCTCGCGGACAACCTCGACACCGACGTCAACGACGCCAACCCGACGACGAACTACGACACGAACGATATCCTGCGGGTCGGCAACTACCTCGGCGCGACGGTGAACCGGTCGTTCCTCCGGTTCGACGACTCGGCGATCAAGAACCGGCACGTCACGTCCGCGGTGCTGAACCTGTGGCAGGACGGGTCGGCGACGTGCACCGGCGAGCCGACGATCGTGCAGGGCGCCGGCGGGATGGGTCCGGGCACGACGTGGAACACCCAGCCGAGCTCGGACGGGATCACCTGGGGCAGCGGCACCTTCAACAACGGCGGCTCCTGCACCGGCTCCGGCGGCACGAACATCGACATCACCGGCCTGGTGGACGCCTGGGCGCACAACGGCTCACCGTCGCCGGAGGCGCTGACGATCCGCGCGCCGAGCGAGTCGGACGCGAACCAGTTCAAGTACTTCTACTCGGGCGACACGATGCTCGCCCCGCACATCTCGACGACGTACAACTCCTACCCGGGCACGGTCGCCGGCCGGTTCACCAGCCCGTGTTCGGCGCAGTGCGGCGGCAGCCCGGCGACGGTCCTGACGAACACGACCACCCCGACCCTGTCCGGTTCGTCGCGTGATCCCGACGGCGGGCAGGTCCGCGTCGACTTCGAGGTGTGGAACTCGGACGGCACGACGAAGATCACCGGCGGGTCGGTGGCGAACACCCCGTCGAACTCGCCGGCCTACTGGACGGTGCCCTCGGGGCTGCTGACGAACGGGACGTCGTACGAGTGGCGGGCCCGGGCCTACGACGGGGTCGACTACTCGCAGGCCTGGTCGTCGTGGATCCCGCTGACCGTCGACACGACTGCCCCGGCGGCGCCGAGCGCGGTGAGCTCGGCGGCGTGGCCGTCCGGCGGCTGGGCAGCGGCGACCTCCGGCACGTTCACCTGGACCTCGCCGGGTGGGGACACCCAGTCGTTCCTGTACGGCCTGGACCAGCCGTCGCCGGCCACGGAGCAGACGGCCACGACCACTCCGGCGCTGACCGCGGCCGCCGGCCTGCACACGTTCTACGTGCGGACGAAGGACAAGGCGGGCAACCTGTCCTCCATCGTCTCCTACGGGTTCGGGGTCGGCGCGGGCGCGCTCGCGCAGCCCGCAGACGGCGCCCGCGTCCAGCGGTTCACCACGCTGGAGGGGCAGGCCCCGTCGGCGCAGACCAAGGTGACGTTCCAGTACCGGCTGGGTACGAACAACGCCACCGCCTGGACGGACGTGCCCACCGGCGCCGCCGTCATCGGGGGCGGCACGACGCATCCGTCGTGGCCGATGGCCCGCAATGGTTCGGGTCTGTTCGACAAGCTGACCTGGGATCTCGCCGCGACGATGACCGCCGCGGGTGCCCCCGACGGGCCGGTGCAGGTGCAGGCCTGCTTCCAGGACGCGGCGAACACGGTGAGCTGCGTGCCGGCGCACACCGTGCAGTACACCCGGCACGCGTTCGCCGACGCCGAGGCGACGCAGGCCGTCGGACCGGGTTCGGTGGCGCTGCTGACCGGTGACTATTCGGTGTCCGCGACGGATGCGTCGATGCCGAGCTACACCGGTGACATCACCGTCGGACGGACCTTCACCACCCTTGGGGTGAACGCCCCTGCCGGGGCCGGGTTGACGGTCGACCCGTCGACCCCGGCGGCGGTGGGTTGGAACGGCAACGGTTGCACGTCCGCGGGTAACGCGGTCACCGCGTCGTTCACCGCGCCGGCGAACGCGTTGCTGCTCGCCCTTGCCGACACCGCCTCGACGGGTTCCGGCGGCAGCACCGTTCCGTCGATCTCCGACTCGGGCGGGTTGTCCTGGCTCCGGATCGGCGGGTCCGGGGCGAACGGCACGAAGGACGAGGCGGTCGCCTGGTGGGCGAGGACGTCGAGTGCGGCTGCGCGGACGGTGACGTTGACGTCGTCGACGAACACCTGCTCGAAGTTTCTGCAGGTCGTGGTGGTGATGAATGCGAACCTGACGACGCCGATCGGGGCGACGAACATCGGCCCGCCGGGGGACACGACTGCCGGGGTGTTCAACCAGTCGGTGACGTCGACGGTGGCCGGGTCGCTGGCGTTCGCGGCGGTCGCGGACTGGAATGCCGCTGCGGTTCCGACGCCCGGTTCCGGGGTGACGTTGCAGGGCAGCTACCACCAGTCGGATCTGACGGGTGCGGCGTTGTACAAGACGGCGGCGGCCAGTGCCCCTGGTCAGGCGTTGACCGTCACGACGACCGCGCCGTCGACGGCGACGAACTCGTGGTCGATGTTCGAGGTGCTGCCGGCTGGCGCGTCGAACACGATTTTCGGTCCGGGCTGGACGGCGAGCATGCCCGGCCCGGATGCCGGCATCGCCGACGAGACGCTGACGGACAGCACGGACTCCGGTGGTTATGTCACCTTCACCGATGAGACCGGTGTCCAGGATGTCTACACCCGTAGTGGCACCGGGGGCTACCCGTACACGTACACCGGTGTCGGGGACGATGCCGTCGACGGCAGCACCCTGACGAAGGATTCCGCGACTCAGTTCACCCATACCGATGTCGACGGCTCGAAGACGGTGTTCGTCGCGCAGACGGTTGGTGGGGTGACGACCTGGCATGCCAGTCAGGTCATCGAGCCCGGTTCGAACACGACGTCGACCTACACCACGGACGCTGCCGGGCGTGTCACCCGGATTCTGGCGCCGGTGCCGGCGGGGGTGTCGTGCGCGACGCTCGTGGCCGGTTGCCGGGCGTTGAGCCTGACGTACGCGACGTCGACCACCGCGACTGGCACCGGTACCGATCCGGCGACCTGGGGTAGCTACACGGGTCGGGTCAGTGGGATGGCGATGGCGCTCAACGGTGCCGCGCCGGTGAACGTCGCCGCCTACGCCTACGATTCCGCGGGCCGGTTGCGTTCGGCGAAGGACCCGCGCACCAATCTGACCACCACCTACAGTTACGACGCGGCCGGCCGTCTGGCCCAGATCACCCCGCCGGGCCAGGCGACCTGGTCGTTGGCGTATGACGGTTCCGGGCGGATTGCGACGGTGTCGCGGCCGACGCCCGCAGGGCCGACAGCGACGCAGACGATTGCCTACGACATTGCGGTGTCCGGCGGCACCGCGCCGATCGACCTGTCGGCCGGGACGGTCGCCGGCTGGGCGCAGCAGGATCTACCGCTCTACGGCGCGGGCGTGTTCCCGGCCGATCATGTGCCGCCGTCGCCGCCGTCACCCCAGGACTGGCCGTACGCCGACCTGACGTACCTGAATACCGATGGCCGGCAGGTCAACGGCGCCTCCTACGGCAACGGCGCCTGGCAGATCACCACGACCGAGCACGACGCCAAGGGCAACACGATCCGCACCCTGTCCGCGGAGAACCGTAACCAGGCGTTGACTCCGACGGCGGACACCGACCCGACGGTCGCGGCGCTGACGACCTCAGCGGCCCGTTCCCAGCAGCTCGACGAGCAGACCGCTTACACCGCGGATGGGGTGTCGGTGGCCGACACCTACGGCCCGACGCATCAGATCCTCGACAACAGCGGTGCCCGCTACTCCGGCCGCGAGCATGTCCACACCGACTACGACCAGGGCGCGCCGTCCTCGCCGACGCCGTACCGGTTGGCGACGACGGTGACCACGGCGATCCGCCTGGCGAACGGCAGCGACGTCGACCCCCGCAAGACGGTGAACGGGTATGAGGCGAAGACCGGCGCGGATGCGTCGACCTCGGGCTGGAACCTGCGCAAGCCGACCACGGTGACGACGTGGATGGGCGGCGGTTCCACCCCCGACATCGTGCGGACGACGTATTACAACGCGGCGGGGAACGTGGTGGAGTCGCGCCAGCCGAAGGCGAACACCGCCGGCACCGATGCGTTCACGACGGTGACCGGCTACTACACGACGACCGGGTCCGGCGGCTGTGTGAACGCGTCCTGGACGGGTCTGGCCTGCACCTCGGGCCCGGCGGCGCAGCCGTCGAGCGGTAATCCGCTGCCGGTGTCGACGTACACGTACAACGATCTGAACGAGGCGTTGACCGAGGTCGAGACGGTCAGTTCGACGACGCGGACCACGACCACCACCTACGACAGCGCCGGGCGCAAGACCTCCGAGGCGGTGGCGGCGAGCCCCGCGGCGAACGGTGGCAGCACGATCCCGACGGCGACCTACGGTTTCGACTCGGCCACCGGTCTCCCGACGACGACGACGGCGGACAGCGTCACGCTGACCACGGGCTACGACAGCTGGGGCCGGGTCACCTCCCAGACGGACGCCGACGGCAACAGCTCCACGACCAGCTACGACATCGCCGGCCGCATCGCCACCGCCGCCGACGGGAAGGGGACCTACACCTACACCTATGACGGTGGTTCGGGCGAGCACCGTGGCCTGCTGACGAGCCTGAACGTCGGCGCTGGCAGTGCGCCGTCGACGTTCACTGCGGGTTACAACGCCGACGGCAAGATGACTACGCAGACGTATCCGAATGGTCTGGTGGCGTCGACGCGTTACGACGACAACGGCGAGCCGACCGCGCTGTCGTATGCGAAGGACGGCAACCCCTGGCTGGCGTTTTCTGAAGCGAACTCGGTCTACGGTCAGATCCGGTCGGAGGCGACACCGGCGTCGGTGAAGGCGTTGGGTTACGACCCGTCGGGCCGGTTGACCTCGGTGGCGGATACGGTGAGTTACGGCGGGCCGGCGTCGTGCTCGACAAGGGTGTATGCCTATGATGCGGATTCGAATCGGTTGTCGTTGACGAGCTACCCGGATGGTGGGGGTAGTGATGCGGGTACCTGCTCGACGTCAACGTCGCCGTCTGGTTATTCTTTCGCCTATGACCAGGCGGACCGGCTCACCAACTCCGGGTATGCCTATGATCTGTTCGGTCGGACGACGACGGACCCGTACCCGCCGGCCGGGTCGTCGGCGAGCCTCGGCTACTACGTGAACGATCTGGTCGCCAGCGAGACCGTCGGTTCGTCGACGCGGTCCTATGCGTTGGACCCGGCGCGCCGTGTCCGGTCGTGGACGGACGGGTCGACCACGACGGTGAACCATTACACGTCCGCGTCGGGGGATAGCCCCGGGTGGATCGGGGTCGGCACCAGCTGGTCGCGGAACATTACGGGTATCGGCGGGGACCTGGCCGCCGTCCAGACCGACAGCGGTGCGGTCACCCTCCAACTCGCCAACCTGCACGGGGATGTGGTCGCCACCGTCGACGACTCGACCTCGGCCAGCTCCCCGGCGAGCTATGCGGAGTCCACCGAGTTCGGCAGCCCGTACTTCCCGAGCTCCGCCTACCCGCGTTACGGCTGGCTCGGTGCGAAGCAGCGTTCCCGCGACACCCTGTCCGGTCTCACCCTCATGGGCGTCCGACTCTACGACCCCAGCCTCGGCCGCTTCCTCCAGACCGACCCCGAACCCGGCGGCTCCGACAACCCCTACGACTACGCCCACCAGGACCCCTACAACACCTACGACCTCGACGGTAAGCGGTTTCACTTTAGAAGGTTTATTACGCGGCGAAATATCGGTGTTATTGCGGTCGCGCTACTGGGTGTCTACGGCGCAACCGCCTGCGTTGCCTCAATCGTTTGTGGGGTTGCGGCTGGAGCCGTTGTAGGTGCCTCTGCTTATGCCGTAAGGGCCAGGAAGCCGACGTCTCGGGAACTCTACAAGGCTGCAGCTATGGGCGGTCTCACAGGGGGTGCAGGAAAGGCGATCAAGAGGGTGCAGGAAAGGAAGCCGAGGCCAAGAGGGCGTCATCGACGGTAGATTGATCATTGGAACCGAGGGAAACCTCTTTCCGGGACGGTGGAAGTTGGCAGGCAAGATCCCGCGGGTCACTGAGATACTCGAGGCGATTGCACTAGTTGCTGTCATCTTGGCGCTTGAAAGCTATTTTGTTGAAGATGACATCTTCTCGACCGTTCTATCCTTGATCTTTGCCGTTGTAAGTATCTCAATCCTTATTCTTCGGCGGGTTGCCGTGAAGAGGAGGTAGTCGGAAAGTCGGCCGGGGCGGCCTCGAACAAGTCGTCCCGGCCGTTTCGGGAATCACTGGGAGCTGCTTTACGAGGTCGCTCCATCGACTGTGGAAACCCGCGTTCGACGCAGCCACGCTGGCCTGACCTGTAGGGGTGGGCACCGGTTCGGCGTCGTTGACGTACACGGCGAACTGCGACGTCGAGAGGAACGGAAGGCCGACGGCCAGGGGCGCACGACGCGGATCCTCGCCCCGGTGCTGGCCCTTGCCCCGAGGCTGGCTGGGGTGACCTGCTCGGGCGGTCTTGGTGCCGGCTGCCGGACGTTGACCATCACCTATGCCACAACCACAACCGCCGATGATGGCGATCCGGCGACGTGGGGTGATTACGCCGGGCGGATCAGGTGACGGCGTCCGCCTACGACGGCAGCAGTGACACCGATCCCCGCAAGGTGATCAACGGCTACGAGGCGAAGACGGGCGCGGACGGGGCGACGTCCGGGTGGACGCTGCGCAGGCCGACGACGGTGACCACCTGGACCTATACGTACAACAACCTCAACGAGCCGCTGACCGCTGTCGAGACCGTCGGTTCCACGACGAGGACGACGACGACGGCCTACGACGACGGCCTACGACGCGGCGGGCCGCAAGACCTCCGCGGCTCTCGCGGTGAGCCCCGCGGGCGACGGCGGTACCGCGGTGCCGACCGCGACGTTCGGTTACAGCACCTCGACCGGCCTGCCAACCACGACGACCGCGAACAGCGTCACCCTGACCACCGGCTACGACAGCTGGGGCCAGGTCACCTCGCAGACCGACGCCGACGGCAACACCGCGACCACCACCTACGACATCGACGGCGCGCCTGCCACGGTCAACGACGGCACCTACACCTACACCTACACCTACGACAGTTCCACCGAGCATCGTGGTCTGGTCACGAGCCTGGACGTCGGGGCAGGTTCCGCGCCGTCGACGTTCACGGCCACCTACAACGGCGACGGCGCCCTCGCGTCCGAGACCTATCCGAGCGGACTGGTCGCGACCAGGAAGTACGACAACACCGCCAGCCCCACCGCTCTGACGTATGCCAAGAGCGGCACGACCTGGCTGGGTTACAGCGAGATCGACAACATCAACGGCCAGGGTCGGGTCGTCGGAACCCCGAACCAGGGCATCGAGTACCTCTACGACCCCTCCGGCCGGCTCACCCTGGCCCGCGACGTCCGCGCCAGTGGCAGCACGCAGACGTGCACGTCACGGCGCTACGTCTACGACGCTGATTCCAACCGCACGCAGGAGATCTCCTATCCCGATGCCGGTACCAACAGTCCCGGCGCAACGTGCAGCACCTCCACCACCCCGACCTACACCCTCACCCACAGCTACGACCAGGCCGACCGGGAGACCGACACCGGCTACGCCTACGACAAGTTCGGCCGCACCACCACCGTCCCCGCCGCCGACGCCGGCGGAACCGCGCTGACCGTCGGCTACAACGCCGACGACATGGTCGCCGCCGAAACCCAGGGCTCGACCACCCGCACCTACGCCCTCGACCCGGCCCGGCGCATCCGCTCCTGGACCCAGAGTTCCACCACCTCGACCAACCACTACACCGACGGCACGGGTGACAGCCCCGCGTGGATCGGTGTCACCGGCGGCACCTGGACCCGCAACGTCCACGGCCTCGGCACCGACCTCGCGGCCACCCAGGACAGCACCGGCACCGTCACCCTCCAACTCGCCGACATCCACGGCAACATCGTCGCGACCGCCGACGACTCCACCACCGCGACTTCGACGAGTTCGTTCCAGGAAACCAACGAGTTCGGCAAGCCCTACAACCCCGCCACCGCCTATCCCCGCTACGGCTGGCTCGGCGCGAAGGAACGCTCCCACGACACCCTCTCCGGTGTCATCCTCATGGGAGCCCGCCTCTACAACCCCACCACCGGCCGCTTCCTCCAAACCGACCCCGTCCCCGGCGGCTCCGACAACCCCTACGACTACGCCCATCAGGATCCATACAATAAAACCGATCTTGATGGACGATGCTTTCTTTGGTGCCCGCACGTAAATATTCTTCACCCTAAGCCGCGCTTTGTTTGGCACAGCTATTCTAATAAGCAAAAAGAATACATGTCAACTCTCGCTGCTGTGCGCTATCTTAATGCACGTTTCGCTGGACATAGCTAGAAGCTCTACTATCAAGTCAGATTCTATGGACTCTATGCTAATCGACCCGGGAAGCTTGAGAGAATTGTTGATATTATGTTGGTAGATCGAACCGCTTCGCGCACATATATCTTTGAAGTCAAAGCGAACAGCTCCTCCTACGAAAGGTCGCAACGGCGGGCTGATCAAGTGTTGATTCAACGGTACGGCTGGACCAGGGAACTACTTCGATTCCAGGTTCCCAACGGGTACTGGGTAGACACGCAGACCATATAGATATACGGAGAGTTCACGTCGTCGGGTCAAATCAGTGAGTAGTCCGTATAGTAAACCGTCCCGGGTGGGCTGAAATCCCCGGGACGGTTTTCCTACCCGGATCTATGAATTGCTGGACACATTTCTACCTGGCGCTGAAATTATGCTACCCGCTAAGAATGATGGCTCTTCGAAGTGTAACTGGTCAGGTCTCGTAGATCGTTTGTTTTTCGTTCTCCGGCGGGCTGGGACGCTTTGATGGCTTGGCGGTCCTGGGGTGTTGGTGTGGGGTGGTTGATCGGCCCGTAGGGTCCGGGTGTGTCCGATGATCCGCCCGCGCCGCCGGTGCCGTCGTATGACGAGCTCGCGGCGCTGGTGGTGAGCCTGCAGGCGGATCTCGCGCGGGCGTTGGCACGGATCGCGGAGCTGGAGGCGCAGGTCGCGAAGACCTCACGGAACTCGGCGAAACCCCCGAGCTCGGACGGGCTGGCGAAGCCTGCCCCGAAGTCGTTGCGGAAGAAGACCGGCCGGCGCCAGGGTGGGCAGGCCGGGCATCCCGGGTCGACGCTGTGTCTGGTGGATGAACCTGATGTGCGTCTGCGGCACGAGCCGGGGCCGTGTTCGGGCTGTGGAGTGTCGCTGGCAGGTCGGCCGGTGGCCCGGGTCGAACGCCGGCAGGTGTTCGACCTGCCCGAGATGCGTGCCCACGTCACCGAACATCAGCTGGTGGAGCGGGCCTGCGGCTGCGGAACACGGACGAAGGCCGCAGCGCCGGACGGGGTGAACGCCCCGGTGCAGTACGGGCCGCGGGTGACCGCGGCAGCGGTCTACCTGTATGCCGGCCAGTTCCTGTCGACCGACCGCACCGCGACCGCGCTCGCCGAGCTGGTCGGGATCCCCCCGTCCGCGGGCACGGTCGCGGCCATGACCGCCCGTGCCGCCACCGACCTGGACGGTTTCCTCACCGCTGTCCGCGACCTGCTCGCCGGCGCCGAGGTGGTCGGCGCGGACGAGACCGGGCTGCGTGTCGCCGGGAAACTGCACTGGGTGCACTGCGCCCGCACCGGGAAGTACACCCTCATCGACTGCCATCCCCAGCGCGGAACCGCGGGAATCGACGCCCTCGGGGTGCTGACCGGCTTCACCGGGGTCGTGGTCCACGACGCCTGGGCGCCCTATGACACCTACACCACCGCCACCCACCAGCTGTGTGTCGCCCACGTCCTGCGCGAACTACAGGCCGTGAGCGACGCCGCCCCGGCCGGCGCCTGGTGCTGGGCCACCCAGGCCGCCGACGCCCTCGTCGCGCTGCACCGGCTCACCGTCGACGCCGCCACCACCGGCACCGCGGTCGACCCGAAGACGCTGGCCCCCCACACCCGGCTGCTGCGCCACGCCGCCCACATCGGGATCACCCAGACCTCACCGCGCGGCACGAAACTGATGGCCGCCCGCCACGCCCTGGCCTGCCGGCTCGTCGACCGGGAAGCCGACTACCTGCGGTTCACCGGTGACCTGCGGATCCCCGCGGACAACAACGGCTCGGAACGCGACATCCGCATGATCAAACTACGGCAGAAAGTATCCGGGTGCCTACGCACCCTCACCGGCGCCCGCCAGTTCTGCGCGATCCGCAGCTACCTGTCCACCGCCACCAAACACGGCATCGGCCTGTTCCCCGCCCTCGTCCACCTCGCCGAGGGCCACCCCTGGATGCCCGCAACCAGCTAACCCAAGATCAAGCGACCACCTGACCAGTTACCCAGCCGGTAGCCGCTCTTCTGGCTTACCTGAACATCGACCAGAGCCATTCCCGCCCGCATGTCTCCAACGACAACCCCTACAGCGAAGCGAACTTCAAGACACTCAAGTACTGTCCCGCTTTCCCGAGGCGTTTCGGTTCCCTCCAGGACGCCCGCGTCTTCTGCGACGTCTTCTTCAGCTACTACAACAACGAGCACCGGCACTCAGGCATCGCGTTGCACACCCCAGCCAGCGTCCATGACGGCACCGCCCACGAGATCCAGGCCCGACGCGCCCAGGTCCTCGACGCCGCCTACACCGCCAACCCCGAGCGGTTCCACCGCCGACCAACCCCACCCCCGCTCCCAGCCAAGGCGTGGATCAACCAGCCCCCAGCGATCATCGAGACCGAGGAGACGCTACACACGAACCAAGCCGCCTGATGTCTCACCGGGATTGACAGGCTCCGGCCACGGCGCCGAGTGGGAGGGAGACCTCCGCACCGGGGTGGATCGCCGCTGCGTGGGGTTGACGCGGATCGGGCGGCCGTCGGCGACGGACTCGGCGGCTTCGCCCAGACGCTCGGGTAGGCGGTGGGCAGCGCTGTGGAGCACGGAATCTGCATCCCTGGCCTCGGCGGTAGGCACGCCGCACGCGGGAGATGGCCGAGGGCGCACGCGCGGTTGCTCTGGGCGTAAGAAGATGTGGGTCATGCACGGTGATGCGTATGTGGTCGGGCTGGAGCAGGTTGCCAAGTCCTACGGTGGTGGTCTGGCCGGGGTGGCGGCGCTGCGGGACGTCAGCATCGGATTCAGCCGCGGTGCCTTCACCGCGGTCATGGGTCCCTCCGGTTCCGGCAAGAGCACGCTGCTGCACTGCGCCGCCGGACTTGACCGCCCCACCTCGGGATCGGTCTGGCTGGCGGGACACGATCTTGCGCGGATGCCGGAGCCGGATCTGACGGAGCTGCGGCGCCGGGCGATGGGATTCGTCTTCCAGTCGTTCAACCTCGTCGAATCGTTGACGGCCCTGGAGAACATCACGCTGCCCTTCCGGTTGTCCGGTATCCGCGCCGACCGGGCGTGGGTGCGCGAGGTCGTGGCGCGCACCGGCCTGCAGGAGCGGGCCCGGCACCGCCCGGCGGCGCTGTCCGGCGGGCAGCAGCAGCGGGTGGCCATCGCCCGGGCGCTGGTCACCCGCCCGGAGATCGTGTTCGCCGACGAGCCCACCGGGGCGCTGGACGGTGAGTCCAGCCGGGGAGTGCTGCGGCTGCTGCGGGAGGCGGTCGACCACTATGGTCAGAGCGTGGTGATGGTCACCCACGACGCCGGTGCCGCCGCGTACGCCGACGAGGTCGTGTTCCTCTCCGACGGACGCATCGTGGACACCATGCCCCGGCCGTCGGCCGAGGCGGTGGCTCAGCGCCTGCTCCGGCTCGGCGGGTGACGGTGCTCTGGTTGGCACTGCGGACATTGCGGGCGCGCAGGTCCGCGTTCGTCGGCTCCTTCGTCGCGCTGGTGTGCACCTGCGCGTTGATCACCGCGTGCGGGGTGCTGTTCCAGTCCGCGCTCACCTCCCACCCGCCCACCGAGCGCTACCGGGACGTCCCCCTGGTGGTCGCGGGCAGGCAGTCGCTGGCGTTCACCTATAGCTCGGGGGACGGGAAGAACACCGAGCACGTGGCACTGCCGGAGCGGGTACGCCCGGCGGCGAACATCGCCGCCCGGATGCGTGCCGTCTCCGGTGTGGGGCAGGTGGTCGCGGACGTCTCGCTGCCCGTCGGACTGGCCGCGGCCGGAACCGAGATTCCCACCCCCGACGTCGTGCGGCTGCACGGTTGGGGCAGCGCCCAGCTCACCCCCTACCGACTGACGCAGGGACGCGCACCCGCCGGCCCCGCGGAGGTGGTGGTCGACGCCCACCTCGCCCGCTCCATGCATCTGCGCCCGGGAAGCCGGGTGACCGTGGCCGCCACCGACCCGGCACCGGGCGATTACACCGTCGTCGGTGTCGCCGCCCCCCACCGGGCCGATCCTGGTCCCGTGGTCTTCGTCTCCGACGCCGAGGCGAACCGCCTCACCGCGGGCCTGGTGGACGTCTTCGGCATCTACCCCGCCCCCGGCGCCGACTCCACCGCCGTGGCCAAGTCGGTACGTCCGGTCCTGCGGGGCCTGCCGCTGACGGTGCGCACCGGCGACGGCCGCGGCAGCGCCGAGTTCCTCGACGTGGACACCGCCGTGGAGAACGTCGTCGCGCTCAGCGCGACCTTCGGCGGTATCTCGATGGCGGTCGCGCTGTTCGTCCTCGCCGGCACCTTGGCGTTGTCGGTGCAGCAGCGCCGGCGCGAACTGGCCCTGCTGCGGGCCGTGGGCGCCACCGGACGCCAGATCCGCCGCCTGGTCGGCGGGGAGACCCTGGTGCTCGGCCTGCTTGCCTGCCTGCCCGGCCTGGCAGGCGGCGTCGCGCTGGCCTGGGCCGGTCGCGCCGTCCTGGTCGATCATGGGGTGGCGCCCCGGGCGATGCACCTGGACGTGGGATGGATCCCGCTGCTCGTCGGCGCGGGCGCGACCGCGCTCACCGCGCAGCTCGCCGTGCTGGTCACCGGACTGCGAGCGGGCCGCCTGCGCCCGGCGCAGGCTCTGCACGAGGCCGCCGCACCGCCTGCCCGCCTTGGACTCGGACGGTTCCTGCTCGGACTGCTGTGCGCGGCCGGCGGGATCAGCGTGGTTGCCGCGACCCGCTTCCTCACCGGCGGTGTGCTCACCGCGATCGCCGCCGGCGCCGTCCTGCTCCTGCTGTTCGCCGCCGCCCTGCTCGGCCCCCTGGTGGCCCGCCTGGCCCTCGCCCTGCTCGGCCCCTTCATTCGCGCCTGTCCCGCACCAGCGGCTTCCTCGCCGTGGCCAACAGCAGGGCCCACACCCGACGGGTCACCGCGGTGTTCACCCCCCTCGTGCTGTGCACCGCCCTCGGCGGAACACTGCTGTTCCTCCAGACCAGCCGCTCCCACGCCAGCGAGGTGCAGGGCCGCGACCGCGTCCGGGCCGACCGGGCGCTCACCGCCCGGCAGGGACTACCCGCAGGCGTCGTCGACACCGTCCGCGCCACCCCCGGAGTCACCGCGGCGGCCGGCATCACCCCCACCACCGTCGTCACCGGCGGATCGGACAGCTACGCCGCCCAGGCCATCACCCCCGGCGACGTCTCCGGCCTGCTCGACCTCGACGTCACCGCCGGCTCACTGGTCGATCTGCGCGGCGAGGCCGTCGCCTTGAGCACCGACCGGGCCCACGGCAAACACGTGGGCGGCCTGGTCCGGCTGTGGCTCGGCGACGGCACCCGACGCGACCTGCGCCTGGTCGCCGTCTACCGGCGCAGCATCGGCTTCGGCGACTACCTGCTGCCATCCGCGGTCGTCGCCACCCACACCACCAGCCCCCTGATCCAGACCGTCCTGGTCGACACCGACCCGCAGGCCCACCTCGACTGGCAGGCACTGGCCGCCGCCCACCCCGGGCTGCGCATCCACGGCCGTGCCGCCCTCGCCAGCGCCGAACAGCAGCAGGAGGACCTCGGCGCCTGGACCAACTACCTGCTGGTCGCCCTGCTCGTCGCCTTCGCCGCGATCGCCGTCGTCAACACCCTGGCCATGGCCACCCTGGAACGCGGCCGGGAGTTCGCCACCCTGCGACTGACCGGCGCCACCCGCCGCCAGGTGCTGCGCATGGTGCGCTGGGAAGCCGTCCTCATCACCGTCATCGCCCTCGCCGTCGGCACCGCCATCACCGCCATCACCGTGGTGCCCTTCAGCCAAGGCATCAGCGGAAACGGCACACCATACGTACCACCGCAGTGGGCCGCCGCCCTGCTGGGCTCCGGCCTGCTGCTCGCCCTGGCCGGAAGCCTGCTGCCCGCCCGCGCCGTGCTGCGCAGCCTTCGCACCGACTAGCAGGAAACCGGACCATCGGGAGACAAGATGGAATATTGGTATGATTTACCTCGTCGTTCGCGGAGTAGTCGTTGGACTTGTCGTCGGAACTCCTCTTGCGAGCATTCAGCTGCTGACTGCAAAGTCCCCTGATAGCGGTTATGACTGGCATCGGTTCTTCCTGTTTCTTGGCGTCACAACATCGATTTCCCTGGGTGGACTCATCGGGGTCGGAATGCGGATGCGCGGGTCAGGGCCGGCTCGGATAATGAAGGGTTATGGCAGAGGCTTCGGCGACGGTTCGACAGTTGAGGTCCTGCTGTATCCGGCAGGAACTACTGTTCTCCCCCTCGCAGATGTGCCGGCCAACCAGGACCTGCTGGCCTATCGTCGCCTGAATGCGAAACGGCCACATCCCAAGGGGGACATGGCCCTCGACGGATGGCGGTTGAACACACATCCCGACCTCGTCGAGCATCTGAGTAAAATAGCTCCGGACCCCCGCGATGTGGTGCCCGTGTATGGCGTTCCGGTGATCGTGGCGAACGGAATTGCGGCTGTCGTCGCGCTCGGCACGGACTGGTTGGTATTCCGTTTGCCGGAGCCGCCGGTCGACGTGGAGCTGAACTCGCCGATTCCCTCGTTGAAGAGCAGTAATGGCTGGCACAGCGTGCGCGCCTGGCAGTCGGGAGTTTCCATACCGGAGGCCCACGGCAAGCTGCGAGCGCTCATCCGTGACGCGATGCGGTATGCCGCCACGCTGGCGTGATCCACCCGGCGTGTCGAGGTACCCGGATCTGTGCGGTGATAGTCACAGGCGGGCGTCGATACTGGTCAGGGCGCACAGCGAGCCGAGCGGCACGGACACGCCCGCCCCGGGACGGATCGCGGGCTCGGCGGGGTTGATGCGGATCAGGCGGCCGTCGGCGAGAGATTCGGCGGTGCGGCGCACGGTCGGCACGGCGGTGCCCGCGCCGATCTCCACGACCGCCAGCGGGCCGTCGCCGCTCGGGCCGGCCACAGTGTCCAGCCAGGACGAGCAGGAGCGCAGCGTGGCATCGGTGCGTCCGCTCAGCCAGGAGCCGTCGCCGAACATGAGGATGTTCGGCCGGGCCAGATCCCCACACGACGGGCAGCGCGGCAGCGGCCCGCGGGCGCGCATCGTGTCCGGGTCGACGTCCACCTCGACGCCGTCGGCCGGCCAGATCCGCCCGTCGCACGGGCCGGCGCATTGCAGGTGGTGGATCGAGCCGTGCACCTCCGCCACCGCGTCGATACCGGCCCGCTGGAACTGGCCGTCGACGTTGGAGGTGAACACGTGCAGCCCGCCGGGCAGCCGCGCGCCCCATCGGCGTAGCACGGCGAAACCCTCGTGCGGCACGGTCGCCCGGTACAGGCCGAGGCGGTGGCCGTAGAAGCCCCAGGCCAGCGCCGGATCGTCGTGGAAGTGGACCGGGTCGGCCAACTCCACGAACGACAGGCCGAGCCGCTCGTACGGCGGGTAGGCCCGCCAGAAGCCGGCGTCGCCGCGGAAATCCGGCAGCCCCGAGTCCACGCCCATGCCGGCGCCGGCACACACCAGCAGCGCCCCCGCGTCCGCGAGCAGCGCGGCGGCGGCGTCCAACGCGGCCTCGACCTCGGCGGTGAACCGTCCCGCCGGGGCGGTCACGCCGTCGCCCCCGCCGCCGGGTGGGTGTTGCCACCCGCATCCTCGACGACGTGCACCGAGCTGCAGGCGGTTCCCCTGGCAAAGGACAGGATCATCCGGGCGGTCACCGTATCCGGCGTGATTCCGTGCCGCCTGAACCTGCTCGGTATGTGCCGCAGGGCGGCAGCCTCGCCGTCGGGCGCGGGCTGACCCGTTGACGGGTCCCGCAGGTCGTCCAGGCAGACCTGAGTGACATCCGACGCGATGGCCTCATCGGACCGGCCCTCGGCCAGCTCCGGGAACGTCGTACGGAACACGGCCACGAACTCTGCCACCGCGGGCCGCTGCCGGAACTCCTCAACCGGGCTCGCCGTGGCAGGCCCACCCACGGGAGGTTCGGCCCGTCCGCCCCCGGGCGAGGTACATCCGACCAGCGCCACCAGCGCGGCCCCACACATGACGGCGCCACGAACCCGCACGACGTCCCCTCCTCGTCCTCCGGAGGCCCCCGGCCGGCGTAAGTCATCCCGCTCGTTGTCGTTGTCATTGTCGCCGGGCGGTTCGACGAGTTCATGGACAGTGTCAACTTCATGGACAGTGTCAACCCGGCGCCACCGTGGGGCGCACGGCGGCGGGCTGGCAGGTTGGCCGGGACCGTGCTGTCAGCGTGCCGCGGAGGTCTGCTGGTCGCCGGGGCCCGGGGGTGGC
>NZ_JANEZT010000095.1 GCF_025403405.1 Frankia tisae
CCGCCGGACCGGGCCTCCCCCGACCACTCCACTCACCGAATGGAGACCTGGATGCCACGGACCGACCAGGCCACCCGGCTCGTCCACGACATGAGACGAATTGCCGCGGTGGCAGGCCCCTCGGCCGCGCTGCGCTACGGTGCAGCGATCGTCAGGCATGCTCCAACCATTTGCCGCACGGGTAGCCTGGACGCCGCCGACCGGGCGATGGCCAACCGCGACTGGACGTTCCGACCGTTGCCCGGCGTCCAGGTCATCCTGCCCGGCAGCGCCTTCGGGGATGCGCGGGAGATGTACTGCCGCGGGGCCTACACCGCTCTCCCCGGATATGCGCCGGCTCCCGGCGAGATCGTCGTCGACCTGGGGGCGAACCAGGGTCTGTTCTCCCTGCTCGCCGCACGGGTAGGCGCGGACGTCATCGCAGTCGAAGCACAGCGCGGCTTCGCCTCCACCTTCGTCCACCGCGCCAGCGGCAGCGGTGTGTCGAACCGTATCCAGTTGCTGCACGCCCTCGTCGGGACCGCGACGGGTGTGCTCGCCGCCCCACGGGCCCGGGAGAACGCGAGCCACTGGGACGACGACTGGGACGACGACGTCGACGTTCTCACCATGGCGGAGGTGTTCGAGGCCGGCGGGATCGACCAGGTCGACCTCATGAGGATCGACATCGCAGGCTCCGAGTTCGTCCTGTTCGACGAGCCCGGATGGCTGGACGCGGTCGGTCGGATCGTGATGAAGGTGCATACCGGGTTCGGCGATCCCCGCACGCTCGTCGATCTGCTGATCCGGTGTGGCTTCGAGGCCACCCTGCTCGACAACGACCTGACACGGTCGACCCATCTGAGCAGTGCGGCGTCCGGATATCTGTACGCACGCCGCCGGGGCCGGACACCACAGGCCCGTGAGGCCGCCGGCCACCATCCCGACGCCACACAATCCGGCAGCGGTCCAATTCCCGGCCCCGGCCTCGTCTCCAGCGAGACACAGCACGACGTGTCCGCGTGAGGCGAACAGATGCGGTACCTCGACCGGCCACTCGACACGCGAGAGGGTGCACCCCTGCCCGTCGCCGAGGGTGGTGGTCTTGACCGTGTTCTGTTCCTGCGTGCCCGACACCACCGCCCGACGGCCAGGGCGGTGCGCGGCGGGTCGGCCGCGCCGGCCGGCGCGGCCGACCCGGTCATGCGCGCTCACCCAGCACCAGCAACGAGAAGCCACCCAGCAGCCGGGCGGCCAGGTGCGGGCGGGCCCGGTAGAGGGCGGACCGCGGTAGCCGGGCGACCCGCTGTCCACGGCCCCGGCCGGGGAGCTCGAGACCGCCCGGCGTGTACGCCTCGTCGAGCACCCGGTAGCCGGCATCCTGCAAGGTCGCCAAAGCCGTCTCTCGGGAAAAGTAGTGCAGGTGACCGACGTTCCGGCGGGCCCGCATGATCGGTCCCATCCGACCAACCGTCTGCACCGTCATGTCGAGGGGGACGTGGAAGACGAACCTGGTGGCCCGGTCGCAGAATGCGCGCAGGAAACCGAGGTAGTCCTCGACGTGTTCGAAGACGTCAATCATGAGCAACAGGTCGAACCGTTCCTGCGGGTCCATTGCGTCGACCGTCGTGAGGCACACGCGGTCGCGAACCCGCTCACGTGCGATCTCCAGGACGGCCGGCGACGTGTCGACGCCGAGCAGCCGGATCGCGCCGGGCAGGTGGGTGGCAAGTTCGGTGAGAACCCGGCCGGTCCCGCAGCCGACATCACAGACGGATTGGGGATAGAGCGAATTGCGGGCGAGCAGGCGGGCAATCTGGGTGGCCTTCCATGCGCCGTCGCCGTCGTGCCAGTCGGGATGGCGGGAAAGGTATGTCCCGTCTTGGTACATGTCCGTTCCGATGGTATTCATGCCGGCCTCCCGGAGGTGGTGAGAAGTGACCATGGCACGCCACGATTGCAACCGTTAAGCTACTTTAAGTTATCGACGACGCGGGACGACGTCACTCACCTCGGCGCGCCCACCCCCAATCCGTCATCAAGCTGCTACCATACGTAACAAAATGAAGTCGGATGGACACGTTCGGTTGACGAAGTGCACGCCAAACCCAACGGCCGCTCAGCGACGGCGAAACCGAGTTTTGATGGAGGCGACATGGTCCCGATGGGGGCGGACACCCGTGCGGCGCGACGACCGGTCGTCGTGTCGCGCGGCAGAGCGGCGGCGAGGCGATGGTGACCCCGGCCAGCCAGCCGCACCCCGGACGCTATCTGCGGACGGTCGGCCACCTTCGGCCCGAGCAGGTGGTGGCCCGCGTGCGGCTGCGCACCCAGCAGGCCACGCTCGTCCACCTTCCGGCCGCACGACGGCTGCTTGGAACCGAGGGTCCCCGATCGGGCCGCCGCCGGGACCGATGGACCGGCTGGCCCGAGGGGTTTGCGCCGTTCGATGCCCGCGTCGACGCCGACCGGCCGCGGGCCGAGGACCTCGCCGCCGGGACGCTCACCCTGTTGGGTGCCAGCCGTGCGCTCGGTGACCCGCCCGACTGGCAGCAGGCCCAGGCGCCCCGACTGTGGCGCTACCACCTGCACTACTGGGACTGGGCATGGTCGTTGGCCGCCCATCCGGAGCGTCCGTGGGCTCGCGCGACGTTCGCGCGGTTGTACCGGTCCTGGTCCCGGGACACCTGGATGGGCCACGGTGACGCGTGGTCGCCCTACGTGGCTTCGCTGCGCGCCTGGTCGTGGTGCGGACTCGCCCCTCCGCTCGTCGGCGGGACGCGACTGGAGCCCGCCTTCGTGGCCGAGCTGGCCCGGCACGCGGCGTTCCTGCGACTGCACCTGGAGACCGACGTCGGCGGCAACCACCTGCTGAAAAACCTCAAGGCGCTACTCGGACTAGCCGTGGCGTTCGGCAATTCCCGCGCCGCCGAGCGGTGGACCGACCGTTTCCGGCGGGAGATCAGCCGACAGGTGCTCGTCGACGGCGGGCATGTCGAACGGGCGCCCGCGTATCACTGTCAGGTCCTTGCCGACCTGGACGACGTCATCGCACTGCTGAGGGCCGCCGGCAGGCCCGTACCGCCCGACCTGCACGCCGCCCACAGCCGGATGCTCCGATGGTTGGGCCACGTGCTCGCGCCGGACGGCGGCGTCCCACTGCTGAACGACGGCTTCCCGGTGCACTCCCGGGTCGTCGCCACCCTACGTCCGATGCCCACCGTCGGCTCGAATGCCGTCCCGACAGCAGTCCCGGACACGGGTCAATCGGGCAGCCCGGGCGACGGGCTGGTCCTCCTGCCCGAGAGCGGCGTCGCCGTGCTCCGGAGCGGGCACTGGCACGTCCTGGCCGACGTCGGTCAGACCTGCCCCGACGACCTGCCCGCCCACGCCCACGCGGACACGCTGTCCTTCCTCCTCTGGTATGACGGCACACCGCTGCTGGTGGACACCGGCACCTCGACGTATGCGGCCGGCCCGACCCGCGCGCTCGAACGCTCGACCCGCGCCCACAACACCGTTGTGGTGGACGGCCGGGACTCGACCGAGGTGTGGGGCGCGTTCCGGGCCGGCCGCCGCGCCCGGGTGAATATCAGCGAGGCGATGCGCCTCGGCGCCGCGGACGGCGGACCACAGCTGCGGCTCACCGCCGCGCACGATGGGTACCGTTGGCTACCTGGCGGGCCGTGCCACCAGCGGACCTGGCAGCTCGATCCGACAGGTCTGCGGGTGGACGATCAGGTCACGGGCCAGGGACGGCATCGTCTCGAGGTGATGTTCCACCTGGCCCCCGGGCTGGAGGCCCGGCTGGAGGGCGGACGCCTCCTGCTGGCCGGGCTCGGCGGGCCGGCCGGGAACCAGACCGTCGCGCTGTCCACCTCGGACAACGGGCGGTGGAGCATCCACGACGGCTACGTCGCCGTCGGCTGGGGCAGGTCGGTCCCCGCGGTCGTCGCGTCCTATCTGGTCGTCGCCACCCTTCCAGTCCGTCTGACGACCAGCATCAGCATCAGCCGGCGGCCGGCGGGTGCGCCACCGTCTCCGTCTCTACCGCCGCCGGCGGCCCAGGTGCCCGGTCCCGCATCCTCGCCGCTGGCGCGGTCGGCCCGAAGGTAGCCGGTCGGAAGTTGCGCGTTCCCGAACCCGAGCGAACCCCCCGCCCAGGTTGGCCGTCATCCGAGCAGTCGACGCTGGATATGGCCATCTGGCCGACCGGCCCAACCCAGACCATGCCGCCGACGCCCCGCAGGCCAACGCCTCCTTCGCCACAATCGCGGCGGTACTGGGGCTCGATCAGCTCTGCCGGTTCCACGCCGACCGAGGGCGACATCGAACAAGCCCGCCGTCTGCCGCGGGCTCACGTCGGAGACCGCCTGACGGTGCACGTCTCGGTGGTCAGTCCGGGCGAAATCATGAGCAGATACGGCAAGGCGATCGTCATCGACCAGAGCTATCGACCGGCCGCCCAATCACCCAGCATTGACGAAAAATGAGGATTGGCATCGTATGAAAATCGCCTTCATAGCCGACTGGCGGAGTCCGACCTCGCAAAACTGGGTCAGCTCCCTCGCCCGGATGGGCCACGACTGCCTCGTGCTCTCGAGCTATCCGGTCAACGGGTCGCGGGTAGCGGCAGGCCTTCCGATCCAAATACACGAGGTTCCCATCGGGCTTGCCGCACTACGACGCGCCTTGCCCAAGCCCAGCCGACCACCCGCCGCGGCCTCTGCGCCGCGGGTCGGATCGATCGCGGTGGCAGGCAGCACCCTCAAGCGGGCGGTGGGGAGCACGATGAGATGGGCCGCGCCCTATGATCTCACGTGGCATGTGGCCCGGGCGGAACGGCTCATCGCAGAGTTCGACCCAGACGTGGTGCATGCGTTGCGCATTCCGTACGAAGGGATCTTCGCCTCGCTCCTGCCGCCCGGTCGGCCCTTCGTCGTCTCGGTATGGGGACTCGATTTCACCCTGTACGCTTCCGCCACCCGCCGGCTCGATCGCCTAACTCGCGCCACGATGCGTCGAGCGGACGGCCTGATCGCCGACTGCCATGCCGACGTAGACCGCGCCGTTTCCTGGGGGCTCCCCCGGGCCCGCCCCACGGCGGTGCTGCCCGGAGGCGGCGGTATCGACCTGACCTGGTTCGATAAGGTGCCGGCCCGGGCCGAGGCAAAACGCCGGCTGGGGATCGATCCGCAGAGCCTCGTCATATTGAATCCCCGTGGAAGTCGACGATACGTCTGCACGGCCGAGTACTGCGCCGCCCTGAGCCTGGTCGCGCGGGAGAATCAGAACTCGGTCTTCGTCTTCGCCAACATGGCCGGCAACACCGAGGTCGCTCACAGGCTTCAGCGACTGGGCATCGCCCACCGTTCCAGACTGCTGCCCAAGCTCAGCCATCATGAGATGGCCGGCATCTTCGCGGCGGCCGACGTGACCGTCTCGCCGAGTGTCCACGACGGCACACCCAACACGCTACTGGAAAGCATGGCGGCCGGCTGCCTTCCGGTGGTCGGAGACATTCCGTCGGTACGGGAGTGGATCGAGCCCGGTGTGAACGGGATGATCTGTAACCCCCGAGACCCGGCAGCGGTCGCCAAGGCCGTGCTCATCGCCCTCACCGACGCCGCCCTCGCCCGCAATGCCGCCGCGCGCAACCGGGCGCTCATCCTGGAACGCGCCAGCCGCGGCCAGGTGACGGCGTCCGCCGAGAAACATTATCGAGCAGTTCTGGGTCAACACCACTGATTTCAGGGAGTTGGGGTGGTCCTGAGTCTGGCGCCGATGGCTGGTTGGCACTTCGGCCGCGGGACGGGAGAAGTGCCTACTCGGACTGACTGGCCGGTGGTGGGGATGCGGCGGCGGTGGTTTGGCGGACGGGGAGCGCGTCGTTGCAGGCGCCGGCCCTCCCGCTGATCCATTGGTCGGGCTCGGGGGAGGGCCGTGCGAGGTGCGTGGAGGCATCGTTGCCCGCCGTAGGCGTCGGCGAGGCCGGCCCTCGCTCTGCCCGTGCCTACCGCAAGACCCGGGAGCGCCGTCCCCGGCAACATCCAAAAGAACAAAGTCAGCGGCGTTGGATTCTGGGTGGTCGAAAAACAAGCGCGTAAAGCTGCGCCGGGTCACCTCTCAGGTGAGCGCACCTGCCGGCCGGCGTTTGCGCACGGCGCCTTCCAGAGTGCGCAGATAACGATGGAAGGTGAAGGTCCGGGAGGTCCGGAGGGCTTCGGCCGAGAGCGCGGCCAGGAGCTGACGGTCCGCATCGAGGGCGGATATCGCGGCGGCCAGCGCCGAGATGTCCCGGACAGGCACGAGGAAACCGTTACTGCCGTCGGTGACGACCTCACCACAGCGGTCGGTGGTGATGACAGGAAGCCCATGGGCCATCGCCTCGAGCTGAGTGAGCGCGAAACCGTCCGACAAGGTCGGCAGCACGAAGACGTCGGCCTCGCGCAGTAGATGTAGTGCCTGGTCCCGGCTCACCTGGCCAAGAACAGTGACGTTCGACGGCGCCTCAGCGAGGCGCGCCCGGTCCACTCCGATCCGACCGGCAACGGTGAACTGGGCCTCGGGCAGCATCCTGGCCGCCTCGAGCAGATAAGGGATTCCCTTCCGGAGGACGACCTGACCGAGCCACAACACACGCAGTGCCCGCGACGGGCGATGGGACGAGCAGGGCACTGCGTGCACCTCACCCTCGTACGCCAGCGGTATCACCTCGATCTTACTTTCCTCGCATCCTTCCCTCATCGCCGCGCGCTTTGACCAGGTGGAGTTGACCACCACCAGCGAAGCCGCCGACCATTCCTTCCGAAGGCGGTCAAAATATTCCTCGGACAGCGGGCCGGGAGCCTCCTCCCAACCGGGCCACCGCTCGGCTTCGCAGGCGATCTCCAGGAAGTCAGCCCGACCGGGATCAAGCTGGTCGACAACGGAGAACATCCCGACCTCGGCGGCCATCTCGACGACTTCCAGTGCTCCTAGCGAGTAGCCGAAAAAAGCGTTCCGACCCGGTAGCACCGCGCCGCGCCGGCGGAGGTCCGCACGCACGAGTCGACCGAACTCGGTCCCCTCCTGGCACCATGCCGTCTGTAGCGCGGCGGCGGAGGTGCCGATCGGCCGCCGAGCCGCCAGCAGCCGCCGCCGCAGACTGTGCGGCGTGAAGCTCGTGATGCGGTCGCCCGGCAGGTCCCGGTGCCAGCGTGTCGCCAGCCGACTGGCCGGACCGGGCATTCGCCGCCACATCGCCCGGGCTCGCCGAGCCCAGACATCCGTGTAAAGCCGGTCGAGCCGAGCCTCGCCGTGCAGCGCGCGGGCGACGGCGTAGTGCTCGCGCGCACCTATCTGGGCGACGGACCAGCTCAGATTGTCCCATGTCATATCTGTCCCCGCACTCCTGACCGACCCACCGGTTCTCCGCCGTCGTTTCCACTGGCCTTGTGCACCGCGGGGTGTTGTAGAGCGTCACCATCCATTGCCGTTAGTATAGGATTTACTGCTGCCGGCTACTGGAAGTCGAGCTGGCGAGTCGGCGACCCAGCGCCGGGAACGCCCTATCCCCACGGCTGTCCGGACCGGCAGCCTGCCCGATATCCGGACGAACGATCAGCGATAACCAGGAGGCCGAGAATGAGTCCATCGGACCATGCCGCACAGGTTCTGCAACGGAAGTACTATGCGACTACGGCCGGCCAGTATCATGAGGCGCACGTCCGCGACGACGACCCGCACTCCGTCGCCCTCGAGTACATGTCGGGGCTGCTGACCGGGCTCGGAGCGAGGTCGATTCTCGATGTGGGCAGCGGTACCGGGCGTGCCGCCACGTTCCTGCGCCAACGGCACCCGGCCGCGCTGGTCGTCGGCATCGAACCCGTCATGGACCTCCTGCTGCGGGCGGACCGGGCCACCGGGGCCGGATACGTCTGCGGCAGCGGCCAGGACCTCCCTTTTCCGGACGATAGCTTCGACGTGGTCTGCTCCACTGCGTTGCTCCATCACGTGCCCCGGCCGGCGGCCGTGATAAGCGAGATGATCCGAGTGGCCAGACGGGCCGTAATGATCTCCGACGCAAACCGTTTCGGGCAGGGCTCGCAATTCGCCAGGCTGACAAAGCTGGCATTGTGGCGGGCGGGAGCCTGGCCGCTGTACACCTTTCTCAGCACCCGCGGACGGGGTTATCATTACTCTGCGGGTGACGGGATCTTCTATTCCTACAGCATCTTCGACTCGGCACCAGCCCTCGACGCCTGGGCAGATCGAACATTTGTGATACCGACCACGCCCGGCTCCACCGGCTACCGGCCGCTGCTCGCCGCCGCAGAGGGCCTCCTCGTCGCGGTCCGCGAGACGGCGACACCGGCGGGTCCGCCGGCACTGCCGGACCCGCGTCAACCCGAACCGCACCTCAGCCGGGCGTCTGGCCGGGCTCCCGCCGGATCGTCGCCGGGTCCGGGTGGCCAGCGCGGGGCAGCGGAATCTGTAGATCGCGAAGGCTGACGGGTTCGGCCTGTCCGGCAGCGTCGGAAAGCGACCGCAACAGGCGGCGAACACACAGCGCGAGAACACCCGCATAACAACCCAGTCCGGCGATGAAGGCTGTCGCCGCGCCGGACACGCCCATTCGGGGCACTAGGCCCACCAACAACCCGACCGTGACGGCGAACTGGACGAGGCCCGCCCAGAACTGAGCGGTGTAGATCCGTGCGGCGGCTAGGGTGCTGGCCAGCACCACGGCGAGCAGGTTCACTCCCATCCCACCCACCAGGATGACGAAAACACCCGGTTCCGCGTATTCGGGTCCATAGAGGACCCGAAGGATGCCGCCCCCGGCGAAGACCGCCCCGACCAGTCCGAGCACCGCGTTCCCGACGCCGATGAGCAGCATTGTGCGAAGCAGCCGAAGAAACTCGGCCGGCGCTTGGGCATGGTAGGACGCCAGCCTCGGCGTGACAACGTCCATGAGTGCCGCGAACGCGAGACCAAGCGCCATCACCAGCCTCATCTGCGCCGAGAAAACCCCGACCTCGTTCGCCGACTGCCAATGATTGAGAACGTAGATCGGTACGTTGCCGATCAGTGCGCCGAGCACGGCCGTGCCGGCTAGCGGCGCGGAGAGCCGGAGCAGCCGGCCCATCCTGGTGCCAAGCCGGTCCGGGCCGTCGCCGCGGACCATTTCCTGCGGCCACCGCCCCACGATCATTCGGATGGACCTCAGGTCGTAGGACAGCGTGATGGCCGCCGACATCGCGCCCCAGGCCGCCACCGCCACCAGCAGGCTTTCGCTGACCCGATAGGCCGCGAAGAAGGCCAGGAACTGCAGCGTGCCCTGAGCCACCCGCGACACTGCTATGCGATCCATCTTCTCGTACTTCTGCAACAGCCCGTACACGATGTCGCTGACCGAATCACATGTCTTCGCCGCGGCGACAGCGGTGATGAGCATCGCCTCACTGCGGGAGCGACAGGCCAACAGGGCGCCGGCCAGGATCCCGACCACGGTGAGCAGGAGGCAGCACAGACGCAGCGCCAGGTAGTCGACGAAACGGAACTGGGAGCGCGCGTCGGTGGCGAGCACGACCCGAAGGCTCAGATTGGCGAGGAGGAAGGGCGGTGCGGTGACGGCCAGCGCAAACGCGAACCGGCCGACCGTCGCGCTGCCGGACATATGGGCCAGTGATGCGACAATCAGCCATTGGCAGCCCTGGAAGAGGATCGAGCTTCCCGCTACCCAGGCAAAGTTCGTGCGCATCGACAGCCGGCCGGTCACCGCTCGACCGCCGGAGTCCCGCGCGGCATGTTTGCCGCTCATCTACGCCGCCCCCGGCCAGTTCAGTTCAGGCCGAGTGCGGCTCGAATGCCGCGGATCGGATCCGCCGATTCGTGCCACCGGTGAAACACCTCGCGGGAGCCCGCCCGATACCGGTCGATGGCGTCGCCGTCGGTGACCGTCCGCAGCGCGGCGGTCAGAGCGGACAGATCGCCGGCCGGGAAACGGCACCCGTTGACCCCCTCGACGACGAGGTCCTCCCCCGCACCCACAACATCGCTCGTCACCAGAGCCAGGCCAGCGGCCGCCGCCTCCGTCACCACGATCCCCCACGGTTCTACATCACTGGGCAGCACCAGGACGTCAGCCGACCGGTAGAGCGCGGCCAGGCTCCGCTCGTCCTCGACGAAACCGGCCCACGACACCCGGCCGCGCAGATGGTCCGGGACCAGTCGCCCAAGACTCCCCCGCATGGGACCGTCACCGATAATCACCAGGTCCCAGTCGGGGCGACGGTCGGCGATGTCGGCGTACGCCCGGATCAGCAGGTCGACCCGCTTCTTGGCGACAAGTCGCCCGCTATATACGATTTTTCTACGGCGCACAGTCGGCAGACTGTCGGGGGACGGCCCGGAGGATTCGGCCAGGAGGGCGTAGTCGGGCTCGTAGGGGAAACGAAAGATCTTCTTCCCGGCCACCCCGTAACGTCTGTAATACAGCTCACCAAGCGACCCGCACACAAGCACGCCGGAACACCTCCGGAGGAGAACCGGCAGGCTGGCCCTCTTGATGCGTCGGCGGACCCCGCGAAGAGTATCGGCCCTGATGTTCGAGTCGCCGAACAGCAACACCGGCAAGCCGCGCCGCCGGCATTCAAGGATAATCCGGACTCGACCCAGATCGCTATATCCGCCAACCACCACCGCATCTATCGTTTCGGCCGCCAGATACTGCAGGATCCGGCCGCCCTTGCGCCACTCGTGCAGGCTTTCACGAATCGTCACATCGGTGGGGCACCGTTCACCCGGGCCAAATACCTTCACCTGGGCCTGCGTGGCCTCCTCCCCGGCCGGCCATGGGAAGGTGCTCTGTTCATGAGTGAAGATCAGGTACCAACGGATTTCCGGCACTTCCTTGACCAACCGCCGGTGCAAGTTTTCACGGTACGGTGTGAACGAGTTACTGATGATGGCCACTCGGCGAACGGTAGGAAAACCATTGGCCTCGCCACGATCTCGCATCATACTCCCGCGCTCCTTCCCCGGGACGGCCGGGGCCGGTAAGGGACCAGCCGGCCAGCCAGGCGCCCAGGACCAGACTGCCGACCGTGTACAACAGCTGCTCTGTCGCTATTCGACTGAGCAGCTGGTAGAGAATCAGGATGGTCACCGGTCCGCACAACTGTAGAAGATATTTGGTGTCCGAGTCGGCAGCCTGTAGTTTGGCCTGGAGTCGGACCAGGACAGCGGCAAATAGGAACGAGACGAGCAGCGTTCCCTGCAGCCCGAAGTTCAGCGCGCTCTCAAACCAGTATGGAGCGCTAAATCCCGCCTTCGGGTCCAGGTATTCGTCGGTGACCTGGACGGTCAACGGCTTTTCCTTCGCGCCCCTGACCAGGACGCTGGGTACGAACTGGCCGGGCAGGTCGAGGTAGCTCCTGCCCTGGAAGCTACCGAGACCGGCACCTCGCTGCAGCAGGAGCTCCGCGCTGCCGATCACGTCGATGCTGTCGATGCTTCCAGCCAGCGAGCTACGCTGTTCCAGCCCACTCGCCGCCGCTGACCTGGCGTTTCCGATCAGGCCCAGGGAAAGGAATGCGCCCGCCGCGGCAAGTCCGCACAGCACGGCCGACGACAAGCGGCTGCTACGCACCTCGTGGTTTACCCGGACCGGTGCCCCCTGGATGAACAACCAGCCAAGCGCCAGTAGGAGGAATCGGTAGCGGGTACCGGCGCCGAGGGT
Organism: Frankia tisae; assembly: GCF_025403405.1. Lineage (GTDB taxonomy): Bacteria > Actinomycetota > Actinomycetes > Frankiales > Frankiaceae > Frankia > Frankia tisai. The sequence goes on from NZ_JANEZT010000095.1 coordinate 11,705, forward strand.
TACCAGCGCGGTCACGAATAGCATGACCAGTTCCGCGACGGTCGGCAGGCGACGGTAGGTGCGGCGCGCGGCCGCCAGTACCAGGACAAACATGACCGCGGTGGTCGGCATCAGATCAAGGGGACCGAAATGGACCCGGGAGTCGACCAGCTGGCCGTATGTTCCGGACAGCCGCCAGAAGGAAGCCAACGGCCGACCTGCCACCAGGAAGGAGCCGACAACCGCCAGCCCTATCGCCGCGAAACAGAGGCAGGCCCGCCCGGTCCGGACCGAACAGATCCGCGGCGACTCGGCGGCGATTTCTCGCATCCCGGCAGCGCTGCCCAGCGCAAATCCCACCAAGGCCAGGAGGTTTACCTTCCAGGTCAGCGGAAGACTGAGATCCGGCAGGTTCCCCTGGCTCCCCACCGGCCATATCCCATCGTACAACCTGATTGTCCAGGGAACTATAACGAGGCCGATCCAGGGTAGGGTGAGACTATGGCTAACCCACCAGGGGAGCCTCGCAAAATGGGCCCGCCGGTAAAGATCCAATGCCACCGTGACGATCGCCGCGACAAGGCAGCTAAACCAGTAGTTGAAGTCTACCCGGGTGGCCGCGCCGAAGACCGCCAGGCCAGCACAGCAAGCGGCGGTGGCGAGCGGCACCGAGGCGAGCTGGTGCCGTGGCACGGCCCGTTCAGTCATGCCGCACGGACCGGACCTCCCGGTGGGGCGCCGGCTCGTCCTGCTTCGCCGGGTCCGGTTTCGCCTGGCCGGTCGTTGTAACCCTCACGCCGGCCGCCGCCGAAACGGACACACCGTTGACAGCCTCGCCCGGCGCGCTTGTCTTGACCGCCAGGATGTTCTGGCTTTTCTCGGTCGTCAGGTCCACCGGCACCAGCGCTCTCGTCTCAGGTATGTAGCGCACGGTGTGGTAGCCGGCCGTCTCGAGCAGCCGGCCTAGCAGCTGGGAATCGTTGCGCTCGATGAGCAGCGCCGGGGCATGCGTCTGAAGCAGGCGCGTCGCTCCCCGCAACACGGCCGGTTCCGCTCCCTCCACGTCGATCTTGACCAGGGCGACCCGGCCCGACGCCGGAATGTGGTCGTCTAGCGTGACGACCGGAACGCGTTCCACGGATCCGCTGGTCGTCGCGTCCGCGATTTTGTTGATGGTTCCGCGGCCGACCGTGAAAAGGACATCCCCACGGTGGTCGCCGACAGCCTTCGGATGAACTTCGACCTGATTCAGGTTATTGCGCCGAACATTGTCCAGCAGCCGGCCCCGGGATTCCGTCGACGGCTCGAACGAGATGCATCGCACGCCCGGCACGGAGGCGGCCAGAAGGGTGTAAACCCCGACGTTCGCGCCCACGTCGATGAAGATGTCGCCGGGTCGCAGTTCGTCAAGCAGAAATCGCATCTCCGACCAGTCCGGAAATCGGCAGTAGAGGACGGCCGACGCCGAGGTGCTATGCGGATGGCAACGCAGCCGGACATCCGCCGCGAGCCGAACGTCGACCGGTCTGCGCGCGGTTCGCTGCCACACCTGCCATCCGACGTATCGAGTGAGGGCACGACCTCGTTCACCCCGGACGGCCGGATGGTTCCAGATGTAACGCATCGTGGTGACTCCGGCGGCCACGGCCACACGAGGGCTCGCCGCATACAGACGAAGAGTCGCGATCGACATGCACTCACAGTACCATCCCGACTACATCACGTAGTCATACGACGCGCCGCAGCCGAGTGGCTCCCGACCGGTTCCGCCGACTCCCCGCAACCAGGGTCAGCGCACCGGCGTGAAGAAAATCGTCGTGTCCCAGACGCCGTTGCTGGTCCAGATCGACCGCCAGTCCTGGATGGCTTTCAGCACCGCCGTCCACACCTGTCCGGCCGCACCCTCCGCGGCCCGACGCGAGTTGGGCGAACGTGATCGGGACGGCAGGAACCAGTTGGCATTGTCCACGATCAGCATCCCACCAGGCCGAATCTTTGGAATTGCGAACTGAGCGCAGAAATCGCGGTAGACGCCGTCGACCAGGACGAAATCAAGGCTCTCGTCAGCCGTCCTCAGGGCGACCTGCGCATATTTACTCTCGGCACCTGCTCCGCGGCCAGCCGGTCCCGCAACTCCAGCAGCGCGCTGGTGGTCATGACGAACGTGCGGATCTCCTGGCGGCGGGAGCTTTCTGGTTCGGGTTCGGAGTGCGCGCGCACGCTTTGAGGTCCTTCTTGCCGATGTCGAGCGCGGCGCACCGCTCGTGCGACACGTCCATGGGACGCTGAACCCCTCCTGCGATCCCTCCCCTGGCCTACCACGTCCGTCCGAAGGGACCACAGGGCTCAAAGAGCCTGGTCCGCGCGCTCAAGGCAACAATCGACAGTTCCTGTCGGTGGTCACCAACACCGTCCTGGCCCAGGAAAAGGATCAGAACTTGATACCTCGCCGGCGACCTACCAGGCCCCCGCCACCGCCGACATGGCCGGCAAGCTCCGACGCGTCCTGATCGCCACCAAATGTCAGGTCACTCACCCCGAACAGCCGCCCCCGCAGAAGTCCACACCCTCCGGGTGGCCCGGGAGACCGCCGCCGCATAATAGCGAAAGTCGAGATACGCCAGTCAGATCCATATACCAACTGTACAGAATATCGATCGCACACATGGCGAGCGTCCGGCCTAACTACTACAGCCGCAGTGGCGGCCCGGTGATCCTGCTGCTGGTAGGTGGGCTACCGGCGTGGCGTGACGTCAATCAAAGTAGTACACGGCATAGACTTGGAGAAACACCGCCGAAGTGGCGGACCACCGCCCACAGCGCTGAACGCGATCCGCTTCCGCAGTAACCGCTGTTGGCGGCGCACCGGAAGCCGCACCACCTGATTGGAACCCGATGAAGGTAACTACCCGCGCCCGGCGCATCGTCGACCGGTGCACTCCTCAGGCCGCGGTGCTCTATCGCCGCTACAGAGACTCTCATACGCGGTACAAACATCCCGCTATCACGCCATGGGGCTTCTCACTGTATGGCCCCCCCGGTCTTGGGGCATCACGGCAGTCAAGCCATGAGGCAGATCTTTTTCTCGACCTGATTGGCCAGACAGACCGCTTGATCGACGTGGGGGCCAACGTCGGTCTGTTCACCATTCTCGCAGCCAGCAAGGGTGTACCGGTGTCTGCGGTCGAGCCCAGTCCCATGAATCTCGCGCAGCTTTACCGCAATCTGCGATTGAACCAGAGTGAGGGGGTCGAGGTTTTCCCGGTAGCCGCGTCCGACTGCTGCGGCCTTGCCGAGTTGTATGGAGGTGGCCAGGGCGCAAGTCTCCGCCCACAATGGGGGGGAATGGCCGCGACTTACAGCAACCTTGTCCCCGCGCACACTCTCGACGGGCTCTTCGCTGACAGACTGCAGAGCCAAAGATTGTTGATCAAGATCGATGCGGAGGGCATGGAGTTTCCAATCCTCCGAGGTGCCGATCGGCTGCTGGCAGCCGACCCATCACCAACATGGATCATTGAGGTGGGCCTCACGGAGAATTTCGACGGACAGGTCAATCCGGATTTTATCGCGATCTTTGATCTCTTCTGGAAGCATGGATACACGTCCTGGTGCGTTGAGCAGCCTGGCCGGCCGGTCGAGCGGAATGATGTTACCGCATGGGTGGCTCGCGGTGACCGGGGGTTCTGGAATATCAACTATCTGTTCCGTCCCTGGCCGTCGAAGTCGAAGTCGCGTTAAGTATGTCTTTGGGCTCTGACCTGGATCCGCCAGTAACGGGTGATGTTGGAAGTTCGTAGGTCGTCTGCACATAAACGGGTGCCTGCCGTGCAGGGAGAATCGGGGTTACCACACCAACGCGACATCCCTGGCGAAAGGCACCCGCCGGGCGAACGGACTACGCAGGTCGAGGCAGGCGAGGAAACGGGCCCGGCGGGGTCGGGTGCGGTTCGGGTCGGTGGACCGGTCACTGGCGGGAAGCGCGGGGCTGGTCGCGGTGGCTGAGCTGGTCGACCAGCTCGGGGTCGTCGAGGTGTCGGGCGCCCAGGTCGGACCGCTCAAGCAGCGACAGCGGGGCCTGACCGCTGGCCAGCCGCTGGTCGGGATGGCCCACGGCGCAGCTGGCGCACGCAGGCGTCGAGCCTGGCGATATCGCCTCGTCGAAACCCGCGGCCGCGAGGTCCTGGGCGAGACGCTCGTTCGGGCGGGCGACGAATCCGGCCGAGACCGGCACCCCGAGCAGCGCACCGTGTTTCCCGTCGCCCTCACGGTCCGGGACGTCGTGCTCGACGAGGCGGGCGTAGCGGGCCTTCGCCGGGTCCAGCGGCGTGCCAGCCCGCGCGGCGGCGAGCAGCGACTCACGCGCGGCGCCGGTGACCTTCGGGTTGACCAGAACCGTCAGGTAGGAACCATCCGGCAGTGCCCGTAGCGGCGGGATCGTCGCGTCGCTACGCCGAGCGCCTCTCCCGGTCACCGCGCTAGCCTCGTCGACCGCGTCACGCGGGACGAACGACGTCAGGACTCCCAGCGAGATCCAGTCCGTCAGCCGGCTGTCCGCCACCACCCGAGTGTCCACCACAGCGTTCGATCATGCCGCTACCCGCGCAGAACCACCGCAGCCGGCACACCAACGACCCTCAGGATCCAACTAGCGGAAGTGGCATTGGGACCCGACCACGTTCACCCCGGACGGCCGGATGGTTCCAGATGTATCGCATCGTGGTGACTCCGGCGGCCCCAGCCACGCGGGGGCTCCCCGCAACCAGGGTCAGCGCACCGGCTTGAAGAAAATCGTCGTGTCCCAGACGCCGTTGCTGGTCCAGATCGACCGCCAGTCCTGGATGGCTTTCAGCACCGCCGTCCACACCTGTCCGGCCGCACCCTCCGCGGCCCGACGCGAGTTGGGCGAACGTGATCGGGACGGCAGGAACCAGTTGGCATTGTCCACGATCAGCATCCCACCAGGCCGAATCTTTGGAATTGCGAACTGAGCGCAGAAATCGCGGTAGACGCCGTCGACCAGGACGAAATCAAGGCTCTCGTCAGCCGTTCTCAGGGCGACCTGCGCATATTTACTCTCGGCGCCTGACTCGGCCGGCACATCCTCCACCGCCAGCACATGCTCGACATTCTTCCGGCGCTGTTCGCGCAGCTGCGCGGATACCGTTCCGTGCCAACTCTCGTCATGCTCGACGCTGGTCAGATAACCGACCTTACTGGCGAGCCAGAGCGTGCTGCGCCCCGATCCGAACTCAAGGCCGCAGTCGGCAGGTTTCAGCATGGTGGCAAGCATCTCATTGGCCGTGGCGGTAAGCCAGGGCTGTCCCGGATGAGCACGATAATACTGCATGACGCGCGAGCGGTCATATACATACCGCGGGGCCCAGTGCCGAAAGGATCGCATGGTCCCTGTTTCTAGCGGGCTTCCGCCTTGTTCGGCAGGCAGCACCGGTGGATCGGCGTGTCACCGCCGCCCCGTCGAAGCCATGTCGGCAGATTCCGGACCGGTGCTGGAATCGCCCCGCCGGCCGGGAAGACGGGTCACCGCCCCGTCTGGGTGTCAGGATTCACCGGAGCGAAGCGATTGGACCGAGAGCCTGGACCCAACCTGCACCGCCGCCGATGCAGGTTGAACAGCGGGTCAGGAGCCCGGCCGGCCGATGGGCGCGTCCGTTCCTGTCGGTGACTCCTGCTGCGGCACGCGGGCGGCCGGCGACTGTTCGGCGCCCGTCCGGAACCAGGCGATGGTCCGGGCGAGCCCGTCACGCACGTCCACCCGGGGCTGCCACCCGAGCATCTGGTGCGCCCGGGTGATGTCAGGACGGCGCACGGTCGGATCGTCCGGCGGTCGTGGGACGAACGTGATCGGGGCCCCGGTCCCGCACAGCCGTGCGACGAGCCGGGCGATCTCGAGAATCGTCATCTCGTGCGGGTTGCCGATGTTCACCGGTCCTGCGAGCTCGCCGGACATCATCCGCAGCAGACCATCGACGAGGTCGTCGACGTAGCACAGAGACCGGGTCTGGGAGCCGTCACCGGCGACGGTCAGCGGCTCCCCCCGCAGCGCCTGCGCGATGAAGGTGGGGACCGCCCGCCCATCGCCGGCCCGCATCCGCGGACCGTAGGTATTGAAGATCCGGACGATCCCAGTACGGGTGCGGTGGGTGGTGCGGTGGGCGGTGGTCAGCGCCTCGGCGAAGCGCTTGGCCTCGTCGTACATGCTGCGCGGGCCGACGGGGTTGACGTGCCCCCAGTACTCCTCGGGCTGAGGATGCACCTGCGGGTCGCCGTACACCTCGGAGGTGGACGCCAGCACGAACCGGGCCCCCTTGCGCCGGGCGAGCTCCAGCAACCGGCGGGTGCCCCAGGCGCCCACCGCGAGCGTCTCCAGCGGCAGCGCCTGGTAGTCCACCGGGGAGGCCGGCGAGGCCAGGTGCATCACCGCGTCGACCGGCCCGGCGATGTCGACAGGACCGGTGACGTCGCGGCGCAGCAGCCGGAAGGTGTCCCGCGCGCGCAGCGGATCGACGTTCTCCGGCCGGCCGGTGAGGAAGTTGTCGACACATATCACCTCGGCCCCGTCGGCCAGGAGCCGCTCGCACAGATGGCTGCCGAGGAAGCCCGCTCCCCCGGCCACGACGACACGCATGGACACCACCGCTTTCCCAGCTTCCCTGGCCCGGCTTCCCTGGCTCCGCGGCAAAGGGCCGCCGCTGTCGGGGTGCCGGCGGAGCCGGCTGGCCGGATGATCGGATCCGGCCAGCTACTCGCGAAGAGTTAAACTTCTATCACAGAAAGTCACCACCGGCCACCCCGCCAGCCCCGCCCCTGTC
>NZ_JANEZT010000096.1 GCF_025403405.1 Frankia tisae
GTGGGGAGTACCGGCGGTGGCCGGCTCCGACGGAAGGATGCTCGGAGCCGGCCACCGGCGTGGTGCGAGGGGGCCGATCAGGCGTCGGCGGTCTCCTCGGCGTTGAGGGCGTCGAGGGCCTTCTTGAACCGGCCGGCGTGGGTCTTCTCGGCGCGGGCGAGGGTCGAGAACCAGTCCGCGATCTCCTCGAAGCCCTCCTCGCGGGCGGTCTTCGCGAAGCCGGGGTACATGGCGGTGAACTCGTAGGTCTCGCCGGCCACGGCGCTGGCCAGGTTCTTCGCCGTGGTGCCGAGCGGCTCGCCGGTGGCCGGGTCGCCGACCTCGGCGAGGAAGTCCAGGTGACCGAAGGCGTGCCCGGTCTCACCCTCCGCGGTGTCGCGGAACAGCGAGGAGGCGTCGGTCAGGCCCTCGATGTCGGCGCGACGGGCGAAGTACAGGTAGCGCCGGTTGGCCTGGCTCTCGCCAGCGAACGCCTCCTTGAGGTTCTCGTGGGTCTTGGTGCCGTCAAGCTTCGGCATGAAGCGCTCCTTTGGCGTGGGTGTTCACTGTGAGCCGGTCCCGCCCGCGGCGCGGGCCGGATCGGAGCTGTTCGCCTGGCAGTCCGGGCACATCCCCCGGAACCGCAGGTCGTACCCGGTGATGGCGAAGCCCGAGCGACGGGCGATCTCCGCCACCATTCCGTCCGGTACGGGGTGATCGAGGTCGACCGCTCGGCCGCAGCCGTCGCAGACCGCGTGGTCGTGGCGGCAGGTGTTGGCGTCGTACCGGGCCGCCGCGCCGTTGCCCAGGTTGAGTTCCAACGCCCGACCGGTCGACACCAGCAGCGAAAGGGTGCGGTACACCGTAGCGCTGCCGATCCGTGGGGAGGTGCGGCGTACCCGCTCGTAGACCTCGGCCGCGGTGGGATGGTCGTCGGCGGCCCGCAGGACCTCCAGGACGGCCATCCGTTGGGGGGTCAGTCGAAGATCAGCCAGGTCGGTCATGGGATCACGCCCGTCGGTCGCAGCGGAGCACAGGGCCCGTCGTCCCGGGCGAATGCCCGGCGGTGTCGCCGACGGCTGGCTCCACTGGTTGAGAACGAATCTCAGTATCACTGTTGTTCCCACCTTCTGGCAACCGCCCCGGACCGCCGCCGGGCGCGATGGGCCCACGCGATGGGCCCACGCAGCGCCGCCCGCCCGGCGGACCCAGTGGAGAAGGGATGACGCGACCCCACCACCGGGTAATCTTCGGAGTGGATCGTGCCGGTCATCCGGTCGCTCCCGATCGCTGCCGATCGCCCGCCCCGCGGCGGGTCCGGTCGCGGGGCGGGGCGGCGGTCCGCCCCGGGCCGCCGGTCGGCGGTGGCCACCTGATGCGAAAGGCCGTGGACGCCATGAGCACCGTCCTCGTCTACGCCGACCGCGCCGACGTGCGCGCGCGAGTCATCACCGCGATCGGTCGGCTGCCCGCCGCCGACCTCGGCCCGCTGGAGTTCGTCGAAGCCGCCGAGGCCGCCGAGGCGATCGACGTCGTCGACCACCACGAAGCCGATCTGTGCATCTTCGACGGGGAGGCCACCCCCACCGGCGGCATGGGCCTGTGCCGCCAGCTGAAGAACGAGGTCGCAGACTGCCCGCCGACGATCCTGCTCGTCGCCCGGGCGGACGACCGGTGGCTGGCGACCTGGTCTCAGGCCGACGCGGTCGTCCCCCACCCGGTCGACCCCGGCCGGCTCACCGAGGCCGTCGTGGCGCTGCTGCGTGCACGGGCCGGCGGCGCGGCGGCCCGGCGGCCGCTGACGGGCGCCCAGCTCGCCGGCTGACGCAGGTGACCATCGAGGCCACCGTGCCCCCCACTGGGCCACCCGCTCGGCCACCCGCCGTGCCACCCGCCGTGCCGGTCACCGCGGTGACGAGCTGGCCGGAGCTGATCGGCGCTCTACTCGCCCGCGAGTCCCTGGATTCGGCGCGGACGGCCTGGGCCATGGACCAGATCATGTCCGGCACCGCCTCCCCCGCCCAGATCGCCGGGTTCGCGGTGGCGCTACGCGCCAAGGGCGAGACCGCGGCCGAGATCGGCGGCCTGATCGCAGCGATGCTCACCCACGCCGCTCCGCTGCGGATCCCCGACGACGTCCGAGGACGCGCGGTCGACACCTGCGGGACGGGCGGCGACCGGTCGAACACGGTCAATCTGTCCACCATGGCCGCCCTCGTCGTCGCCGGCGCGGGCGTACCCGTGATCAAGCATGGCAATCGGGCCGCGTCGTCGGCCTGCGGCTCGGCCGACCTGCTCGCCGAGCTCGGCGTCGTCATCGACCTGCCACCGCCCGGCGTCGAAGCGTGCCTTCAGGTGGCCGGCATCGCCTTCTGTTTCGCCCGGATCTTCCACCCGGCGATGCGGCACGTCGGCGGCCCGCGCGCCGAGATCGGCGTCCCGACCGCGTTCAACATCCTCGGCCCGCTGACCAACCCGGCCAACCCGGGCGCGCAGGCCATCGGGGTCGCCGACGCCCGCCTGGCGCCAGTCGTCGCGCAGGTCCTCGCCGACCGCGGCACCCGCGCTCTGGTCTTCCGCGGCGACGACGGCCTCGACGAGCTCACCCCGACGACCACGTCCACCGTCTGGGTGATCCCCGGCGAGGCGGTCGGGGAGGCTGCATCACCTCGTCGCGAGCAGTTCGACCCGCGCGACGTCGGCATCCACGTGCCGGACATCGCCGCCCTTCGCGGCGCCGACGCCCCCCACAACGCCGCCGTCACCCGCGCACTGCTGGCCGGCGAGCCGGGGCCGGTCCGCGACGCGGTGCTGCTGGCCGCCGCCGCCTCCCTGGTCGCCGCGGCGGGCCCGACCGAGGCGCCGATCACCGAGCAGATCGCCGGCGTGCTGCCCCAGGCCGCGAGCGCCATCGACTCCGGCGCCGCCGCCGCGGTCCTGGCGCGCTGGGTGGAGGCCAGCCAGCGCGCCGCGGCCACCGACGCCATCACCCGCTGAGGGCGGGCCCGGCCCCGGCCCAGGGTTTGATCGGGCGACGGGGACTGGGTCGTCTCGGAGTTCGGGGCGCCCGCTGACCACCAGAACCTTAGTATCTTTCTGTCATCACTTGCGCACAGAATCGTGCCGAGGTGTAGCTACGGTTTCAGACGCTGAAACCGTGCGTAGCCCTCAGCATGATCTGGCCGCGATCTGGCCGCGATCTGGCCGGAAACAACGCAGCCCGGCGGCCCAGGGGCGGCAATGGTTGTCCAGACCCGAAGACACCCGGTTCCGATCTTGATGTTCCGCGGAACCGTCCCACGATTCCCAGCCCCGGCCAGCACACACCCCGGCCACACCGCGACGGCCCGGCGAGAGCGACTTGCTGGAGGTTGATGACGGTTCCACGGCACGGCGATGGCCATCAACCTCCAGCAATTGCCCACGGGCCACGGGCCGGGGGCCGGGGGCCGAGTGGGAAGACACGTGTGGGGCTGGCATGATGCCGCGGCATCATGCCAGCCCCACACGCGCTGGCGCAGAGGTCGCGGCCGGGTTCTACCCCGGGCCGCGGGGCCCGTCTCAGTCCTCGGGCACCGGGGGGTGCCAGAAGTTCTCGAACACCAGGCAGGTCACGAACACCACGACCATTGCCAGGCCGAGGACAAGCAGCCAGATCCCGAAGACGAGGCCCATGGCCGCCGTCACCGAGCTCGCGCCGATGAAGAACGGGTAGTAGCTGCCCGGCGTGAAGTGCCCGAGCTCGCCGGCACCGTCCGCCACCTCGGCGTCGGGCAGGTCCTGCGGGCGCATGCCGATCCGGCGTCCGGTGAAGATCAGATAGCCGCCGACGAGCAGGCCCAACCCGGTGGTGAGGGTGAGCGCCGCGGTGCCGGTCGGGTCCTTCGCCCAGAACCAGTAGACCAGCGCCGCAGCTCCGGCGAAGACGCCGAAGAAGCTGAAGATGATGCCTTCCACCTTCATACGATCACCGCCCCCTAACCGATCTCAGGTGTCGCGTGGTAATCGACCCGGCCGACCGTCGCCGGGAAGTGCAGGTCGAACGCAGGCCGCTCGGAGCGGATCCGCGGCAGCGTACGGAAGTTGTGCCGCGGCGGCGGGCAGGAGGTCGCCCACTCCAGCGAGTTGCCGTAACCCCACGGATCATCGACGACGGCGAGCTGACCCTTGCGGTACGAGTGCCACAGGTTGTAGATGAACGGCAGCGTCGACAGGGCCAGCAGGAACGACCCCGCCGAGGAGACCGTGTTCAGGGTGGTGAACCCATCGGTCGGCGAGTAGTCGGCGTAGCGCCGCGGCATGCCGCGCAGGCCCAGCCAGTGCTGCACCAGGAAGGTGGCGTGGAAGCCGAAGAACACCGTCCAGAAGTGGATCTTTCCCAGTCGGTCGTTCATCATCCGGCCCGTGACCTTCGGGAACCAGAAGTAGGTGCCGGCGTAGGCGGCGAACACGACGGTTCCGAAGATCACGTAGTGGAAGTGGGCGACGACGAAGTAGCTGTCGCTGACGTGGAAGTCGATCGGCGGGCTGGCCAGCAGCACTCCGGTCAACCCGCCGAACAGGAAGGTCACCAGGAAGCCGATGCTGAACAGCATCGGCGTCTCGAAGGTGAGCTGCCCGCGCCACATCGTGCCGATCCAGTTGAAGAACTTGATGCCGGTCGGCACCGCGATCAGGAACGACAGGAAGGCGAAGAACGGCAGCAGCACCGCGCCGGTGACGTACATGTGGTGCGCCCACACCGCGATCGACAGGGCGCCGATGCCGATGGTGGCAAAGACGAGGCCCTTGTAGCCGAACAGCGGCTTGCGGGAGAACACCGGCAGGATCTCGCTGATGATCCCGAAGAACGGCAGGGCGAGGATGTAGACCTCGGGATGACCGAAGAACCAGAACAGGTGCTGCCAGAGCAGCGCGCCGCCGTTCGCGGCGTCGAACACGTGCGCACCGAACCGGCGGTCCGCCTCCAGCGCCAGCAGCGCCGCGGCGAGCACCGGGAAGGCGACCAGCACGAGGATCGAGGTGACGAGGAAGTTCCAGCAGAAGATCGGCAGCCGGAACATCGTCATACCGGGCGCGCGCAGCGTCAGGATCGTAGTGATCATGTTGACGGCGCCGAGGATGGTGCCGAGACCGGACACCGTCAGGCCGACGATCCACAGGTCGGCGCCCACCCCGGGCGAGTAGATCTCGTTGTTCAGCGGCGAGTAGGCGAACCAGCCGAACGACGCCGCGCCGTTCGGGGTGAGGAAACCGGCCACCACCGTGAGGCTGCCGAACAGGAAGAACCAGTACGACAGCGCGTTGAGCCGCGGGAACGCGACGTCCGGCGAGCCGATCTGCAGCGGCACCAGGAAGTTCGCGTAAGCGAACGCGATCGGCGTCGCGAACATCAGCAGCATCAGCGTGCCGTGCATCGTGAACAGCTGGTTGTACTGCTCGTTGGAGAAGTACTGCAGGCCCGGTCGCGCAAGCTCGGCCCGCATCATCACGGCCAGGATGCCGGCGAACAGGAAGAACGCGAACGAGGTCATGAAGTACATGACCGCGATGTCCTTGTGGGACGTCGTGCGCAGATAACCGAGCAGGCTCGTTCGCTTGGGTAGGTGGGGTTGCTCGGGCTCGGCGTGGCCGACGCCCTGCTCTTGCACGAGGGTCACTGTCCGCTCCCGGTGGTGGCGGTGGTTGCGGTGCTGGCGGCGGCGGCGGTCGTCGTCCCGCCGGACGTCGACGGAACGGGGGCGTTCTGCCGCTCCGAGATGAACCTGTCGTACTCGTCCTGCGGCACGACCTTCACGTAGAAGTTCATCCGGTCGTGATCGGTCCCGCAGAGCTCGGCGCAGCGGCCGATGAAGGTACCGGTCTTGGTCACGGTGAGCTCGAACTGGTTGACCCGACCGGGAATGACGTCCCGCTTGAACAGGAACTCGGGAACCCAGAAGGAATGGATGACGTCCGGCGAGGTCAAGTCGAAACGAATGGAGCGGTTCTGCGGCAGGACCAGCACTGCCGGCTCACCGGGCCGGCCGGTGACCTCGATCTGGTTCGGCCCCTTGTGGCCGGCGCCCGGGTCGAGGTACTTGAACTGCCAGTTCCACCGGAAGCCGATGACGTCCACCGTGACGTCCGGGTTGGCCGAAAGCTTCGTGATCTTCGACTCGTCGCGCGCGGTGAAGTAGAACATCCCGCCCACGATCACGACGGGTATGACGGTGTACAGGATCTCGACGGGCAGGTTGTAGCGGATCTGCCGCGGGAGCACGTCGCTGCGCTTGCGGAAGGCGACGACCGCGTAGAGGATCATGCCCCAGACGACCACGCCGACGATCAGCGCGGCGATCGCCGAGCCCTGCCAGAGATTGAGCAACCTCGGGGTGTGGTTGGTCACACCGTCCGGGTAGCCAAAGTTGGGTTTGTCGCAGGCGGTCGCCGCGATCCCCACGACGGCGAGCGCGCCGACCAGGCGCAGGGGTCGGCGACCCGGCCGCGCCCGTCGCCTCCCATGGGCGCCGACCGCGCTAACCGCCTCGACCGCGTCGTTCGCGACCCCGCCCGCACTGCCAGAGTCAGCCGGCGTCGTCGGCGTGTCCTCGACATCCGCGACCGACGGCCGGGTCCGACCGAAGGATCTCCTCACCAGGTCCTGCCTCCCACGACTAGCGGCCCGCGTCGACGGGGCGGAGGCTGTCCGCCGCCATCCGCGAAGCCCCAGAAACGCCATGTCAACCCGGTCGATCCCTCCGGACGACATGCTGTCTTCGACACGCTGTAGATGGTGCGGCAGCAGCGTATCCCAGCGGCCCGGCAGCTTCTCGCCACAGGCCCCATCAAGGGCCTGTGACGCACGACCCCTCAGGGCCCGCCACGGCGTAGCGTCACACCCGTGTCGGCCTATCTCGACCATGCGTCGGCCACGCCCCTGCACCCCGCGGCGCGCAACGCCCTCGAGGTGGCGCTCCAGGACGGCTGGGCGGATCCGGCCCGGCTCTACCGGGAGGGCCGGCGCGCCCGGATGCTGCTGGATGCGGCCCGCGAGACGGTCGCGGGGGTCCTCGGCACCCGGCCCGACGAGGTCAGCTTCGCGGCGAGCGGGACCGCGGCGGCCACGCTCGCGTTGCTCGGCACCGCGTCCGCCCGTCGCCGCGCCGGAAACGTGATCATGGTGAGCGCGGTCGAGCACTCCAGCGTGCTGCATGCGGCGCAGCACCACGAACAGGCCGGTGGGCGGCTCGTAGAGGTGGGGGTCGACCGCTTCGGGCGGGTGGATCCGGCCGCGTTCGCGCCAGTTCCCGGCACCGCCGTCGCCAGCCTTCAACACGCCAACCACGAGGTCGGCACCGTCCAGCCGGTCGCCGAGGTCGCCGAGCGCCTGCATGCCGCGGGCGTCCCGCTGCACACCGACGCCGCCGTGACGGTCGGCCGGGTACCCGTCGACCTGGGCGTGCTCGGCGCGGACCTGCTGACCGCCAGCGCCCACAAGTTCGGCGGCCCAGCCGGGGTGGGCATCCTCGCGGTGCGCACGGGAACCCGCTGGCGCAGCCCCTGGCCGGCCGACGAGCGCGAGGGCGGACGGGTCGCCGGCTATCCGAACGTCCCCTCGATCGTGGCCGCCGCCGCCGCCCTGGCCGCCCGCACGGCGGAGCTCGCCGCGGAGGGTCCGCGGCTGGCCGGCTACGTCCGTGACCTGCGGCGCCGGCTGCCCGACCTCGTCGACGGGGTGGAGCTGCTCGGCGATCCGGACCGGGCCCCGGCTGTGCCGCACATCACCGCGTTCTCCTGCCTGTACGTCGAGGGCGAGGCGCTGCTGACCGAGCTGGACCGGGCCGGCATCGCGGTCGGCTCCGGGTCGAGCTGCACCTCCGACACGCTGGTCCCGAGCCACGTGCTGGTCGCGATGGGCGCGCTGACCCACGGGAATCTGCGGGTGTCGTTCGGCCGCGATTCCACCCAGGCCGACCTCGACGCCCTCCTCGAGGTCCTGCCGGGCGCCGTGCGAGCCGTACGGGCCCGTCTCGGGGCGGGCGAGCTGTGACCGGTCGGCCCGGGACGGCGCGACCTGCGGCCGGTCGGCCCGGGACGGCAGGCCTGGCAGGCGGGCGACCAACGCCACCCGGATCCACCGACGCCCGGCCCGGCACGGAACGGCACGTGACCGGGCGGCTCGCGACCGGCCGGGTGGGCAGGGAGATGAGCCGACGATGACCACGGACGGGCCGGCGGGCACCGGGACGGGGCCCGATCGGGCCATCGCCGCGCCGGCGGGCACGGTGGACTCCCGCGGCCGGCGCTGCCCGCTGCCGATCATCGACCTCGCCCGCGCCTTCAGCTCGGTGGCGCCCGGCGACACCATCACCCTCTGGGCGGACGATCCGGCCGCCGGCCCGGACGTGGTCGCCTGGTGCCGGCTGCGGGGTCAGCTCCTGGTCGCGGTGCGCCCGCTGCCGGCCGGCGGCGAGGAGTTCGTCATCCGACGCCTCGCCTGAGCTCGGCCGAAGCGGCTCAGGCCACAGGCAGGTGCTCGGCGATCTGGGCGGCCGCGTCGGCGCCGTAGGCCTCGGTGATCCGCTTGAGCATGTCGGACGGCTCGGCCGTGTACTCCTGCGTGCCGACGGTCTCCAGCACCAGAGTGGCGAGCAGGCAGCCCACCTGGGCGGAGCGTTCGAGCGGCAGCTCCCACGACAGCCCGGCGAAGAAGCCGGCGCGGAACGCGTCACCGACACCCGTCGGGTCCGGGGTGGCCAGCGCGGGCACCACCGGGACGCGGATCGGGTCGCTCTCCGGCGCCTCGATCACCACGCCGTCCTTGCCGTGGGTGGTGACCCGCACGCCGACCTTCGCCAGGATCTCCGCGTCGCTCCAGCCGGACTTGCTCGCCAGCAGTGCCTTCTCGTACTCGTTGCAGAACAGGTAGGCCGCGCCGTCGACGAGCTCGCGGATCTGCGGGCCGTCCAGCAGCGCCAGCTGCTGGGACGGGTCGGCGGCGAAGGCGTAGCCGCGCTCGCGGCACTCCCGGCTGTGCCGCACCATCGCATCCGGCGCGTTCGGGCTGATGATCACGATGTCGAGCCCGCCGAAGCGGTCCGCGATCGGCCCGAGCTCGATCTCGGCGGCCTCGCTCATCGCCCCCGGATAGAAGGAGGCGATCTGGTTGAGGTCCTCGTCGGTGGTGCAGACGAAACGGGCCGTGTGCGCGATCTCACTGACCCGGATGGTGGTGGTGTCCACACCGTGCCGGTCGAGCCAGGAGCGGTACTCGGCGAAGTCCTCCCCGACGGCACCGACGAGGACCGGGTGCAGGCCGAGCTGACCGAGACCGAACGCGATGTTCGCCGCGGTCCCCCCGCGACGAATCACGAGTTCGTCGACGAGGAACGACAGCGACACGCTGTGGAGCTGGTCGGCGAGCAGCTGCTCGGCGAAGCGCCCCGGGAAGCGCATGAGGTGGTCGGTGGCAATGGAACCCGTCACGGCAATACGCACGATCGTGGAGCCTACTGCCACCCGGCTCAGCCCGGAGCACCCGGGAGACGAAGAAGCCCGGCCCGACCGTGGTGGGTCGAGCCGGGCTCCTTCGTCAGGATCTATTCGGCGGCGTCGTCGGGATGCCGACTACGCCCCCCCGTGCCGCCGGTGAGAGGAATGCACCGGGGCTAGGGGCGATCACGAACGGCACACAGGGGCGGCCGCTCAGTCGATCAGTGGAACGAGTCGCCGCAGGCGCAGGAACCCTGCGCGTTCGGGTTGTCGATGGTGAAGCCCTGCTTCTCGATGGTGTCGACGAAGTCGATCGTCGCACCGCCGAGGTACGGGGAGCTCATCCGGTCAAGGACGACCTTGACACCGGAGAAGTCCAGGACGGTGTCACCGTCGAGGGACCGCTCGTCGAAGAAGAGCTGGTAGCGCATCCCGGAGCAGCCCCCGGGCTGCACCGCGATGCGCAGCTTGAGGTCATCGCGGCCCTCCTGCTCCAGCAGGTTCTTGACCTTGCCGGCAGCCGTGTCGGTGAGGTTGACGGTCGAGGACTGCGTCGCGGTCTCCGTCGTGTCCTGAACGGTCATAAGGACTACTCCTGCCCTTGCTGGACGTGCCTGGCGTGCCAGGCTCACTGGTTCCGGTCGGGTACTGCGCTTCCGGTCGGTTGCATCCGGTCGGGTACTGCCTGCGACCAGCCGAGTCGCCTCGGCCGGCGCCTCGGACACGGCACAGCGTCTGCGCCGACGTTCATGCCCAACACCATGGGACTGGATCCGCTTCCCATCGTAGCGACGCCATCGGGACCCGGCCATGGCGCCGACTGGTGGGCCACGAGACGCCGATCACCTCAGGTCACCTTCGTGACTGCGTTCACGTTCATGACGGCACCAGACCGGCAACCCGGACAAGCCGGCATCCGACCGGCGGAGCTCCGCATACGATGGCTGCGGGGAGTTAGAGTCTCATCGACCATTCGCGGACGGCCCCGGCGGGATCGCCGGTCGGTCGGCGCGGACGACCAGGCGGCCAGGCTGCGGGCCGGTCGACCGGAGGAGCGCCATGACCATCAATCCGACCCTGGGTCGGGATCCGGCCCTCGCGCAGGTGGGCGTCGCCCCGTCTCCCCTGGCCCTGCTGCTACTCGGCCGCGGGTCGGATCCGGCGAGCGAGCGTGGCGTCGACTGCCCCGGGGAGTTGCCTCCCGCCGCGGACCCCACCCTCGCGGCCCGCGCCGCCGCCGCAAAGACCGCGCTCGGTGACCGGGTCTTCATCCTGGGGCATCACTACCAGCGCGACGAGGTCATCGCGTTCGCCGATGTGACCGGCGACTCGTTCAAACTCGCCCAGCAGGCCGCCGCCCGCCCGCAGGCCGAGGCAATCATCTTCTGCGGCGTGCACTTCATGGCGGAGAGCGCCGACATCCTCACCGGCGCGCACCAGCGGGTCATCCTGCCCGACCTCGCCGCCGGCTGCTCGATGGCCGACATGGCCACCGCCGAGCAGGTCGAGCAGGCCTGGGACGACCTGCTCGACGCCGGCGTCGCCGCGGGCACCGTCCCGGTCAGCTACATGAACTCCTCGGCTGCCATCAAGGCGTTCACCGGCCGCCACGACGGCACGATCTGCACCTCCTCGAACGCCCGGCGGGCACTGGAATGGGCGTTCGGCGAGCGCGGGGGGACGAAGGTGCTGTTTCTGCCCGACCAGCACCTCGGGCGCAACACCGCCGTCGGCGAGCTGGGGATGACCGAGGCGGACTGCGTCGTCTACGACCCGCACCGGCCCGGCGGCGGGCTGACCCACCGCCAGCTGCGCGAGGCAAAGATGATCCTCTGGCGCGGGCACTGCTCGGTGCACGGGCGCTTCACCCTCGACAGCGTCGAGGAGGTGCGTGCCCGCGTCCCCGGAGTCACCGTGCTCGCGCACCCGGAGTGCCGCCGGGAGGTCGTCACCGCGGCCGACCTGGTCGGCTCCACGGAATACATCATCTCCGTCGTCGACGCCGCCCCGGCCGGCTCGGCGTTCGCCATCGGCACCGAACTGAACCTCGTGCAGCGGCTGGCGAAGCGGCACCCCGACAAGACCATCGTCTTCCTGGACCGTACGGTGTGTTTCTGCTCCACCATGAACCGGATCGACATGCCGCACCTCGTCTGGGCGCTGGAGTCACTCGTCCGCGGCGAGACGGTCAACCAGATCGCCGTCGACCCGGACGTGGCCACCTTTGCCCGGAAGGCACTCGATCAGATGTTGGCACTGCCCTGATGGCCCTGCTGAAGCGGCGTGGCCCCGCCGAGGTCGACGCCGAACCGCTCGCCGAGCAGGTCGAACCGGTCGAGCCGGACCCCTCGGCCGACCTGCGGCGCACCGCGGCGAAGGGGCGGCCCACACCGAAGCGTTCGGACGCTCGGGCCGCCCGGGGCACGAACACCGCGCCCACGGGCAAGGGCGCGAGCCGCCAGGACGCCAAGTCCACCCGGCGCCGGCAGAGCCAGGAGTACCGGGCGGCGATGATGTCCGGGGACGTCAGCCGGCTGCCGCCGCGCGAGCGGGCCCCGGAGCGGGTGCTGGCCCGCGACCTCGTCGACACCCGGATCACCGTCGGGCCGTTCTTCCTGGTGGCCGCCGTCGTCTACTTCGTCGGCGGGCTGATCCCGAACGGCGTCGTGCGGCTCGCCGCGACCCTGCTGATGCTGATCGGCATCATCGCGGTCGTCGTCGACTCGGTCGTGCTCTCCTGGCAGGTCAGCCGCAAGGTCGCCGAGCGTTACCCGGACTCGCGGGTGCGGGTGCGCGCCTACGCCGCGCAGCGGGCCCTGCTGCCGCGGCGGTGGCGCCTGCCCCGGCCTCGGGTGTCCCGCGGCGACTCGCGGCCCTAGTCCCTCACCGGTGGGTGGACCCCCTTCCGGGTGGGTCCGTCGTAGGTTTGTGACGTGAAGCATCGACGCCTGGGGCGCACCGGCCTGTCCGTCAGCGAGATCTCCTACGGAAACTGGATCACCCACGGTGATCAGATCGAGGCGGACGCGGCGACGGCCTGCGTGCGCGCCGCCCTCGACGAGGGCATCACGACCTTCGACACCGCGGACGTGTACGCGGGCACCCGCGCCGAGAGCGTGCTGGGCGACGCCCTGCACGGCGTGCCCCGGGAGTCCTACGAGCTGTTCACCAAGGTCTACTGGCCGACCGGCCCCGGCGCGAACGACAGGGGCCTCGGCCGCAAGCACATCATCGAGTCCGCCCACGCCTCGCTGCGCCGGCTGCGCACCGACCATCTCGATCTCTACCAGGCGCACCGCTACGACCCGACGGTGCCGCTGGAGGAGACGCTGCGGGCCTTCGACGACCTGGTCCGTGCCGGCAAGGTGCTCTACATCGGGGTCTCCGAGTGGAGCGCCGAGCAGATCACCGACGCGGTGCGGATCGCGGGCGAACTGGGCCTGGACCGGATCATCTCCAACCAGCCGCAGTACTCGATGCTGTGGCGCACCATCGAGGCCGAGGTGGTGCCCGCCAGCGAGCAGGCCGGCATCTCCCAGATCGTCTGGTCACCGATCGCGCAGGGCGTGCTGACCGGCAAGTACCTGCCCGGCCAGCCCCCGCCGAGCGGCAGCCGCGCCACCGGCGGGGCCGGCGCGACGTTCATCGCCCGGCTGCTCAACGACGACGTCCTGGCTGCGGTGCAGGATCTGCGCCCGATCGCCGCGGATGCCGACCTGAGCATGGCCCAACTCGCCGTCGCCTGGGTGCTCCAGAACGACAACGTCGCCTCGGCGATCATCGGCGCCTCCCGGCCCGAGCAGGTGCGGGAGAACGTCAAGGCCGCCGGGGTGACCCTCGACCCGGCCCTGCTCAAGCGGATCGACGACGTGCTCGCCGACGTCATCCAACGCAGCTGAGGCCGCCGCCGAGCCCGATCGAGGTGACCAGTGAGCCACAGGGCGGGCGGGGCTCAGCCTGAGCGGTCGTCGTCGACGGGCCGGCGGAAGGCGGCGGTCAGCGCGGCCCAGGTCCGATCCAGGTCCGAGCCCGGCGGGTACCGACCGTCCAGTTCGAGGATGACCGTGCCGTGCGCCGCCGCCCACAGCGCCTGCGCGAGGTAGGGCTCCCCCGTGGCCCGGTAGAACGGCTCGCCCGCCCAGTCCTCCACACCCGCGGTGAGCTGATCGCGGCGCAGCGGGCCGGCGGTGACCAGCCGGTAGAGGTTCGGCTGCGCGCGGGCGTGCGCGCGGTAGGCCGCCAGCAGGTCGCCGAGCACGCCCGCGGCGTCGGCGCGGTCGACGACACCGTGCAGCAGGTCACCGGTCTCGACGAGGGCGGCGTCGACCAGCATGGCCTCCAGCTGCGTCTTGCCGGCGAGGTGCTTGTACAGCGAGGGCGCACGGATGCCCAGCAGCTCGCCGAGCCGGCGCATCGTCAGCGCCGCCGCGCCCTCCTGCTCCAACACCTCCCGCGCGGCGGTGATGATCTCGCCGACCCGCGGCGAGGGCGGCGCCAGCTCGGGCCGGGGCGCGACGGGTGCCAGCGGCAGCCCGCCCAGGGCCTGTGGTGTGCCCATCGGTTCCTTACTCCCGCGGCGCCGGGGGGACGAAGCCGCCGATCAACCCGCGGTCAGCGTGAAGACCGGATGGCGGGGCGCGATCCGGCGGATCTCCTCGTCGGTGGAGTCGGGCCCGATCCCGTCGAAGAAGGCGCCGACCTCGGCCTTCCAGCGCTTCAGGTAGGCCCGCAGCACGGCGACGCTGTCCCCCGGGTCCAGCTCGTCGGCGTGGTAGAGCGTACGCGAGCGCCCCCGCAGCAGATGCAGCTCCCCGCCCGCGGCGCGGACGTTGCGGACCCACTGCCCGTGGCCTCGCGCGGACACCAGGTACTGCCGCCCCTCGTAGGTGAGCAGGTTCACCGGGGTCCGCCGCGGCTGGCCGCTGACCCGGCCGCGCACCTCCAGCACCCGGCTGCCCAGCACGCTCACGCCGGCCCGGGTCACCAGGGCCACGAGGCGGTTGGCCACGTTGCGGGTGAACCAGCCGGGCGCGAGGTAGTGCGCGCCGGTGGGACGGGATGACGGCTGATCATGCTGCTCGGTCATGAGCCTTGAACCTCCCGGACGACAATCGACTAACACCGTTAGCCTCAGGTTCAGCTAACAACGTTAGCCTGGAGATTGTCAACCGGGACAACCGGGTGTCCCGGTTGATCTCTCCCGACCCGACCCGGCACCGGTCAGGTGACCGGGCGCAGGCTCATCGGGCCGTAGATGCGCCGTCCGGCGTCGAGCAGCGTGACCTGGACGACGCCCGCCGCGAGCAGATCGCGCCACGTCTCCCCCAGCCAGGTCTCGGCGTCGCCCTGGCTGGTGAAGGATTCGGAGCTGGAGGCACCGCCGACTGCGACGATCGCTCCGTCGTCGCCCTCGTAACGCCAGGTCCAGGTCATGCGTGAATCCCTTCACCCGGGCGGCCCGAGTCGACCAGCCGCCTTGCGCGATCGCCCGATCGGTCGACCGGTGGACCCATCCAACCGCGTGCCCTGCGTCGGCGCGGCGCCGCGGATCAGCGCGCCGCCCATCGCCGCCCGCGCCAGAGCCGATGCTCCGCGGCAGGTCGGCTGAGCGGACCGGCGGTTCGGTGCCGCACGCCACTGGCGCGCATGCGGACACCCACGCCAGGATGTCCTCGACGCCGGTAACGTCAGCCCTGACGGACATGGTCACGGAACCACCCGGGACATCCGGTCGAGCGCACATCCGGTATATCCGTTCGAGGAGGAAGAACCCGCGTGGGAACGACCGTCTACAACGCCGCAGCCTTCGCCGCCGAGTCCGCGGAGCACGACCCGCCCCTGACCTGGTGGGCTGCCGTGATCGTCACCTTCGTGGCCATCTTCCTGCTGGCGACCGTGCTCGCGCTGATGACCCGATGGGAGCGCAAGCGCCACCCGCACGGTTGATCCGGACGCGGTGACGGGGGCCCCACGGTGCGGGTGACGCTGCTCGGTACGGGTTCGGCGGACGGCTGGCCGAACCCGTGGTGCGACTGCGCCTCCTGCGCCTGGGCACGCAAGCACGAGGTCCGTGGCCAGACCGCCGTTCTCGTCGACGACGCCCTGCTCCTCGACTGCGGCCCCGACGTGCCGCGGACCGCCGCCCGGCTCGGTGTCCGGCTCTCCGGCCTGCGCCATCTGCTGATCAGTCACGCGCATCCCGACCATCTCGGCCCCGAGAGTCTGATGTGGCGGTCGTGGTCGTCCGCCGCCGGTCGGCCGCTCGATGTTGTCGGGCCGCCCGCGGCGCTGGCGGTGTGCCGCGAGTTCCTGACCCGCTGGGAGGGCGCCGACCCGGCCCGGGAGGGCTCCGCCCTGCGATTCGTCCCGGCGACGGCGGGTGGCGGGGCGCCGGATGGTGGGTCGCCGGGCGGTGGGTCGCTGCGCCTTGGCGCGGGCGACGCCGGGTACCTCGTGCGCCCGCTGGCCGCCCGGCACGGCGACGCGAGCATCGGCCCGGCGGTCCTTTACGACGTCACCGCCCCCGACGGCGGCCGGCTGCTCTACGGCTGCGACACCGCCGCGCCGCTGCCTGCACCGACGCTCGCCGCGGTGACCGGCCGGGCGTACGACGTGGTGCTGCTGGAGGAGAACAACGGGGATCGGCCGGGTTTCGGCGAGCACCTCGACCTGGCCTCCTTCGCCGAGCTCGTCGCGGAGCTGCGCCGCCGCGGCGCCGTGGTCGACGGCACCCGGGTGCTCGCCGTCCACCTCAGCCACCGCAACCCTCCCGGGGATGAGCTGGCCCGCCGCCTCGCCCTGCTCGGCGCGCAGGCCCCCGGTGACGGCGCCGTCCTCGACGTCACGCCCCGCGCACCGATCCCGTCCGGCCAGTCCCCCGCACCGGCCGTGGACCCGCCACCTGTGCCGCGGCCCGCACCCCCCGCTCGCCTCGCGAACCCCTCACGCCACACGAGCTTCTCGCGCCACGCGAGCCCCGCCACACCGCCGCCGAGTGCTGCGGCGCCCCCGCCGCACCGGGTATTGATCACCGGCGGGGCCCGGTCGGGGAAGTCCGCCGAGGCCGAGCGCCGGCTGCTCGCCGAGCCGGCGGTGGTGTACGTCGCCACGTCCGCGCCCCCGGACGCCGCGAAACCCACCGACGCCGAGTGGTCGGCGCGGATCGCCGCGCACCGCGAGCGCCGGCCGGCGGCGTGGACGACCGTGGAGACCCTCGATCTGGTGCCGCTGCTGCGCTCGCCGGGGCCGCCGCTGCTCGTCGACGGCGTCGGGCTGTGGGTCGCCGCGCAGCTCGACGACCCGGCGGAGCTGGCGACCCGGGCCGGCGAGCTGGTCGAGGCATGGCGGCACACCGCGCGCCGCGTGGTCGCAGTGACCGACGAGGTCGGCTCCGGAGTAGTACCGGCGACGGCCGCCGGCCGGCGCTTCCGCGACGCCCTCGGTCGCCTCAACGCCGAACTCGCCGCCGCCGCCGACGAGGTCTGGCAGGTCGTGGCCGGCACCGCGATCCGGCTACGCCCCCGAGCCACGGACTCGTAAGCCGTCGACCGCGGGTTCGAGCCCCCCGATCGGGTCACCGGCCTGATCGGGCCGGTCGTACCGTATCCGGCTGGCGGCCGTGCGCCCGAGCTGCGCCGGTGTTCCTGGTCGGCGTCCGAGGCGTTCCCAGGGTCGCGGGCGCCGGCGGAGGGAGTCGGAGCCGGGGCCGTCGGTGGCGCATCCGATCACTCTCAGCTTGCGCACAGGTTGCACGGTGAGTATCTGGCGTATGACGCAGCCCGAGGACCCCTCCAGCGCGACGGTCCTGCCCAGCGCCGCGGTCAGCGTCGACGCCCCGGCGGTTCCGGTGGCGCGCGACGGTCACGACGGCGATCACGGCGATCACGGCGATGATCACGCTGATGCCGGTGCGCCGGGGCCGCCCGTCGGCGCGGGCGATCCGCCGCCGGTGAGCCGGTGGCGGCGGGCGGTGCGCGGCCGGCCGGCGGATCCGGTGTGGGCCCGGCCGGCGCTCGTCGGGCTGCTCGCCGCTACGGCGGTGCTCTACGTCTGGGACCTGGGCGCCTCGGGCTATGCGAACAGCTTCTACGCGGCGGCGGTCCAGGCCGGGACGAAGAGTTGGAAGGCGTTGCTGTTCGGATCGCTCGACTCCGGGAACTTCATCACGGTCGACAAACCGCCGGCGTCGCTGTGGGCGATGGCGCTGTCCGGGCGAATCTTCGGCTTTTCGAGCTGGAGCATGCTCGTTCCGCAGGCGCTGGGCGGCGTGGCCGCGGTCGGCCTGATGTTCGCGGCCGTACGCAGGTGGTTCGGCCCCGCCGCCGGCCTGCTGGCCGGCTCCGCGCTGGCGCTCACCCCGGTGGCGGCGCTGATGTTCCGCTTCGACAACCCGGACGGCCTGCTCACCTTCGTCCTCGTCCTGGCCGGATACTGCCTGGTCCGCGCGCTCGAGGAGGCGTCGACGAAATGGATGGCGGCGACCGGCGCCGCGCTCGGCCTGGCCTTCCTGACGAAGACCCTGCAGGGTTTCCTGGTGCTGCCCGCGTTCGCGCTGGTCTACCTGATCGCCGCGCCGACCGGCTGGTGGCGGCGGGTGTGGCAGCTGCTCGCGGGCGGGCTGGCGATCGTGGTCGCCGCCGGCTGGTGGGTGGCGACAGTCGAACTGTGGCCGAAGGGTTCACGTCCCTACATCGGCGGTTCCACCGACAACAGCGCGCTCGGCCTGGCCTTCGGCTACAACGGCCTGGGCCGGATCTTCGGCGGTGACGGCAACCGCGGCGGTGGCGGCGGTGGGTTCGGCGGCGGCCGGGCGAACCTGAGCGAGCTGGCCAGGCGCGATCCGCAGCTGGCCGAACGGGTGCAGGCCGCGCTGGGCGGCCGCGGTGGCGGCGGTGGCGGTGG
>NZ_JANEZT010000097.1 GCF_025403405.1 Frankia tisae
GTGTGGGGGGGACCGGGATGGCGGCGAGGGCGGGCGTGCCGGCTCGCCAGAAGCCGACGAACTCGAAGCGGCGGGCCGCGCCGGTGTAGGTCGCGAGCGTCGCGAGGGTCTGCGCCGGCGCGACGCCCAGCTCGGTGGCGACAGCGAGGACCGCCAGCGCGTTGAGGACCGAGTGTCGGCCGGGGACCGCCAGTGCCAGGTCCCCCACCTCCTGCCCGGCGTGCAGGACGACGGCGCGGGCCGTGTCGTCCCCGGCCACGGTGGCGACGTCCACCGCACGCCACCGGCGATCCGTCCCGAAACCGTAGTCGAGCACCGGCACGGCCGCGGGCGCCGCCTGCCGGCGCAGCTCGGCGAGGACGGCGGCGACTCCCGGATCGTCCCCGCAGACCACCAGGCGGCCGCCTGGGCGCACCCGGCGGGCGAACGCGGTGAAGGCGGCCTGGACCGACGCCTCGTCCGGGAAGATGTCCGGGTGCTCCCACTCGACGTTGGTGATCACGGCGATGGCGGGTTCGAGACCGGCGAAGGCGCCGCCGTACTCGTCGGACTCCAGCACGAACACGTCGCCGGAGCCGGTGAGCGCGTTGCCGCCGAGCTGGGAGACCTCCGCGCCGATGACCGCGGTAGGGTCGAGCCCGGCCGCGCGGAGCACCAGGGCCAGCATCGCCGAGGTGGTCGACTTGCCGTGCGAGCCCGCCACGGCGACCAGCCGGTAGCCGGCGGTCAGCTCCGGCAGCCATTCGGACCGGCGGCGGACTGGCAGGCCCAGCGATCGAGCGCCGACGATCTCGGGATGATCGTCGGCGAGGGCACTGGAGGCGACCACGACATCCACACCGGTGAGTTCGGCGGCGATCGCGTCCGCGGCCGGCGCGGGTCCGACGCGGACGGGCACCCCGCGGGCGCGCAGGCTCGCCACGCGGGGGGAGTCCTCGGCGTCGCTGCCGCTGACTTTCCCGCCGCCGGCGAGATGGATCTGGGCCAGCGGCGACAGGCCGGCGCCGCCGATGCCGAGGAAGTGGACGTGCTGGGTGCGCTGACGGGTCACGCAGGCAGTACACCATCACGCCCGCGTCCCGCCGCGCTCCGCCTTGATCGCGCCCCGCCGGCCCCGGGGGACCCCTGGCCTCCCAGGCCCCGTGGTCGCCGAAAATCACCGCACAGAGTGCTGCCGCTCCAGGAGGATCGCCGAAGGCGATCCGACGGAATTCGGCTGCCACACTGAGGCCAGGGACCCCCGCATCGCGCCGAAGGCGCGATGCGGGGAAGGCTTTGTGACGAAGCGGACGTGGCAGGAAGGTGCGCGCCGCGCCGACAGCTTCCTTGACCACTGCCGTAGCCGTGCCTACTGTCCGATTCACAGTCGGAAGTTGACATAACTGTAACTGTCTAGCTGACGGTGAAGGTTGAGACTCTGACTACTTCCCCCGCTCGCCGCGTGAATCCGCCATCCCGCGGCGCCGCAGGGGCGGGGTATCCCCCCGTCCGACCACCGACGCCGCTGGAGGACCGACACCGCATGGCTGCCCCACAGAACTATCTCGCGGTCATCAAGGTCGTCGGGATCGGTGGTGGTGGCGTAAACGCCGTCAACCGGATGATCGAAGTCGGTCTCAAGGGCGTCGAGTTCATCGCCATCAACACCGATGCCCAGGCCTTGCTCATGAGTGATGCCGACGTCAAGCTCGACGTCGGCCGCGAGTTGACCCGGGGCCTCGGCGCCGGGGCCGACCCGGAGGTGGGCCGGCAGGCCGCCGAGGACCATCGTGAGGAGATCGAGGAGGTCCTCAAGGGGGCCGACATGGTCTTCGTCACCGCCGGTGAGGGCGGTGGCACCGGTACGGGTGGCGCCCCCGTCGTGGCGAACGTCGCCCGTTCGCTCGGCGCGCTCACCATCGGTGTCGTGACCCGGCCGTTCACCTTCGAGGGCAGGCGCCGCGCGACGCAGGCAGACACGGGTATCGACACTCTGCGCAATGAGGTCGACACGCTCATTGTCATCCCGAACGACCGCCTGCTCGCGATGACCGACCGTGACATCAGCGTGCTGGACGCCTTCCGTAGCGCCGACCAGGTACTGCTCTCCGGTGTGCAGGGCATCACCGACCTGATCACCACCCCCGGCCTGATCAACCTCGACTTCGCCGACGTGAAGACGGTCATGTCGCACGCCGGCAGCGCCTTGATGGGCATCGGGCGGGCCCGCGGTGACGACCGGGCCACGGTGGCCGCCGAACAGGCCATCGCCTCCCCGCTGCTGGAGGCGAGCATGGACGGCGCCCAGGGCGTCCTGCTCAACATCTCCGGCGGCTCGGACCTCGGCCTGTTCGAGATCAACGCGGCCGCGGAGCTCGTCGCGGACGCGGCCCACCCCGAGGCGAACATCATCTTCGGTGCGGTGATCGACGATGCGCTGGGCGACGAGGTGCGGGTGACGGTCATCGCCGCCGGGTTCGACACGGTGCAGGACCGGCGGATCAGACCGCCACACGCGCAGCAGCAGCCGCGGCGGCCCCACGGCCAGGGTGGGGTCGCCGGCAGCGGCGCCGCGAGCACGGCCCCGGCTCCGGCCCCCTCACCAGCGACGACGATTCTTCCGCCGCTCCCGACGATCCCGAACGGGTCGCCCCGGGCGGCGCAGGCCGCGCCTGCGCCCCCGCCGCCGCCCGTCCAGCCGGCCCCGCCGGCGCCGAGCTACCTGCAGCAGGCGTCGTCGGCGATCAGCCAGTCAAACGTCGGCCATTACCATCCCGACCCGCTGCCGGGGGCGCCGGCAACCCACGAGCCCGCCTCGCCCGGCGAGTCGACCGTGATCCCGACGGTGGAGTCGCGGATCGCTCCGCCCGTGCGGGAACCCGTGGAGCCGGCGCCGGACCCCGGCTACGGCCAGCAGCACCGGGGCGACCCGCCGCGGGCGACGGGGCCGCGGCCGACCTACCCGCCGCGCCGCCCCGTCCGGCCGATCGTCGACGACGACGAGCTGGACGTGCCGGACTTCCTCAAATAGCCCACACCAGGGGAGACTTCCGGCCATGCCGGTTCTGTTCACCTCGCGTGCGGACGGGGTCAGCGCCGCGCCGTTCAGGGGGCTCAACCTCGGTGATCACGTCGGCGACGCCCCGGACGCCGTCGCCGCCAACCGGCACCGGCTGGCGGCGCGGCTGCGGATGCCGGTGCAGTACATGCGCCAGGTACACGGCACGCGGGTCGTCGTCGCGCGCGCGCCCACCCCTCCGCCGGAGGCGGACGCACTCGTCACCGACGTGCCAGGTCTGGCGCTGGCGGTGATGGTCGCCGACTGCGCGCCGGTGGTGTTCGAGTCCCCGGCGGCGGTGGGGGTCGCGCACGCCGGGCGGGCCGGCATGGCCGACGGGGTGATCGACGCGACCCTGGCGGCGTTCGACCGGCTGGGCGTCGCGCCGCATCGGCTTACGGTCACTGTCGGCCCGTGTGTGTGCGCGGGTTGCTACGAGGTGCCGGCGGAGCTGCGCCGGGAGGTCGAGCGGCGGGTGCCGGGCAGCGCGGGGTCGACGCGGCGGGGGACCGCCGCGATCGACCTGCGGGCCGGCATCCACCATCAGCTCACCGCGGCGGGTGTGACCGATATCGCCATCGCGCCCCGCTGCACCGCGGAGGACCCGGAGCTCTACTCCTACCGCCGGGACGGCCGTACCGGCCGGTTCGCCGGCGTGGCATGGCTCGGGCCGAACGCGTGATCGGGCGTGCGGACCCACCAGCCGGGGCCCGGCCGATCGCGGCGGCGGGGGGCGACCCGGTCCGCCGGGCGGAGCTCGCCCGCCGACTGGCCGTGATCGAGGAACGGATCGCCGTCGCGGCGAGGGCGGCCGGCCGCGATCCGGCCGGGCTCACCCTCATCGCGGTGAGCAAGACCTGTCCGGCCGACGATGTCGTGATGCTGCACACGCTCGGGGCGTGCCACTTCGCCGAGAACCGCGAGCAGGAGGCCGGTCCGAAGGTGAGTATGGTCACGCGCCTACTCGCCACGCCGGGCGACGATCCGTCGACCGGTGACGCGGGCGGGCCGGGTGGCGCGGCGGGCGGGCCCGACCTCACCTGGCACTTCGTCGGCCAACTCCAGCGCAACAAGGCCCGATCCGTTCTGCGTTGGGCGGACTGGGTGCAGTCGGTGGACCGATCGAGCCTGGTCGGCGCCCTGTCCAGGCTCGCAGTTGAGCGGGGCCGCTCGCTGTCGATCTGCCTGCAGGTATCGTTGGATGTGCGGAGTGATTCCGGGGGTCGGGTGAGGCCCGTGGTCGCCGATTCGGGCCGGGGCGGCGGCGATGCCGCGGAGCTCGCGGCACTGGCCGATCTTGTCGAGGAGGCACCCGGGCTGACACTGCGCGGCGTGATGGCGGTTGCTCCCCGTGGCGAACCGGCACGTCCCGCATTCGCTCGGCTGCGAGCCGTTGCCGAACGGCTGGTCATGGACCACCCTCAGGCCACCGTCATCAGCGCCGGCATGTCAGGCGATCTTGAGGCCGCGGTGGCCGAAGGCGCGACACACCTTCGGATCGGGACCGCTTTGTTCGGTGAACGGCCTGGTGTCCCTTAGAGTCGCGCCCATGGGGCTCGGGCGCAGGGCGATGGTCTACCTCGGTCTGGCCGAGGAGGACGAGGACTATCTCGACGACGACGACTATGACGACGGTCGTGCGGTAGGTCATGACGATCGGCGTGTTATGCACGAACCGGTCCCGATGGATCGCACGGTCCGTCGAATCGACGCACGGGAGGAGCCGGTCGCCATGCCGCGACGTCCACCGGTCGAACCACTGCGCCCCGCGGGACCTGTGCCGATGCGGCGAGTGATGCCCGTCGAGGAGCCGCACCCCTACCGGATCACGACGCTCCAGCCACGCAGCTACAATGAGGCGCGGCAGATCGGCGAGGAGTTCAGGGACGGTACCCCCGTTATCATGAACCTCACCGACATGGACGACGTCGACGCCAAGCGGCTGGTCGATTTCGCCGCCGGGCTGATCTTCGGGTTGCGTGGCGACATAGAGAAGGTGACCAACAAGGTCTTCCTGCTCTCGCCGCACAACGTCGAGGTCACCGAGACGGACAAGCGACGCATCCGCGAGGGTGGGTTCTACAACCAGTCATGACGCCGGAGCGCGGCCTAGCCACGCGCCCCCGAGGTCCCAAGGTTCCCCAGGAGAGAGCACCATCAGCACACTAGGCAGCTTGATCTCATGGGTGCTGCTGGTCTACTTCCTGTTCCTGATAGCCCGGTGGATCACCGACCTCGTTCTCGTCCTCGGTCGTTCGTTCCGTCCGACCGGCCCCCTGCTGTTGATCTTCGAATCCGTGTACACGGTGACTGACCCCCCGTTGCGGTTCATCCGACGGATCCTGCCCCCATTGAGGGTGGGTAGCGTATCGCTTGACCTCGGGTACCTGGTGCTCTTCCTGGTGATCTTGGTGCTGCGGAGCTATGCCCAGAGGCTGTAACGGGGTTGTGTGCACACCGCGAACGCGGGCGCGGCAGACTGCCCGCAGACCGCCCTCTCTTCGGGGAGCGGCGATGCCGCACGAGGAGGCGACGTGGCTCTGACACCACAGGACGTACAGAACAAGGTCTTCAGTCCGACGAGGTTTCGTACCGGCTACAACGAGGACGAGGTCGATACCTTCCTCGACGAGGTCGAGGCGGAGCTGACCCGGTTGCTTGACGAGAACAGCGATCTGCGCCGGCAGCTCGACGAGGCTCGCCGCTCCGGCGGCGGTGGCCCGGGTGTGCCCGCCCAGATCCTCGAGGAGAACCAGGGGCTGCGTCGCCAGGTCGAGGAGACCCGCCGCCAGCTGGCGCAGGTCCAGGCCCAGGCGGCCCAGGCCGCGCGGGAGCGCGTGCAGCAGCAACAGCAGGCGCCCCCACCGCCCGCTCCGCAGGGCGGCGCCCCGACGACAGTGATTCCCGCCGTCGGCTCGGGCGGCGGCGTGCCGGCTCGCGCCGGCTCCGGCCAGGCCTCCGAGGCCGAGATCGAGCAGCGGGTCGCCCGCACGCTCGTTCTGGCCCAGCGCACCGCCGACGAGGCGCTGCGTGAGGCGCGCGCCGAGTCCGAGCGTGCGCGCCGCGAGGCCCGCTCCGACGCCGACCGCATCATCGGCGAGGCTCGTGCCCATGTCGCCGAGCAGCTGGGCGGCCTGGAGGACGACAAGCGTCGCCTGGAGGGCCAGGTCGAGCAGCTACGAGCGTTCGAGCGCGAGTACCGCACCCGGTTGCGGGCCTATCTGGAGATGCAGCTGCGGGACCTCGACGGCATGCCGACCCAGCCGCCGGCCGTCGGTATGGGCAATGCCCCCCGTCCCGGTCTGAACCCCGGCGGGCCGACGCCTCCCCCGGCGGTGGGGATGGGTCCGAATGGCATCCAGCAGAGCCCCGGCCACCAGCCGACGTTCCCGCCCGGCCCGCCGATGCCCGCCGGCGCCATCGCTCGTGACAACGGCCACGGCCGTCCGGATCTGGATCCCAACCGGCGCGACGCGCCCGGCATGCAGGAGTTCTGATCCGTCGGGTCTGCTCACCCCGCCCCGTCGGGCCCGGTCCGGCCCTTGGCCGCGGTAGCGCCCGGCGCCTCACCCCGTCGTCCTGCCCGCGACACGGGGGCGCGGCATGCTGATGCTTTGCGGTGTGCTCATTGCTTTGTGCGTGGTGCTGGCCGTGGTCGGCATCGTCGCCGGCAGCGGATTCGTCTACGCGTCCCTGATCCTGACTCTCGTCGCCGCGGCGCTGCTGCCGTTCGGCGCACTGCGCCGAACGTCCTCCTGACGGCCGCGGCCGCCCGCCGACGCCGGGATCATCGCCGGCAGGCTGCCCGCCTGCGCCTGACCCGCCGCGCTCAGCCGGCCGCGGGGATGTGGCGCGCCAGGCTGAACACCAGGCCCAGCTCCCCGGTGGCCTCGGTGATGTCGGTGGCCTCAGTGATGTCGGTGATGTCGGTGGCCTCGGTGAAGGAGACCGCGAGCACCTCCTCGGCCACGGTGACACCGTGGGCGCGCAGGGCGAGCGCGGTGTCCGCGCGGGTGGCCGACCAGCGCACGTCCACCCGGTCGGTGATGTCCAGGCCGGCGGCCTTGCGCGCGTCCTGCAGCACCCGCACCACGTCGCGGGCGAGCCCGGCCCGGGCCAGCTCCGGGGTGATCTCCAGATCGAGCGCGACGGACAGGCCGGACTCGGCGGTGACGGCCCAGCCCTGCCGTGGCGTCTCCGTGATGATCAGCTCGTCGCCGGACAGCTCCACGGGCTCGCCGTCCACGTCGACGGTCAGCCGGCCGTCGACGGGCGCCCCGGCGCCGGTGATGGCGGCCGCAACCGCCTTGGTGTTCTTGCCGAAGCGCCGGCCCAGGGCGCGGAAGTTCGGTTTCACGGTGATGTCCACGACGTCCGAGGTGGCCGCCTCGACGACGGTGACGTTGAGTTCCTCGGCGATCTGGACGCGCAGCTCGGCGGACAGCTCGCCGAAGGCGGCGGCGCCGACGACGGCCCGGGTCAGCGGCTGGCGGGTGCGCACCCCGCTGCTGGCCCGGGCGGCGCGACCGAGTTCGACGATGCGCCGCACGAGGTCCATCTGAGTGGACAGCCGTGGGGAGTGCAGGTCGGCTGGCAGCTCGGGCCAGGACGCCAGGTGCACCGAGTCGGGTGCCTTCGCCGACGCGTCGGCGAACAGCCGGGCCCACAGCCAGTCGGTCAGGAACGGCGTGAACGGGGCCATCACCCGGGTCAGCGCGTCCAGGCAGGTGTACAGGGTGGTGAGGGCATCCGGGTCGCCGGCCCAGAACCGCCGACGGGACCGGCGGACGTACCAGTTGGACAGGTCGTCGATGAACCGGGCGATCCGCCGCCCGGCGCGCAGCGAGTCGAAGCCGGCGAGTGCCTCGTCGACCTCGTCGACAGTGGCCGCGAGCTCGGACAGCGCCCAGCGGTCGAGCACGTGCCGCTCGGCCGGGGCCGCCGCGGCCGGGCCCTCGCCGGGACGCCAGCCGGCGGCGCCGGCGTACAGCGCGAAGAAGGACGCGGTGTTCCAGTAGGTCAGCAGGACCTTGCGGACGATGTCCTCGATCGCCTCATGGCTGACCCGGCGGTCCGACCACGGGGAACCGCCGGCGAGCATCAGCCAGCGGACCGCGTCCGCTCCGTGCCGCTCGAACAGCTCGAACGGGTCGAGGACGTTGCCCACGTGCTTGCTCATCTTGCGGCCCTCGGCGTCGAGCAGCAGCCCCAGGCACAGCACCGTCTCGTACGAGGAACGGTCGAACACCAGGGTGCCGATCGCCATCAGGGTGTAGAACCAGCCGCGGGTCTGGTCGATCGCCTCGCAGATGTACTGCGCCGGGTACTGCCGGGCGAAGTCCTCGGCGCCCTGGTGCGGCGCGCCCCACTGGGCGAACGGCATCGCGCCGCTGTCGTACCAGACGTCGATCACCTCGGGCACCCGGTGCGCGGTCGCGCCGCAGGTCGGGCAGGCGATGGTGACCTCGTCGACGAATGGGCGGTGCGGGTCGAGCTCGGCGAGATCGCGCCCGGCGAGCTCGGACAGCTCCGCGATCGAACCGACGCAGACGAGATGGCCCGGGTCGTCGGCGCAGCGCCAGACCGGCAGCGGCGTGCCCCAGTAGCGGTTGCGGGACAGCGCCCAGTCGACGTTGCCACGCAGCCACTCGCCGTAACGACCGTTCTTGATCCGCTCCGGGTGCCAGTCCGTCGCCGCGTTCTGGGCCAGCAGCTGGTCGCGGATCGCCGTGGTGCGGATGTACCAGGACGGCAGCGGGTAGTAGATCAACGGAGTGTGGCAGCGCCAGCAGTGCGGGTAGCTGTGCGTGTAGGTCTGGGCCCGCCACAACCGGCCCCGCTCGCGCAGGTCGGCGGTCAGCGCCGCGTCGGCGTCCTTGAAGAACACGCCGCCGACCAGCGGGGTGTCGGGGAGGAACCGGCCGTCGGTGCCGATCGGGTTGACCACGGGCAGGCCGGCGGCGCGGCAGACCGCGAGGTCCTCCGCGCCGAACGCCGGCGACTGGTGCACCAGGCCGGTGCCGTCGGTGGTGGTGACGTAGTCGGCGAGCACCACCGAGTGCGGCGTGCCGGTGCCGGCGGCGAACCGCTCGACGGCCAGCAGCTCGAACGGGCGGGCGTAGCGGGCGCCGGCGAGCGCCGAGCCGCGGAAGCGCTCGACGACCTCGGCATCCTCGCCGACGGCGGCGGCGACCAGCGGCTCGGCGACGACGAACAGTTCCCCGCCGGCGGCACGGACCAGCGCGTAGTCGACGTCCGGGTGGACGGCGACGGCGGTGTTCGACACCAGCGTCCACGGTGTCGTCGTCCACACCAGCAGCTGCGCGCCGCGCTCGGCGAGCCCGAGGGAGTCGGCGACCAGCGGGAAGCGGACGTAGACCGAGGGGTCGTCCACGTCGGCGTAGCCCTGGGAGACCTCGTGGTCGCTCAGCGGCGTCTCGTCGCGCGGGCAGTACGGGGTGACGCGGAAGTCCTCGACGAGCAGGCCCTTGTCGAAGATCTGCTTCAGCGACCACCAGACGCTCTCGATGTAGCTGGTGTCCATCGTGCGGTAGGCGCCGTCGAGGTCGACCCAGTAGCCCATCCGCTCGGTCATCGCGGAGAAGTCGGCGACGTGGCGCAGCACCGACTCGCGGCAGCGGGCGTTGAACTCGGCGATGCCGTAGGCCTCGATGTCGTTCTTGCTGGTGAAGCCGAGTTCCTTCTCCACCGCGAGCTCGACGGGCAGCCCGTGGCAGTCCCAGCCGGCACGGCGGGGAACGTGGAAGCCCTTCATCGTCCGGTACCGGGGGAACAGGTCCTTGAAGACCCGCGCCTCGACGTGGTGGGCGCCCGGCTTGCCGTTCGCGGTCGGCGGCCCCTCGTAGAAGACCCACAGCGGGCGGTCCGCCGTGGACTCCAGCGAGCGGTGGAAGATCTTGGCATCACGCCAGCGGGCGAGCGTCTCGCGTTCGAGGGCGGGCAGATCCACCTGCCCGGGCAGCGGGGCGAAGGTGGGGGTACGCGGGGCGGTGGTCATCGTGGCGGACCCGGTCTTCCTCGGTCGTGGCTGGCGTCGGACCAACGGAGGGACGACGCCTCACCGGCCGGGCGGAGGCGATGGCCGGCGAGCCTGCCCGCCGCCACGTCCCGCCCGGGACCGGGGGTACCGCGGTACCACCCTCCTTGCACGCCCCACCAGACCGATCCGCCGGTGGCGGACCGGGCCGTGGGACGGCCTCTCGTCAAAGCTCGCGGCGGCCGGATCTACTGGGGCACCGCCGGCTCGCGCCCGCGGGATCCCGTTCTGCCGACGGCTCGGGGGTGATCTTCGCAACGCGCTGGCCACCGGGCTTCCACCAACCCCGGCTCGCTCAGGCTGCGCCCGCCGCTACTCGTCCCCGTCGACGCCGTGCCGCTGCGGAGAAGTCTAGTCGACCGTTCGGCGGCTCGGCCGGTGCCAGGTGGGGATCGCCGGCGCGCCCCGTGCGCGCCGGCCCGTAGAGTGGATCGGGTGGGGGAGGCGACGACCATCGGGAGCAGCGTGTCCGAAGATCCCGTCGGCCGTGGGCCGGCCGCGGTGAGCGCAGGCGTGGGCGCGTCCCGGCGCCCGGTGATCACGTTGACGGCGGCCGCCGTCGTGATCCTGCTGCTCGACATCGTCACCAAGCACATCGCGGTGGCCCAGCTGTCCGACCGTGGTGCCGTCGACGTCATCCCCGGTGTTCTCGACCTACGGCTGACCCGCAACTCCGGGGCCGCGTTCAGCCTGGCCGGCGGGGCGACCGTCGTGCTCAGCCTCGTCGCGCTCGCCGTCATCGTGGTCGTGGTCTTCACCGCCCGCCGGCTGCGGTCGGTGGGCTGGGCGATCGTGCTCGGCGCCCTGCTCGGCGGCGCGCTGGGCAACCTCACCGACCGGGTCTTCCGCGCTCCCGGCCCGCTGCGCGGCCACGTCGTCGACTTCGTCCACCTGCACCACTGGCCGATCTTCAACGCCGCCGACTCGGCGATCGTCTGCGGCGGCATCCTCGCCGTCGTGTTGTCGTTGCTGGGCATCGGGCTGGACGGCACCCGCTACGGCGACTCCGGCGAGGCCGCGCCGGGCGCCGACAGCCGTGGTGCCGCGCCGGTCGGCGGGGACGACGGTGTGCTCCGGGCCGATCCGCCCGTCGACCCCGCCGGCCGAGGCGGCGTCGGGCCGGGCGGGCCGTGACCGGCGTCAGCGGAGACCTGCGTTCGCTGCCGGTCCCGGACGGACTCGACGGCTTCCGCCTGGACGCCGCGATCGCGCGGATGTTCGGGCTGTCGCGGACCGCGGCCGCCACCCTCATCGACGACGGCCAGGCCAGCCTCGACGGCCGGATCCGGGGCCGGTCCGACCGGGTCAGCGGCGGCGCCTGGCTGGAGGTGCGGCTACCCGCCCCGCCGCGCCCGCTGACCGTGGAGCCGACCCCGGTGGCAGGGCTCGGCATCCTGCATGACGACGACGACATCGTGGTGGTCGACAAGCCGCCCGGCGTGGCCGCCCATCCGGCCCCCGGCTTCACCGGGCCGACCGTGATCGGGGCGTTGGCCGCGGCCGGCTATCGCATCTCCACCTCGGGTGCCGCGGAGCGGCAGGGGGTCGTGCACCGCCTCGACGTCGGCACCTCCGGGGCCATGGTCGTCGCCAAGAGCGAGCGTGCCTACACGCTGTTGAAGCGGGCCTTCCGCGAACGCCAGGTGGACAAGCGCTACCGCGCCGTCGTGCAGGGCCATCCCGATCCGCTCAGCGGCACCGTCGACGCGCCGACCGACCGCCATCCCCGCCGGCCGGGCCTGTTCGCCGTCGTCGCGGACGGCAAGCCCAGCGTGACCCATTATGACCTGGAAGAGGCGTTCCGCTCGGCGTCGCTGCTGTCGATACGCCTGGAGACCGGCCGGACCCATCAGATCCGGGTGCACATGTCGGCCCTGCGCCATCCCTGCCTCGGTGACCTGGCCTACGGGGCCGATCCCACCCTCGCCGAACGCCTCGGTCTGACCCGGCAATGGCTGCACGCAGCCCGACTGTCGTTCGACCATCCCGGTCACGGCGGCCTCGTCGAGTTCACCAGCCCGGACCCGGCCGACCTGGCGGAGGCGGTGGATCGGCTGCGGGAGCAGGCATGACCGAACCGGTGGCGGTCGAGAAGCCGTCCGCGCCGATTCCCGACGTCGCTGCGGCCGTGCCCGCGCAGGCGCAGCCGTCCCCGCTCGACCGACTCGACCGACTCGACGACGCGGTGCTGCCGGCAGTGTTCCGCGTCCTCGACGCCGCCCGGTCCCGTCTCGCGGACACCGCCGATCGTGAGGCCGTCCGGGCCCGGCGGGTGGCCGAGCGGGCCCGGCGCGGGCGGGCGGGTGGCGACGGGCCGGTTGACACCGAGACCGGCGGCTCGCCGGCTCTGCTCGACGTGGTCGGCGTCGCGCCCGGGGGCGTGGTGGACCGCGGGGCGCGGGTGCTCGTCCTCGGTCTCGTCGCGTTGATCGTGGTGAGCGCGGCGGCGGCGATGCTGCAGAGCGTCGACCGGGACCGGTCGTCCAACGCGACGGCGCCCGTGGCCGCGCCGACGGGCTCCCCACCGGCCGCCACCCCACCGGCGGCGCAGCCCGTGACACCAACGGTGACGATCGGCCCCGGTGCCCGCGACTCGGTCACCGAGTACCTCGGGGCGAGCCGGCAGAACCTGGAGTCCCTGACCGCCGCCGCACCCGCCGCGGACCTCTACGCCGTCGCGAGCCTCACCGGCCCGGTCACCCCCGACCAGTTGCTCGACCTTTTTGGCAGCTACCGGGCCGTGCAGGTGTTCTTCACCGCGGGGGCCGGCGGGCAGGTGGAACAGGCCACGGTGCGCGACCCGGTTGCCGACGTCCACGCCGCGTTCGCCTCGGCGGCGGCGCAGGCGCAGGCGCGCGCCGCGACCGAGGCGCGGGCCGGCGACGTCGGTGCGGACAGTCGGGACCGCCAGGCCGCGGCGCAGCTGCGGGCCGGGTGCGCGTGCCTGTTCGCCGCCGTGGTTCGGGCGCCGTCCGGCCGGTTGTCGCAGCTGGCGGCCGATCCGCGGGTTCGGGTCGTCGATCCGGCGCCGCCCGGCGCCGGACCACCGAGCGTGAGATTCCTCCCACTGTCGCCGGATCGTGGCTGATCTCGAGCGCGGCATCCTCCATTATCTGGCCGGGTCACTGCCATCCGGCGGACGTGGCGCGGAGCTCGCGGGCCGCCGCCATCGTCGCCCCCCGTCACGGTCAGGGTGGGCACAAGGGAGGATGCAAGCGGAATGCCCTCGTCAGCGCGGGTTGCCGGGCTCGGGGACGACGCCGGTTGCGGCGTTGCGGGCAAGCATCCTGAACGGCACCAGACGATGATCGACAACCGCGCGGGCACGACAACCCGACGATGACGACTACAGGACGATAAGGAGCCCAGGGGTGAAGTTGGCGAAAGGCACCCGAGAGGTCTTCGATGCGGAGAGCCTGGTGGAGGAGTACATGGGCCCCCGCAAGCGCGGGCTGCGTTACGCCTACCCCTACTATGACGGACTGGTCACCAACGAGGACCCGGACCTGCTGTGCACGGGCGACCTGCTCGCACCCAGCCTGCTCGGCGTGCACGTCGACGTCGACCGGATGCACACCCTGACCGCGCTCACGCCGCTGTTGCAACGGGCGCTGGACAAGTTGCCGCCCGGCATCGAGCTGATCGAGGCCGACGAGGTGACCCTCGACCTGGTTGCCGCGCTCTACGACCCGCTCGACGACCCCGACGTCTCCGATCGCGACGTCAAGGGCTCGCTGATCGCCAAGGTGCTGCATCGCAAGCGGCCCGCGCTCGTCCCCCTGTTCGACTCCAAGGTCCGGATCTTCTACCAGCACGAGGACTGCGTCCCGCCCTCCCCGCGCGACGGCCGCAGCTGGCGGCAATACATGGGGTTGCTCGTCCGGGCCATGCAGTACGACCTTCGGGAGAACGCCGAGGAGTTCCGCCGGCTCGCCGCGCTGGTGCCGTCGACCGGCCCGCAGGTCACCCCGCTGCGCATGCTTGACGTCGTGGTGTGGATGAGCAGCGCAGTGTGACTCGTCCCCGACGACGGCCCGGGGCTATCGCCCGCAGCCGGCTGCGACAATGGGCGATGTGCTGAGCTACGCCGTCCGCGGGCTCACCCGACGACACGGGGTGGGCGAGCACTCCGTCCTCGCCAACGACCGGATCGACCTCGACATCCGGCAGGGCGAGGTGTTCGGGGTGCTCGGCCCGAACGGCGCCGGGAAGACCACGCTGGTCCGCCAACTGATGGGTCTGCTGCGCCCCGACTCCGGGTCGATCACGATGTTCGGCCGCGACGTCCGCGCCGCCCCGGACCTGCCCGCCCGGCTGACCGGCTACCTCGGCCAGGACGACCTCGCCCTGGCCGAGCTGCCCGTCGCCACCGCGGTGGCGACCACCGCGCGGATGCGCGGTGTTTCCCGCGCGGCCGTGCGGGAGGTCCGGGACGCCATCCTCGACGAACTCGGCCTCACCGCGGTGGCGGACCGGCCGCTGGCCCGGCTGTCCGGCGGGCAGCGGCGGCTGGCCTGCGTGGCCACGGCGCTGGTCGGCGACCGTCCGGTCCTCGTCCTCGACGAGCCGACCACCGGGCTCGACCCGGCCGCCCGCCGGGCGGTGTGGGGGGCGTTACAGCACCGCCGGGACACGACGGGCACCACCATCGTGCTGATCACCCACAACGTCCTGGAAGCGGAGTCGGTGCTCGACCGGGTCGCCGTCCTGGAGTCCGGGCGGGTGATCGCCTGCGACACCCCCGGCCAGCTCAAGGCGTCGGTCTCCGGCGACGTCCGGCTCGACCTCGCCTGGCGGCACGAACCGCCCTTCGACGACCCCACCGTCGCCATGCTCGCTCGCATCGCGACGACCAACGGCCGGCGCTGGACGGTCCGCCTGGACCCGGTGACCGCCCGGGAGGCCCTCGGACGGCTGACCACCGGCGCGGCCCTCGCCGCGCTGGACGATTTCAGCCTCGCCACCCCGTCCCTCGAGGACGTCTACCTCACCCTCGGCGGGGCGTCTCGAGACCTGGAGCGGACATGACTGTGCACGTGCATCGTCCGGGCCAGCAGGAGTGGTCCCGATGACGATCGTCCCCGACGAGCGCAACGCGCCTGCGATCCTCTCGGCACTGCAGCCGGAGCCGTCCCTGGAACCGTCCCTGGAACCGTCGTCAGGGCCGTCCACGGTGCCGCTGCCGTTGCCGATTCCGATGCCGGCGAGGCTCGGGCCGCCGAAGATGCCGCTGGCCACCCCGTTCGGCACGGCGTTCGGCGCGGTCTACCGCGGGCAGCTCGCCCGGTCAAAGGTCGGCCGCATTCCGTTGCTGTTCGTGGCGTCGTTCCAGTCGATCGGAATCCTCGTCCTGCTGCGCGGCATCCTCGACGTCGACAACTCCACCGCCGCCGGCCAGGTCGTCGCGGGCTCCACCGTGCTGGTCGTCGCGTTCGTCGCACTGAACCTGCTCGCCCAGCGCTTCGGCGCCCTGCGGGCGGCCGGCGCCCTCGACTACTACCTGACCTTGCCGATCCCGCCGGCGGCGGTCGTGCTGGGCACGGCCGCCTCCTACGCGACGTTCGCCGCACCCGGCACGGTCATCACCGCCGTGGTCGGCGCCCTGCTCTACAACCTGCCGATAACGGGGCTGTGGCTGCTGCTGCCCGTCGTCGTGCTCTCCGGGGTGTGCCTGGCGGGTCTCGGAGCCGTGGTCGGCCTGCTGGCCCCGCGTCCGGAGCTGGCGACCATCGCCGGTCAGCTCGGGATGAGCATCGTGCTGTTCCTCGGGGTCATCCCGGCGGACCGGCTGCCCGAGATCGGGCGGGTGGCCCGGGATGTGCTGCCGAGCAGCTACGCCGTGGACGCCCTCGCGGCCGCCTTCCAACCCGGTGTGGACTGGTCGAAGGTGGTCATCGACCTCGCCGTCTGCGCGGCCGTGGGGATAGCGGCGCTGGCCGTCGCGGCGGTGACGCTGCGCCGCGTCGGAACCGCCTGACCGAGCGGGCCGCCGGCGCCGGCGGCCCGCGGCCCGCGGCCCGGGACCACTGTCGCACCCACTGTGGTCGGGCTGGTCGCCTGACGCGATAGTGTCAACCGTCCGCGGTGGCCGGCGCCGCCGCCGAACGTCGTGCGGACGGGGAGACGGACACCTCTTGGCGGGGCGGGCGGCGTGGCGGAGCGTTCATCGGATTTCCGGGGGGGCCCGACGGACCCGGGAGTCGAGACGTCCCCGGACTCCCCGTCGCCGGCCCGCCCGCGGCGGCCGGTGCCGCTCGTTGTCCGTCCGGACCTGCTCGCGGGGCTG
Organism: Frankia tisae; assembly: GCF_025403405.1. Lineage (GTDB taxonomy): Bacteria > Actinomycetota > Actinomycetes > Frankiales > Frankiaceae > Frankia > Frankia tisai. Next base: position 16,381 of record NZ_JANEZT010000097.1, read on the forward strand.
ATCTGCGCGGTGGCGATGGTGGTCGTCGGGTTCCCCCTCGGCCTGCTGTGGGCCGCCGTCGCGCCGCACCTCGACATCACCGGCGCCCTGCACGGCAACGAGTCTGCGTTCGCGGTCCAGAGCGACATCGACGCCCGCTTCGCGATGATCTGTGCGATCGCCGGGCTCGTCGGTGGTCTGCTGGCGTTCTGGCGGGCCCGGGACGCGGGTTTCCCGGTGCCGCTCGGGCTCGCCGCGGGCGGCATCGGCGGCGCGCTGATCGCCGGCTGGATCGGCCACCTTCGCCGCTCCCCAGATCTGCTGCACAGCCTGCCGCCCAACGCCTCGCCGGTGCTCGTGGACCTGGTTGACCTGCGGGTCCGCGCGCACGGGCTCTACCTGGTCATGCCGGTGGTCGCGCTGGGGGTCTTCGTGATCGGCCTGTGGGCGACCTCCCGGCCGGGCCGGCGCTCGCGCGCCGACGGCTCGCGGCCGCCCGACCCCTTCGCCGGTCCGGACGGCGCCGAGCCCGGGCCCGCGGGCAACGCCAAGGGCCCGGACGGGCCGAAGAGCCAGGCGGACGCCACGGGTCTGCAGACCCGGCCGGCGAGCGGGTCCCGGCCCGACGGCCCACGGGCACCCGACTGACCCTGGCCGGTCACTTCTGGGCCCGGTCCGGCCAGGCCGCGCCCTGCGGTGCGGCGGCGGGTCAGTTCGGGCTCGGGTCGACCCGGTGTAGCTCGCTGGATCCGATGGTGGTGATCTTCTTGAGTAGGCCGACCTCGCGGCGCAGCAGCGCCCGCTCGACGCGCAACCGGGTGGCCGCGTCCGCCGCGGCGAGCAGGCCCTGGCGTTCGGTGAGGTCGGTGACGGCCGCCGCGGCGATCACGTAGGACAGGGCGATGGGATCGTCAGGCAGATCCGGCAGGGAGATCTGCAGCGTGCCGGTGGCGGCCAGCCGCTCGGCGTAGGCACGCATCAGTCGCTGCACCGGCGCCACGTACTCGCGGGCGGCCTCGGCGTCACCGAGCTCGTCGGGCAGGAACTCCACCTCCCCCACCAGGTAGGGCGCGCTGTGCTGATCCACCGCGCCGACGCGGAAGCGCTGCCCGCCGACGGTGATCAGGGAGAAGCGGCCATCCGGATGCTCCTGCACTCGGCGCAGCACCGCCGTGCAGCCGACGTTGTGGACCGCGGGCAACGCCGGCCCCGTCTCGCGGCCCCGCCGGATGGCCACGACCCCGAAACTGCGCGCCTCGTCGGCGGGCTGGGTGAGCAGCTCCCGGACCAGCGCGCGGTAACGCTCCTCGAAGATCTCCAGGGGCAGCACCAGCCCGGGAAGCAGGACGGTGCCGAGAGGAAACAGCGGGAGTCGTGCGTCCATCGCTGGTGCCCTCCCCTTCTGGCCTACCCGGGGTTGCGCTTCGCCCGAGCCGCGGACCGCCGATCGGCCGGCGCCGCGGGGGCGCGCACCGCGGCGGGTCCACCGCCGCTGGCCGGGCGTGTGACATCAACCCTGTCCCGTGCCGGCCGCGGTGTCCATCCGCCGACCCCTGTGATTCTCGCCGAACGAGGGCGTGTCGGCGCCCCCGGTTGTCCGCCCGGGGTGGTGCCACCGGGCCCTGGGCTCCCGTCCGACTGCGGTTCGGGCAAGAATGGGCCGGTGTGGGGAACCGAACCGGAGCTGCTGGTCGTCCTCGAACAGCCGAGCCGCACCGAGGGTCCGCCGGCCGCGCTGGCCGCGCTGGCCGAGTTCGGACGGGTGACCTCGGCGCTGCCGCCGCGGCTGGCGCTGCTGGCGGTGCCCGCGTCGCGGGCGGCGGAGGTGGGGGCCGGCGCGGGCGTGCGCGGCGTCTTCGTCGACGAGGTGCCCGCGGCGCTGCGGGAGACCCTCAGCCCTGCGGAGGTCCTGTTCGTCGACGGCTGGCTGGCGCGCCGCAGCACCAAGGATCGCCCCGCCGACGGACGCCCCTGGGA
>NZ_JANEZT010000098.1 GCF_025403405.1 Frankia tisae
ATCACGAACCGCGGGGTGGTCGGCTGCTCCACCGCGGCGGACACGAGCGCGGCCAGCTCGAGCAGCCCGCGGCGCTGCGCGGCGAGACCGGCGTCGGCCGCGGGGGCGAGCACGACGACCTGCGTCGGTGCGCCGCTCCACGGCGCGGCGGGGTCGGCGAGGTCGGTGAGGGCCGGGGTGACGCCGCGGGCGGTGAGGGCCTCGGCCAACTCCCGGGCAGTGTCACCGAGGCCCGGGCCGGCGACGATCGCCCAGGTTCCGGCCGCGGCCGTCAACTCCGCCGCGTCGGCAGCCGGGGGCTGTTCGGTGAACTCAAGGCGGTAGTCGCGCCACTCCCCCGCGCCCACCTCGCCAGGGGCGTCGGGGAGGACCTCCATGCGCAGGCCCTCCATCGTCAGCAGCAGGCGCCGGTTGGCGTCGAAGACGTGGAAGTCCAGACGGGTCGGGTCGCGGCGCACCGCGTGCGACCACAGCGCGGTCGGCGGCTCGGCGAGGGACCCCACCATCCGCACCCGGTCGACCGAACGCGGCACGACGGCGCCGTCGCCCCCGGTCAGGGACAGGGCGACCTGCAGCGCGGCGTCCCACAACGCCGGATGCAGCTCGTCGGGACGTGCACCGGCCCGGCAGCGTTCGGGCAGCACCACCTCACCGAGCGCCTCGGCACCGGTCCCGTCGTCCGTCTCGGGGCCGGACTGGAACAGCCGGCGCAGGCCGCGGAACGACGGGCCGTAGTTCAGGCCGCGGGCGGCGCACACCGCGTAGAACTCCTCCGGGTCACCGGGTTCGCCGGCCAGCAGATGCCCGGGAAACGCCGGATCGGCGGGGGACACCGGATCATCGAGGGACGGGACGCCTGCCGGCGCGGCAGCGCCGTGGTGCACCCGTGCGGTGGCGTGCGTCGTCCAGTCGGTGGCGCCCGCGGGCAGCGACGACAGCGCGAAGCTGCCGCCGCCGCTGACGTCGTCCCGCCACAGCACGCTGACGCGCAGCGCGTCGTCGCCGAACGTCAGGTCGCTGCGGAACTCGACGTCAGTCAGCGCGCCCGGCACCGCGCCGGTGCGGGCCCGGGCGGTGGCCAGCGCGAGCGCCAGCATGCCCACGCCGGGCAGGACCACCGCGTCGAACACCCGGTGGTCTACGAACCAGGGGGTGTCGTCGCGGGCCAGCTCCAGCGCACCCGTCCAGACGTCGCTCTCGGTGACGGACGGGGTGAGGGCGACGTCGAGCGCGCCGGCGCGGCGCGGCCCGCCGCGGCCGGCCTCGACCCAGTACGTGCGGCGCTGCCACGGGTAGCCGGGGGCGGGCGCCCACGCGTCGCGCGGCAGCCGCCCGAACGGTTCGAGGCCGGCGACGTAGGCACGGCCGAACGCGTGTGCGAGGTCGACGGCCGTGCCCTCGTCGCGGCGCAGCGTCGTCACGACCTGCGGCGGGTCCTGCCTCGCGCCCGCCAGCTCCTCGACGGCCGGTGCGAGCACCGGGTGCGGGCTGATCTCGACGACGTGGGTGACGCCCTCGTCGAACAGGTCCGCCAGCGCGTCGGCGAACATCACCGGCTGGCGCAGGTTGTCGACCCAGTAGGCGGCGTCCAGCTCGGGGCCGGCGAGCAGGGTGCCCCGGACCGTCGACTTCAGCGGGATGTCGCCGGCGCGGGGGCGCACCGGGGCGAGCGCGGCGAGCAGGTCCTCGCGCAGCTCGTCCATCTGCGGGCTGTGCGAGGCGTAGTCGACGTTGACCAGGCGGCAGAATGTGCCGTCGGCCTCCAGCAGTTCCTTCAGCACGAGCACGGACTCGCCGTCACCGGACAGGACGCACGAGCGCGGCCCGTTGTTCACGGCGAGCGCGACGACCTCCTCGAAACCCTCCAGGGCCACCCGCGCCGCGTCGACGTCCAGGTCGACGGCGAGCATGTGGCCGCGGCCCGAGGTGCGCCGCACGATCGCGGCGCGGCGGGCGACGATCAGCGCAGCGTCGTCGTAGCTGAGGATCCCGGCGACGGTGGCCGCGCCAACCTCGCCCTGGCTGTGGCCGATGACGACGTCGGGTTCGACGCCGGCCGCACGCCAGACCTCGGCGAGGGCGACCGACACCGCCCACAGCGCCGGCTGGATCTGGTCGACCCGGGCCAGCCACTCGTCGCCGGCGGCTCCGGCGAGCAGCTCCCGCAGGTCCCAGTCGACGTGCGGGCGCAGCGCCGCGGCGCACCGGTCGACGGTCGCGGCGAACGTCGGGTCGGTGGCGAGCAGGTCGCGTCCCATGGCCGCCCACTGGGAGCCCTGCCCGGGGAACACGAACGCGGTCCGGCCCGCGGCCCGCGCCTTGCCGACGAGCAGGTCGGGGTCGTCCTGGGTGTCGCCGGCGGCGAACCGGTCCAGGGCCGCGGCGGCGCCGGCCGCGGTGGTGGCGAGGACCGCCAGCCGCGACGCGAACTGGTCGCGCCGCCAGGCCAGCGTCCCCGCCAGCGCCGGCAGCCCCACCGTGCCACCACCGTCGGCCGGGGCACCGCTGTCAACCGACGCACCGCCGTCAGCCGGGGCGGGTGCCAGCGTGGCGCGGACGTCGTGGGCCCGGGCGGTGAGCGCCGCGTCGGTCTGCGCCGACAGCGCCAGCAGCACGGGCGTTTGCGCCGCGGGCGTTTGCGCCGCGGGGGACGCCGGGACGTGGGCCGCGGGCGGCGGGTCGGTGATCACCACGTGGGCGTTCGTGCCGCCCCAGCCGAACGAGTTCACGCCGAGAAAGACGGGGGCGTCCGCGGGGAGCTGGACCGGCTCGCCGGTGAGGCGCAGGTTCAGCTCGCCGAAGGGGATCCCGGGGTGGGGGTTGTCGGCGAACAGGCTCGGCGGGACGACCCGGTGCTCCAGCGCGAGCAGCGCCTTGACCAGCCCGGCCATGCCGGCCGCCGGCTCGAGATGGCCGATGTTGGTCTTGACCGACCCGATCGGTAGCGGGCCGGCGTCCGGGGAGCGCCGCACGCCGAGCGCGCGCCCGATGGCGCCCGCCTCGACGGGGTCGCCGCGGCCCGTTCCGGTGCCGTGCGCCTCGACGTAGGCGACCTGGTCGAGGGGGATGTCCGAGTCCTCATAGACCGTGCGCAGCAGGTCCTCCTGCCCGCTCGGGTTCGGCGTCACCAGGCTCTCGCCGCCGCCGTCGTTGTTCACCGCAGTGCGGGCGATGACGCCGCGGATCCGGTCGCCGTCAGCGAGCGCCCGGGCCAGTGTCTTCACGTACACTGCCGCGACGCCCTCGCCGCGGACGAAACCGTCGGCGGTGGCGGCGAACGCCTGGCACCGGCCGGTCGGCGACAGGCCGCCGAAGTGGGTCAGGCCGACCGAACCCTCCGGGGAGAGGATCAGGTTCACGCCCCCGACCAGCGCGGCGTCGATCTCCCCCGCCAGCAGTGCCTGGCCGGCCAGGTGCAACGCCACCAGCGACGACGAGCAGCCCGTCTCGACGGCCAGCGACGGCCCGGTGAGTCCCAGGAAGTACGAGACGCGGGTGGCGGCCATGTCCATCGCGGTCCCGAACGCGCTGTGCTGGGTCGGGGCCGCGCCACGGTCCTTGCGCAGCAGCTCGTAGTCGTGCCAGGACGAGCCGATGTACACGCCGGTGCGGGTGCCGGCGAGACTCGCGGCCCGGGTCCCCGCGTCCTCCAGCGTCCGCCAGGCCGTCTCCAGCATCAGCCGGTGCTGCGGGTCGATCGCGACGGCCTCCCGCGGCGAGATGCCGAAAAACGTCGCGTCGAAGTCGCCGACGTCGTCGAGGAAACCGCCGACATCCTGGATCACCTTCTCCGGGTCCAGCTGGGCGGTACGGTCCCAACGGTCGGCCGGCACCGGACGGATCGCGTCGCCCCGGTCGACGAGCAACCGCCAGAAACTGTCGACGTCAGGCGCGCCGGGAAAGCGGCCAGCCATACCCACCACCGCGAGGAGCCGGGACGGTTCCTGCTTCACATCGTTCTCCCAAACGGTAGGAGTTTCCGGACGGTGGAATTCCTCGTCCGGACGGTCCGGTTCACGCGACGGCGTGCAGCCGCTTCCCGCGGATCCTGTCGACCATTCCCGCCAACGTTGTCCCAGGACCCAGCTCGACCAGGTCCACCTCACCGGCTGCCAGCAGGAGGCGAATGCTGCGCTCCCACTGGACGGGCTCGCAGATCTGCCGGGCAAGGGTGTGCGCGATCTCGCCGGGAACGTGCGGGCGGGCCGTCACGTTCGCGATGACCGGGATCTCCGGCGGCGCCAGGTCGAACTCCCGCGCGTACCGCTCGAACTCGACGGCGGCGGATTTCATGTAACGGGAGTGGAACGGGCCACTCACCTTGAGCCGGACGGCACGGACCGCGGTGCCGGCGGTCTCCCGCAGCAGCCTGTCGACGGCCTCGGCCGGGCCGGCGAGCACGATCTGCCCGGGAGCGTTGTACAGCGCCACGTCCAGCTCCCCCAGGCCGAGGCGGGCGAGCAGGTCGTCGACCTCGTCGGCGGCCAGGCCGAGGACGGCGGCCATCGTCCCGCCGGTGCACCGGCTCATCAGCTCGCCACGGCGGGCGACGAGGCGCAGTCCGGTGACGAAGTCGAAGACGCCGGCGGCGAACAGTGCGGCGAACTCGCCGATGCTGTGGCCGAGCAGGTAGTCCGGGGGCGTCGGGTCGCCCTGCCGGTGCCGCAGGTAGGCCAGCGCCTCGACGACGTACAGGGCCGGCTGCGCGTGCCGGGTGAGCAGCAGAGCGCCGTCCGGGTTCTCGACGCACAGCTCGACGACGGAGTACCCCAGCACCGCGTCGGCGGCGGCCACCAGCTCACCAAAGTCCGGAAAGAGGTCTGCGCCCATCCCCGCCTTCTGGGTACCCTGCCCCGGGAATCCGATCACCTTCATCGTCGCCCACCGTCCGTCCGTCGTGTGCCTGTGAATCGTGTGGCCATGTCGCGTGGGCCATGTCGCGTGTGGCCGTGCGTCACGTGCCGGCGTCGACCGGCTCCGCGAGCTTCGCCAACGCCAGCGCCGCAATGTCGGTGATCGTGAAGTCGACGCCGATCTCACCGGCGACGAACAGCACGTCGTAGGTGTTCTTCAGCGCGACGGCGATCTCCACGGCGCCGAACGAATCGATGCCGAAACTGGCGAGGGCGGCGTCGGACGAGAGTTCCTCGACGGGAACTTCGAGACGCTGCGCCACGATGTCGATGATGAAGGCCTCGATTTCCTGGACCTGCTGGCTCACGGCACTTCTCCCTCCGGCCGGCGGTCTTCCGACCGCCCTGTGGGTACACGGATCGGGCGGTACGCCCACCGGCCGATGCCGGCGCCGGGAACGTACCGCCCAGGTTCCGTGAATTCATTGTCCAACCGGCCGCTAATCTCCTCCTTATACGGCCGTCAGGCGGCCGGGAATACCGCCGGTAAAAGGACGGTCGAAGGCGTCAGCCCACCACGCTTATCGCCCGGGCCGGGCACATCCGGACGGCGGCCTCCCGCACGGCCGCCTGGTACTTCCAGTCGGGAACCGGCTGCAGTACCTGCGACTTCCCATCCAGATCGCTCTGCTCGAACACCTCGGGCGCCGCGCGCACACACTGGCCGGCACCGACGCACAGGTCGTGGTCGACGATGACCCGCATCGTCGGCTCCCCCGCCCGCTCCGCCGGTGTCACCACGTGACCGGCAGCCGGTGCAGGCCGTAGAACAGCGCCTGGTCCTTGAACTGCAGGTCCGCGACCTCACTGTCGAGGCGCAGGTCGGGTATGCGGCGGAACAGCTCGGTGAAGACGATCTCCAGCTCCAGCCGGGCGAGGTGCTGCCCGAGGCACTGGTGGATTCCGAAGCCGAACGCCAGATGCGATCGCGAGTTGCGGTGGATGTCGAACGCGTCCGGGTTCGGGAACACCTCGGGGTCCCGGTTGGCGGCCGCGTTCGGCGCGATCAGCCCGGACCCGGCGGGGATGTGCACGCCGTGGACCTCGATGTCCTCGGTCGCCACCCGGCACGTCACGTGGTCGCCGATGCTGAAGTAGCGCAGCAGCTCGTCGACGACCCGCGGGCTGAGGGACGGGTCGGCCCTGAACTCGGCGAGGGCCTCGGGGTGCTGGAGCAGCCCGAGCGTGCCCACAGCGATCATGTTCGCGGTGGTCTCGTGCCCGGCACCCAGCAGCATCACGGCCATCCCGACGAGGTGGTCGTGGTCGAACACGTCCGCCTCGCGGTACTTCCGGATCAGGGTGCTCAGCAGGTCGTCGCCAAGGTTCTCGGTACGTTCGGCGATGACGCGGCTGAGCAGGCCGCGGACCTGCGCGAACGCGGTCTTGCGCTGCTCCTGGGTGCTCTCGTGGCTGAGGATCGCGCCGGTGGCGTGCTGGAAGAGGTCCCGCTCGGAGTAGGGGACGCCGAGCAGCTCCGAGATCAGCAACGACGCGGTCGGGAGCGCGAACTCGTGCACCAGGTCGACCGGGCGGGGACCGTCGAGCAGCCGGGTGATGCCGTCGTCCACGATCTTCTCGATCTGCGGGCGCATGGCCTGCACCCGCCGCATGGTGAACTCCCCGGCGAGCATGTGCCGGTAGAGCGTGTGCTCCGGAGGGTCCATCCAGATCAGGAAGCCCTTGATCTCCCCCGCGAGCGCCGCCGCACCGGGGAAGAGGGCGGGGAATCCCGGCCGGAGCAGGTTCTTGCTGGCCTTCGGGTGCGCCAGCAGATCGCGGGCCACGTCGTGCCGGGTGGTCAGCCAGGCCGCCGTGCCCTCCACGTCGACCACCGGGGTGAGGGGGCCCTTCTCCCCGAGCTCGGCGTAGGCCGCGGGCGGCGCGAACGGGCAGGCACGGGGCATTGGGAAGGTCGGCGGTGCGGGCGTCGGCTGTTCGGGTGTCGGGGCGGACACCGCCTGCGCTTCGGTCATCGTGGCATCTCCAGCATGTTGGATCACACGTGAGCGTCGAACCACTATCCATGCGGCCGCTAATCCCACACTTACGCCCGCGGTGACGGAAAGGGTGCTGTCAACCGCGCAGGGTGTGGATTGCCGCGGCGACCCACCGCTGGGTCTCCTCGAGATGCCGCGGAGCGCCGTGTTCGTCGTCGTGGCTCAGGACGTGCAGCTCCCGGACGGACCGCCGCAGCTGGCCGAGTTCCCCCGGCGGGATGATCTCGTCGCGTTCGCTGGCCATGTAGTAGAGCGGCACCGCGAGGGCGGTCAGCTCGTCGGCCGACAGCGCCCAGTCTCGGATGTGCCCGCCGAGCCGGTCGGCGCCCACCCCGGTCAGGTGGGCGAGGGTGTCGACGGTGATCCGGGGCAGGCCACGCTGCCACTGCACGTCGGTGAAGAAGTCGGAGATCGGCGCCGCGGCGGTGACGACGCCCACGAGGCGACTGTCGTTGACGGCGCAGCGCAGCGCCAGGTGCCCGCTGAAACTCAGCGCCATCGCGACGGTGCGGGACACTTGCGCCCGGTCGCCCACCGCGTCCAGCAGGTGGGACAGTGTCTGCCAGCTCTTCGCCGTGTACGGGACGGTGTTCTCGCCGACGCCGGGCATCTCGGTGACGATCCCGGCCATGTCGAGCCCGGCGGCGATCCGCAGCATCGGCGCGTACTGCTCCTTGGCGGCGACGATCCCGCCGAGGATCACCAGCAGCGGCTTCGGTTCCGCCGCGGACAGGCCGGCGGCCCAGCCGCGGATCCGACCCTCCGGGGTCTCGACGTCGAGGCGTTCCAGAGCGCTCCCGGTGGCCGAGCGGGCGAACGCGTCGACGCAGTGTCCATGCGCGACGCGCCGCGGCGCCCCGTCCGGGAAGGGGAAACGCGCCATCGCGTGGTAGCGCCAGGCCTCGTCGACCCGGCCGGCCCGGTCACGCTCCGCCGCCTCGTGTGACCACTCGTGCACCCAGGACCCGGGGGCGTCGCCCGCGTCGGAGACGATCCGGTCGCGCAGCCGCTCGAACTCGGCAACCGGGATGCCCTGAGTCTGGGTGTGCACGTACCCGAACTGCTTGAGCTCGGCGACATCGTTCACGCCTGCCCCCCGACGGTCTCGCGAACGGCCGGCCGGATGTCGTCGAGCTGCGCAGCCGGGCTCTCGGCGGTGGGCTGCGGCCAGGGCTCCTCCAGGACGCGGCGGATCTCGGCGAGCACGTCCGCGGCCTCGGCGCCGTCGATCACGCGGTGGTCGAACGCCAGGCTGAGCCGCAGCACCGGGGCGATCTCGACCCGGCCGTCGCGGGCCACCGGGCGGTCCAGTACCCGGCCGACGCCGAGTGTCACCGTCGTCCCGCCGACGGAGTGGAAGCCGTCCACCGGGCGATGGCCCAGCGAGGTCACCGCGAACGTCCCGAGCAGCGACGCGCGCCGTTCCAGCGGCCGGGCGACGCGCCAGGCCAGCAGCCGGCCGAGCGGCACCGGCAACCTCTGCAGCTTCCGGATCGGGGCGAGCGCCGGGGCGGTGTCGGGGTCGAGGCCGCGGAACTGCTCGATGCGGTCCTGGATCGCGTCGAGGTCGCCGGCGGCGATGTCCGGGACGACGGTGGCGAGCACGACCCGCCGGCCGCCCATGGTCCGGTCGAAGGTGACCTTGCCGTTGACCTGCGGGTGGCGGGCGACCACCGGGCGCAGCCAGCCGCGGATCGACGCGTTGGCCTCGGGGTGCGCAGCCAACGCGCGCCCGCCGGCGGCGACGATGTACGTCACCAGGGACAGCCGCCGCCCGGTGTGTTCCCGGCGGGCGGCCCGGTGCGCCAGCACCTGGGTCATGTCGACCTCGGTGTCCAGGAACACCGGCGAGAAGGGCCGGATCTGGTCGAGGAAGTAGAGGGTGTGGCGGCGCGCGTGGGCCAGCGGCTCCACCGTCACGCTCACGCCTGCACCGCTAGCGTGTAGACCTCCGCGAGGCTGCGCGCCTCGAGGACGTCCGGCAGCGAGACCCGGGCGCCGGTCTCCCGCTCGAGGACCGTCAGCAGCCGCAGCAGGTACACCGAGTCCCAGCCGGGCAGCTCGTCGAACGTGGACCCGAGCTCCTCCTCCGCCAGGGGCAGCCCGAGCTCGTCCCTGACCAGACCGGCGAATTCCGTCGAGTTGATCATTCATGCTCTCCCGGGAAGATGGTGGTCAGTGCGACGTGCGCTGGAGCGGCGACGATGTGGTTCAGGTCGTGCCGGAAGGTCGTCCCGCCGGCCCCGCCAGGCGCCTCGGCGTCGGGATCGGCGGGGTCGGCGGTGAAGCCGTAGCGGGGGTAGAGGTCGCGGACGATGCCGTTCTTCGCGGTCGGCGCGTACGTGCCGAGCACCTGGCGGGCGCCGGTGTCGCGGGCGTGGTGCAGCAGGGCCGCCAGGCAGGCGTGTTCGATACCGCGGGAGAACACCCGGCAGCTGAGCAGGAAGTTGTCGATCCGCAGGATCGCGCCGTCCGGCCCGTCGAGCCCGTCGCGCCGGGCGAGGATCGCGCCGACCAGGCCGTTGTCGCCGAAGCGGTCCGCGGAGTGGATCGCCAGGACCAGCGCGGCGGGGTCGTCGAGCAGCTCCTGGACCGCCGGCGGCTGCAGGCGCCGGGTGGTCAGGTTGAACTGGTTGGTCCGCAGCGTGAGCTGCGACAGCCGTCCGGCCTGGGACGCCCGCGCGGCCTCCAGCCGGACGGCGACGCCCAGCTCGCGCAGGTAGTCCTCGATCGAGTCGAAGGTGTCCAGGAAGTCCCCACGGGCGACGTCCTCGCGGTAGCGCGACGGCCGGGCTCGGTCGTCCGCGGTGACCTCCCGGACGTTGAACCAGCCGTCGGCCAGCAGCCGTTCCACGTGCGACGCCGGCTCGTCGTCGAGGTCGACCACCGCGATCTCGGGCAGCTCGCGGCGCACCAGCGCACGCTCGTAGGGGCTGTCGTCGGCGAACACGAGGCTCGACGTGCCGAGGTTGAGCCGGCGGGCCGTCTCCAGCAGGTTCTCGTGCTTGGGCCGCCAGTTCGCGGTGACGCCGGCGAAGTCCTCCGCGCGCAGTGTCAGTCCGGGGTGCTCGGCCAGGATGCGGCGGACCGGCTCGGGGTCGTTCTTGCTCACCACGGCCAGCAGGACCCCCTGCGAGCCGAGCTGGCGAGCCACCTTCTGAAAGGCACGGAACGCCTCCCCGCGGTAGGTGTCAGCGACCTCGACGCCGTCCGGGCCGTCCTCGCCGAGGATTCCGCCCCAGACCGTCCCGTCGAGATCGAGCACCAGGCACTTGCGGGTCTGCCCGGCGACCAGGCGGGCCAGGTGGCCGACCTCCCGGGCGTAGGCGGCGAGCAGGCCCGGAGCCAGGTACGCCTTCGCATAGACGCTCAGCCGCGGGTCGTGTGCCGCCGTCCCGTCCGCGAGGATCGGGTCAAGATCCAGCACGACGACGGCCGGGCGGTCGTCGGCCAGCCCGAGCAGGGCCGTGGCCGCGCGCCGCCAGAGCGCGCCCAGTGCGGCCCGGGAACGGTAGTCGACGAGCTGCCCGGCGAGCAGCCGGGGCAGCGGCAGGGTGTTGAGCACCAGGGTTCCCCGGCTCGTCGCCTGGAACCGGTCGGCGAGCCCGGTCAGCAGCCGGACCTTCTCGTCGACGATCTTCTCCAGGTCGGCGAGCGTCCACGGGACGGGCAGCTCGTCGATGATGATCATCGGATCCAGCACACACAGGACGAGGTCCGCGCCGGCCGCGTACAGCGCGCTGCCCGGGTCGGTCAGGTCGAACACGTAGCTGTCGAACGGGGAGACGACGGGATCGAGGACCAGGCCGTGGCGGGCCAGCTCCGCGGTGAGCGGCGCGACGAGCGGCGAGAGGGTGCCGTGCCCGGTGATCGCGACCTTCACCACCGGGACCGTCGGGTGGTGCCTGCGCACCTCGGCCGCCGGGACACGGGCCAGCAGCGCGCCCGCCTGGGCCAGCTCGTCCGGTCCGAGTTCGGCCAGTAGGCGTGGAACCAGCGGGTAGCGGGCGGCGAGGTCACCGCCGCGGTGCAGCTCCAGCAGGGTGCTCATACCTTCTCCACCGCGAAACCGGCGCGGATCCACTTGGAGGACTCGACCGAGACGCCGACCGCCCGGTCGCCGCTCGTCATCTGCCCGAGGATCCGTTCGAGCTGGAAGAACGGGGTGGCGTTGCCGGTGTTGCCGGTCCGGCGCACACAGCTGACCTCCTGCGCGTCGGGCAGCGTGAGCCGCTGCATGATCTGGGTCGTCATCCGTCCCGACAGCTGCGGCGGCAGCACGTAGTCGACCTCGCCCGGCTTCCAGCCGACGTCCGCCAGCAGCTCGGCGAGGATCTCCTCGCTCATCACCGGGACCAGTTCCTCGATGGCCTTGTAGTCCTCGGCGACGGTCGGCGAGTCCGGGCCAGGCGGGCGCGCCCCGAACCAGTCCAGCGACTGGCCCGGCGCCCGGCCGAGACCGGTGAGGCGGGTGCTCACCTGCCGGATCGTCACCGCCGCCGGGGTGGGAGTGACGCTCAGCACTGCCGCGCCCGCGCCGTCACCGAACAGCATGTAGTTGATCAGTTCGCGGGGTGGCAGCCGGGAGAAGTCCACCCCGTAGTCGAAGACCTTGGTGCCGACGTCGCCGCCGAGGACCAGCGCCGTGCGGGGGCCGCCCGCGACCAGCAGCCGGGACGCGACCTCGAGGGCCTGGAACGCCCCGGTGCAGCCGGACTGGAGCTGGAAGGTCGGGACCCCGTCGACTCCGAGCCGGTCGGCGACGACGTTGACGGTCGTGGGCATCAGCTTGTCCGGGGTGGCCGTGCCCATCACGATCAGGTCGATGGCGTCCGACCCCCGTCCTGCCGCCGCCAGGGCGCGGCGGGCCGCGGTCTCCCCCAGGTCGGCCAGCGTGGACAGCACCTCACCGCTGTCCAGGTCGACGGACATGTGGCGGGTGTCGGTCCCCACGAAGTGGTCGATCCACTGTTCCCAGTACGTGTCCAGGCCAAGCCGGGCGGCGAGCGTCGGGTTGTCCACCGGCGCCCCCGGCAGGGCGGTCCCCACCGCGAGAATGTGCACGTCCGAAGCGTCCGCCACCGGTTACCTCCAGCTGTTGTGCTGTTTCCGGAACGGACGTCATCGTCGCCGCGCCGGCTAACGTCGACCTAAGCCGACGTCCGGCCCGTCAGACGACGAGGTGGAGGCCCGCCAGACGACGGGCGGCACGCGCACGAGAGAGAAAGGCGAGTGTGCGCCGCGGACGGAAACCCAGCGCCTCGTACACGCGAACAGGGCCGTCACGCGAACAGGGCGGCCAGCAGCGCGGTACCCCGGCGCTCCAGCCAGGTCTCGAAGGTCATCAGCCCCGGGTGCAGCGCCCGCGCGTGCGCGATGTCGGCACCGTAGCCGCCGCGCTCGTTGACGAAGGCCACCGCGTCGGCGAAGTCCTCGTTCACCGCGCGGACGGCGTCGACGGGCAGCTGCACGTGGGCGATGTCGCGGCCGGTGGCCCGGCTCAGGGCCCGCGCCGTCTCGGCGGGACGCAGCTCGTCGCCGGCGATCGCGAGGGTCCGTCCCGCGAACCGCGCGGGATCGGCGAAGGCGAGCGCGACGAACGCGCCGATGTCGTCGAGGGCGACGAGCTGCTCGGCGACGTCCGGCGCAATCGGGCTCGCCAGCGTACCGGTCTGCACGCCGAAGGCCGGCGAGGCGTAGTTCTCCATGAACGACACCGGCCGCAGGATCGTCACCGGCAGCCCGCTGCCACGCAGGTGCTCCTCGATCTCCCACTTGCTCGCCAGCGCCCGCGGAGCCGCCGGCCCCACCCCCGCCGCCGAGGCGTGGACCACGTGGCGGACACCGGCCCGCACCGCCGCGTCGGCCACGTTGCGACCCCAGGCGACCTCGTCCGCGAACGACACGGGCGGATGACCGAGCGCCCCCCGTTGCACGCTGAACACCCCGTGGACGCCCTTGGCCGCCGCGTCCAGAGACTGCGGGTCGTCCAGGTCGCCGACCACGATCTCCGCACCGTGGTCGGCGAGTCGGCGGGCCGCCGCACCCGCGGGATCGCGCGTCAGCGCCCGCACCGCCCAGCCGTCGGCGAGCAGCCGCAGTGCGGCGGCACCACCCTGATGACCCGTCGCCCCTGTCACCAGAACGACATCCCCGCCATGACTGACCATGATGACACTGCTCCTCTCCGTCGCCAGATGGACCAGCATGCAGACCATCCAACCTCATCAGCACACGAACAATCACTGAAAGTGACTGTTGTGCACACTACGAGAGCAGTCCTCCGAGCCCGGCGCCGATCTCCACGTGTCGCACGAGTCCGACGCAGATCACACCCGTCCGGCGCGCGTCCGCCTCCGCCGGCGTGAGCGCGATCTCGCCGGTCCGCCGCCACCTCGCCAGGTTCGGCCGCGGAATCCTCGTCGTCTTCGACACCCGGCCCGAGGCCCCACCCATCGCCGAGAGAACCGTAACCGGGTGGGCACCCGGGCCCATCCGGCGACCTGCCGGTCCCTCCCCGCGTCGTCGAGCAGTCCGAACGGGCCACCGCGCACGTCGAGGACCACGGCGATCTGGATCCGCGAGGTTGCAGCATGCCTCGACGAGATCGTGGAATTCGGTGGGTGTTGTGCCTTCAAACAGCTGCTTGCGCCGCCATGCTCTCCACTTCGGCTGGGCGTCGCGGCCGAAGTCCCTCAGCAGCGAGTGACCTCGCCGGGAGTCGGCCGGGGCCGGTGGTGAGGGTCAGTTCTGGTGGGGATCCGGTGGTCCCGGTGGATCGGGCGGGCTGTCGTGGTCCGCGTCAACGCCCAGGTGGGCGAGCAGGAGCTGGCGGATCGCGGCGAACCCCGGGGTACCGCGGTGGCGCGGCCGGGCCAGGTTGATGTCCACCTCGGTTTCCAGGTGCCCGTCGATGAGTACCACCGCGCGGTCCGCGAGCAGCACAGCCTCGTCGACATCGTGGGTCACGAGCACGACCGCCGGGTCATGCCGCGCCCAGAGCTCGGCGACCAGGGCGTGCATACGGATGCGGGTGAGCGCGTCGAGCGACGCGAACGGCTCGTCGAGCAGAAGCAGGTCCGGGGCTCGGACCAGCGCTCTGGCCAGCGCCACCCGCTGGGATTCCCCGCCCGACAGCGTCGCGGGAAAGACGTCGGCGTGCTGGCGCAGCCCGACCTCGTCGAGGGCGGCGCGTGCCTTCGCGCGGGCGTCGGAGTCCCGCAGGCCGAACGCGACGTTCTTCCACACCCGCTTCCAGGGCAGCAGCCGCGGCTCCTGGAAGACCACCGAACGGGCGGTGGGCACCCGGATCGTGCCGCTGAAACCGATGTCCAGACCGCCGAGGATGCGCAGCAGGGTCGTCTTTCCGGATCCGCTCGCCCCGAGCAGGGCGACGAACTCGCCCGGCCGCACGTCGAGGTCGACCCCGCGCAGCACGCTACGGCCGTCGAAGGCCCGCCCGAGGCCGCGGACCTGCAACGCCAAGGAGTCGGGGCCGGCGGTCCGGTCGGCTAGTTCCCGGTGAAGCCTCGTCGCCATCGGAAGGACCTCCTCTCCAGGAGTCGGACGAGCACGTCGAAGAGGAGCCCGAGTGCTCCGTACACGACCAGACAGACGACGATGACATCGGTCTGGAGCATTTCCCGGGCCCGGTTCATGAGGTATCCGATGCCGGAGTCCGCGTTCAGGGTTTCGGCGATGACCAGGCTCAGCCAGGAGACCGACAGGGCCAGCCGCAGGCCGACGAGGAACTGCGGGATTGCTCCCGGCAGGACGACGTCGACGATGAGCTGACGCCTGGTGGCGCCGAAGGTGCGGGCCGCCTCGACCAGCCGGAGATCGACGTTGCGGATGCCCGCGAAGACGTTCAGATAGATCGGGAAGAAGACGCCGATCGCGATGAGCAGGATCTTCGGTGTCTCGCCGATACCGAACCACATGATGAACAGCGGGATGAGCGCAAGCCACGGCAGGGTTCGCAGCACCTGGATCGGAGTGTCGAGGAGATCCTCGCCGGCCCGCCACAGGCCGGCGATCACCGCCACGACCACCCCGGTGACGATGCCGAGCGCGAATCCCTTCGCGGCTCGTTCCAGGGAGATGCCGATCGCGTCGGGTAGTTCCCCGGAGCGGGTCATGTCCCAGATCGTGCGGACAACGGTCGCAGGCGAGGACATCTGATGGCGTTCGATGAGCCCGGTGGAGCAGCCGATCTGCCAGCCGACGACGATGACGACGAGGGCCAGGACGCGGCGCACCCAGCGGACCCATTCCCGGTTGTTCGCCTCCGGCGAGCCCGTGACCTCGACGGTCGGGCCGGAACGGCGAGGTCGGGCGGCGGCCTGGGGACCGTCCGGCGCCGGCGGCGCCTCGGCCGTCGCCGCCGCGACCGGCGAGGTCAGAGACTCCATGGCCCGTCCTCCACGACGACCTGGTGCACGATCCGGGTCTGCTGCCCGTAGTCGAGGAGGTTCTGGTGCAGCACCCAGCGGTTGTCCCAGACCAGGACGGTGCCGGGTTCCCACCGGTGGCGCAGGACGTGCTCCGGCCGGGTGATCTCCTCGACGAGGAGGGCCACGATCTCGTCGGACTCGTGCGGCGCGAGATCGACGATCCGCGCTCCCGGGGCCACGAACAGCCAGCGGCGCCCGGTCTCCGGATGGACCTGGACAACGGGATGTTCGGCCGGGGCGTCCCCGGGCCGGGCGGCGGGCTCCCAGGCCAGCCGGCCGAGACCGGCCGGATGAACCACGCGGAGATCGTCGACGAGGGTGCGGACCGGGTCGCTCAACCGGTCGTAGGCGGCCTGCGCGGAGGCGAACAGGGTGTCCCCGCCGACGTCGGGCAGGGCGACCGGCCGGGCGAGTACCCCGGCCGGGACGGACAGCCCCGACGCGCCCTCCCGGTGCCATCCGATCTCGGTGCTGGCCACGCTCCACAGGTCGCGGCGGTGGTCCAGCGCGAGGATCTCCGGATGGGCTGCGTCCAGAGGGAGCTCCGCCGGGCCGACCGGCAGCGGGCGGCCGAACGCCTGCCCGAAGGCGACGAGCTCGTCCGCCCCGATCCGCTGGTCGGGGAGGACCAGCAGCCCGTGCCGAAGCCACGCGGCGCGCAGGGCACGCGCGTCCGTGTCGTCGAGCCGGCGGGAGAGGTCGATCCCGCGGACCGTCGCACCCAGCGCCGGGCCCAACGGTTCGATCTCGACAGGGTTCTCGCTGATGATGGTCATGACTGCCTTCTCGACGGGTCACGTCCTCGACGCATCGAGGATCAGACGGACGGGACTTCCCGGCCGGCGACACTCTGGCCGGCCGCTTCCTTGCCCGCCGCTTCCTTGCCCGCCACCTCCTTGCCCGCCGCACCCGGGCCGACCGGGCGTGGGCCGCGCAGCATCACGCGCAGGCTCGAGCGGGGCGCCGAGCCGAAGTCGGTGGCGATGCCGTGCAGCACGCCGGTGTTGTCCCAGATGCACAGCCCGCCCGCGCGCGGCCACCGGTAGCGGACGGTGTGCTCCGGGCGGGTGATGTGGCGGAACAGGAAGTTCAGCACGGCGTCGCTCTCGCTCCAGGACAGGTCCTTGACGCGCACCGTCTCGGCCGGGCTGACGAACAGGGCCCGGCGGCCGGTCTCCGGATGCACCCGTACCACCGGGTGTTCCACCGGGTCGAAGCCGACGATCTCCCGGCCTTCCCAGTGGCCGGGGCCGTTGTCGTGCAGGTACGTCGTCATCGCGCCGACCGTGTCGCCGTCGTGGATGGCGACCAGGTCGTCGACGAACCGTCGCAGCGGCGCGCTCAGCGCGTCGTACGCCGCCGCCGCCGAGGCGAAGAAGGTGTCGCCGCCGAGCGGGGGCAGCGTCACCAGGTTGAGCACGGTCACCGCCGGTGGCCGTTCCAGGTAGGACAGGTCGGTGTGCCAGCGGGTCGGGCGGACGTCGCGGCTCGGCTTGTACCTCGCGTAGGCGGCCGCCCCGGAGAACACCTCCGGATGCTCGTCGTCCAGCGGCGGGTACACGCAGTGCGCCTCCGTCGGCTCGCCGAAATGGCGGGCGAACGCGACCTGCTCGGTGGCGTCGACGACGGCGTCCGGGAAGAACACGACGTGGTGGCGGTACATCGCCTGGCGGATGGTGTCGACCTGGTCCGGCGACAGCGGGCCGTGCAGGTCGACGCCCCGGATCTCGGCCCCGATCGCCGGGGTCAGCGGCCGGATGTCGACTCCGGGGACGGTGGCGGAGCTGGCGCGGGGACGGGCGGATGCGGCGCTTGCGCGAGGTGCGGGGCTCACGACGGCCTCCAGACCGGGGGGTTCGGGATTCGGTGAACGGACGATGCCGTGGGACCGGGCCGGCTCGGCGGGGGGGACAGTTCCGCCGACGCCGACGCCGACGCCGACGCTCAGTCGGTCTTCGGCAGCGCCGGGCCGTACGGCCGGTCGCCCCGCAGCGCCACCCGGTGGGCGACCCGGGTCTCGTCGCCGTAGTCGAGCACCGCCCCGTGCAGAACGGCACGGTTGTCCCAGAAACCGACCGACCCGGGGGTCCACCGGTACCGGACGACGTGCTCGGGCCGAATGGTGTGCGCGTAGAGGAAGGACAGCAGCGCATCACTCTCGTGCGGCGCGAACCCCTTGATCCGGCCGTGCAGTCCGAACAGGCCCCTGCGACCGGTCTCGGGGTGGATGCGCACGACGGGCTGCTCGACCGTCTCGTTGCCGACGAGCGTCTGACCTTCCCATTCGCCCGGCCCGTACTTCTGGAACAGGCGGCGCAGCTCCGGTGAGGCGGTGGTCTGGACGACGACGAGCCGGTCGGCGAGCTCCCGGATCGGCGCGCTGAGCCGCTCGTAGGCGACCTGGCCGTGGGCGAAGTGCGTGTCGCCGCCACCGCCGGCCGGCAGGATGACCGGGCGGAACACCGACGCCGCCGACGGCCGTTCGGTGAAGGTCTGGTCGAAGTGCAACATCCCGACTTTCCCGCCCTCCCGCCGGCTGTCGAACTCCAGCACGCTGGGGTGATCCTGGTCGAGCGGCGGTTCGGCGGAGCTGGCCCGCGGGGTGACCTCGCCGAACTGCCGGGCGAACGCGAGCTGCCCGTCGACGTCGATGTCCTGGTCGACGAAGAACACGACGCCGTAGCGCAGCAGGGCCGCCCGGATCGCCCCGACGACTTCGGTGGACAGCGGGGCGGAGATGTCGACGCCGTGGATCTCGGCACCGATGGTGCCGGTCAGCGCAACGACGTCCAATGCGGCGTCGACGTCCGTCGGCGCGGTGAGAACGGTCATGGGAGATCTCCTGTCCGCGGGAGGTCTAGCT
>NZ_JANEZT010000099.1 GCF_025403405.1 Frankia tisae
GCCCCGCTCTCCCCGATCGCGTCAACGAGATCGCGGACATCGCACAGGGCGCGGTGCAGGAAGGCGCGGACGGGCTGGCCGAAGGTGCGCACGCCCTGAACAAAGCCGCGCTGGTGGCGAGCGACTGCGGCATGCCGACTCTGGCCCGCGACCTGTGCTGGCAGCACATCAACATCTACCGCGCCGCCGACCGTCCGCTCACCGTGCTCCAGACCAGGTACATGCTCGAACCCGTCCTCAACCTCGCCCGGCTCCACCTCCGCGCCGGCGCCGGCGACCGGGCGCTGCGGCTGCTGACGTCGATGTACCGGGCCGTCACGTCTCACACCGACCTGGTCGTCGACGGTCACGCCCTGCCGTCGACCGGTCTCACCGGCACGCGACACGACCATCACAAGCTGCGCGAATGGGTGTGGCTGCATCTCGTCGGGGACGGAGTCCGCGCACTGGCTCTCGCCGGACGGTGGCACGACGCCGTTGCCCATGCGCACGCTCACCGAGGGATCGGTCTACACCTCATGGAAGGTCGGCAGGCAACGATCCTGGCTCACTGCCTGAACGGCCGTTCAGCGGCGGCGATGACGGCACTGGTCGAAAGCGCCCCGGAACAGCCATGGGAGCTCCAGGTCGCATCCTGCCTGAACGTGATGTGCACCGACGGGACTCCAGCCAGCCGGAACATCGACGAGATGATCGAGCACTTCGTCGGGCAGGAACCGAGGCCCGGCTATGCGGTCTTCCGCGCCCAGCTCGGACTCACCGTCGCCACGCTCGCCAGCCCGACCGACCGGGCGGCAGCCAACGGCATCCTCGCTCAGGTGGCCGACGAAGTGATCAAAGCCGGAGACGGCTACGCCGCCCGCGACGTGCTCCGACATCCAGACACGCAGGCGGCGGACTTGACCAGTGAGCAGGGCAGTGCACTTGTCGACGTGCTGACCTCCTCGGGCCTGGAGGCAGGAAGGTTGCCGGAGCCCCTGCTGCGTTCCCTGCTCAGCTCCGCCCGAACTGCGGCCGAGGCTTTGAACTCGTCGATACCGCTGCGCGACCATCGCGTTGCCGTGAAGGCCGGTCCTGGTCCGGGGGCCCACCTCGACGCGCGGCGCCGTGCTCCAGGCCTCCCCGTCGAGCAGCCAGCAGCCGGGGGCAGAGAGGCTGGCCCAGTCCAGCCTCGAGGATCACGTGGCCATCCACTTGCCGATCTTCCCTGAAGGTTCCCAGCCGCGCCAGCGGCGGGAACCTTCCCATGTGCCTACGCGAATCATCCAACGATTTGTGTAGGCACATGGGTCGGTGTCCTGTCCAAGCGAAGGTGGCGATGTCCAGAGTTAGGCCGGCCGCCTCACCGCCCGGGACTGGCTGCGCTGGCGGCTCGCGCGAGGGCTGCGATGGCCGGCGACGTGCTGTGGGCGGGCCAGGCGAGCAGCAGGGTGACGGGCTGGGCGTCTGTCACCGGCACACAGGCGAGATCGTGGCGTAGTGGTGTGGTCACGAACCGCGGGACCATGGCAACCGTCTGGCCCAGCGCGACGAGTTGCAGCAGTTCGGTGAGGCTGCGCGCCTCGGGGCCGGTGGTCGGCCCACGCTGCCCGTGGACGTTCTCGTCGCGGAGATCGGCCGTGCGCAGGCTCGCTCGGGCGGCGAGTGGGTGCGAGGCGGGGAGCACGGCCATCAGAGGTTCGGTCAGCAGCGGCTCGGTGTCGAGCCCGCTGAGGTCCTCGGCCGGGCTGTACAGCAGGGCGGCGTCGGCGAGTCCGTCACGCAGCAGCCGGACCCGGTCCGTATGGAAGATCACCCGCACCGGCAGTGAGCACGGCTCGCGGTCACAGGCGGCGAGGATCGGCGACAGCAGGCCCGCGTCCCCGCCTGCCTTCATTGCCAGGATCAGGTGCGGGTCACCAGTGTCTGCCCGCCGGGTACGCCGGGCCGCGGCGTCCACCGCGTCCAGGGCGTGGCGCGCCTCGCGGGCCAGTACCTGCCCGGCCGGGGTCAGTGTCACCGTGCGGCTGTTCCGTTCGAACAGGACGACGCCCAGGCGACGCTCCAGCTTCTGGATCGTTTTCGACAGCGCCGGCTGGGCGATGCCGAGCCGGGCGGCGGCCCGGCTGAAGTGCAGGTCGTCGGCCACCGCCAGGAAGTACGCCAGTTCCCGGGTCTCCAGCGGCCCATCCATGCCGTCAGGTTATCGATCGCGCCCCGGCGGGCCTTGGACGCGGCCCGGTCGATGGTGGTGACGTGAAGGCCGTTGAACGTCCTACCCGGCAGCAGCGAGAAAGGTGCGCCTCCGACATGGAACCGATCGAGCCGACCGTGGGCCCATACGAAGTCCTGGAGCATTATCGCCGGGCGGCGATCAGGCAGGCCGCCGACGACATGAGGGGCCTCTACGCGGCCGACGCGGTCCATGAGTTTCCGTTCACCCCGCCCGGCGTGCCGTCCCGGCTCACGGGCCGCGACGAGATCGTGAGCTGGATAGCCGCAGGTTGGCGGACCCTCCCGCTGCGGTACGAGCGGTACCGCACTATCGCCAGCCACGACACCGGCGACCCGCGGACGATCGTCGTCGAGCAGGAGGCCATCGGGAGGAACACGTCCAGCGGTCGGGAGTTCGCCCTACCCAACATCGTCGTACTCACCGTCCACGATGGCCAGATCACCCACCTGCGCGACTACGTCAATGTCCTGGCGGCGGCGGACGCCGCCGAGCACGCCGCCAGCGCCCTCGGCTGACCGCGGCCCGCCGCGGGCGAGGAAACGGCGGCGCTTACCCACCCGGGCGCCGGGGCCAGCGTTGGTCAGGGTGTTCCGACCGGACGTTCGCCGACGCGGTGGTGTTCCTCAAAGACTGACCCGCATTTCAAGATCAATAGTTGGCGTTCAATCCTGCGGAAATCTGCGTCTCACGCCGACACGCCGCCGCTCGGGAAGCTCTGCTCGGGACGTGGGTCGGGCTGGCCCGCCGAATCCGGCAGGTAGGTCCGGACAACTCACGGCCCGCCTGTCCAGACCTCCCTGGCGAACTGCTGCTCAGCGCTGCACAACTCGCCACCTTCGCCAGGATTGGACAGGAGTGATCACGATGCCGTCCCGTCGCGTGCTGGACGTCAGCCTTCCCGGGGCGCTGGTGAAGAGATGACCGCAGGCGCATCATCTGTGGAATCGGACGCAGAGTCGCTGCTGGGAGTGCCGGGAGGGCCATCGTCGGCGGTGGGGAGGCTGCCATCCTGGGGCCTCGTCTGCTCGGCCCGCAGCGTATCGAGCTGGGCCCGGAGCCGATCGACCTCGGTATGCAGGCGGGTGTTGTCGGCCGCCAACGAGTCGGCGTGGGCTTCGGCCCGTTCGGCGCGGCCACGGGCGTCGGCGCGTGCCTCGGCGGCGGCCTGGCGTTCCGTTGCCAGCACGGCAGCGTGATCGACTCGGAGGTCGGCGAGGGCCTGCGCGTGGTCGCGGTACAGGGCGTGCAGTTGCGCGGCGTGCTCGGCGCGCAACTCGGCCAAGGCGTGTGCGTGGTCGCGTTCGAGGGAGCCGACCCGGGCCGATGTCTCGGCCTGGACACGGTCGCGGTCGGCCTGCGCTTCGGTGGCCGCGCGGTCGGCATCGTCGGCGCGGTTGGTCGCCTCGACGGCGCGGTGCTCCGCGGCTTCCGCAGCCTCGGCGGCGGAGGCCGCGTCGGTGTCGGCTTCATCGCGGGCACGCAGCGCGGCGCGCAGCTCGTCATCGGTGTGCCGCAAGGTTTCGCGAGCCTGGCGGGCCTGGTTCTCGGCGGCTTCGGCGCGACCGGTGGCCTCGGCGGTCACTGCCTCGATCCGCCGGAGAACGGCGTCCTCGTCGAGCGCGGCAGCGCGGCGCCCGACGAGGGCCGCCAGCCCCCCAACGTCCCCGGCCAGGACGGCAAGCCGTTCCGCGAGTCCGATGACCGGGGCGTCGGCCAGCCCGAGGCGCGCAAGCAGGTCCTCGGCGGCGCCGTCCTCGCGTTCGCCGTCGGCGTTCGCCCGGCGGCGGGAGTATTGGGCGCGGGCCCGATGCCGCATGCGCTCCGTCTCCCCGGCCCCGGCGTAACGACTCCCCTGACCGGCTGGCTGGCCGCACCCACAGACACACGGGTCCTCTGACTGCTTCTCCACCACAACCTCCGTCCCACAGTGCATCGCTTACGTAGTCTATGTCTACGTAGATTCTACGTCTATGTAGCGATGAGGTTGGGCTCGCTGCGTAGCCGAATGGCAGCTCATGGACGCCGGAACCAGGCGACGTGCTCGTGCCAAATTTCTGCCGCGTATCGAGGACGCTCGTCGTGACCCCCGCGGCGGGGATCGGCCGAAGCCGACCGGCTGGGCCGCAGTGCCGGACGGCGGGTTGAGCCGGCGGCGCGTCCCGCGTTCTCACCTGTCCGGTGGGCACGGCCGACGCCGTTTTCGGCGACGTGGCGGTGCGGGGAACGTTTCCCGGCTCTCCGGTCAACCTTCCCGGAGTTCTTCCCGACAAGGTTCCCCATGGCTGGTCAGCCGCTGATCGCCGGTGACATCCCGAGCCGCCGCCTTCTTGGAGTGGAACGACGGATCGGACCCGCTACTGAGAGACTCTGCGCAGGGCGGATGGCGTCCGCGATGGCCTCGACGATGACCTGTCAGATGTGCGGGACGCGCCGCCGGCCGGGGCTATCCGGGACCGAAAAGGCGGTCTCGACGAGGCGACGGGTTGGAGCGTGACGGATCCCGCCAGGTCGGCGGTGGTGTCCGCTTCCGCTGGCGTGCTCCGCGGCACTCCAGCGAGGTGACGGCACGTCCGGCTCTCCGGAGGGGTTGCCCCATGGGATCAAGCATGTCGCGGGATGAGGTGCTGGCGCTGCCGGCGACGATCGATGTGCCGACTGCCTGCCGTGCGCTGGGCCTGGGTCGGACACTGGGCTACGAGCTCGCTCGGCGGGGCGAGTTTCCCTGCCCAGTGCTGCGCGTGGGCCGGCGGTACGTGGTGCCCACCGCCGGCGTGCACGCCTTGCTCGGTCTGGGTTCCGCTACCCGGCCGCACGGATCGGCGGCTGTCGACGGCGGGGTCGAGCCGACGCAGGGTGCGTGAGCTTCATGTCTTTGGTGAGCCGGACGGAAAAGCAGCCGACGACATTCAGCGGAATTTCCAATCACCGAGACGGACGGGCCGGCCGGAAATGATACCCGGTGGCCTGGAAGTAGCCCGTTGCTTTCCTTCTTGGTTGAGCGGATAAACGGAGTCGAGTGCTTCCCGGGTTTGGGTTGGAGGCCGCGTCCGGTGATTGTCACGGTGAAGGTGCTGGGTTTGCGCGCCGCCGCCGGGGCGACGGTGGCGGGCGCGGTGTGGCGGATCGTCGACTACCTGCACGGCGGCACGCCTGGTGAAGCCGCCCGGTCCGCCGCGGTGGGCGGTACGCAGTCGGCCGAGGGTTCCGGCTTGGCGCGCTACTACACGGGCGGGGTCGCGCGGGGTTCGGCGGCTGCGCTGGTCGGCCTGCGGCCGGGAGCCGCTGTGCCGCGGGAGCGCCTCGCCCGGTTGCTCGCTGGTCAGCACGCCACGAGCGGGAGACCGCTCGTGCCGGCGACCGGATCGGCCGGCCGCGCCGCTCACAGCAGGCGCCTTGACGGCGGCCGGGGATCCGGCGAGTGGTTGTCGCTGCCGGAGGCTGCCCGGATCGCCGGTGTCAGCGCCCGTTACCTGCGGCGTCTCGCAGCGCGCACCAGCCGTGATGACGCTGGGACCGTCAACGCCGGGGCATCGGACTCGGCGGCCCGTCCAGCCGCCGACGATGACGGAACCGACGCCGGGCCGGGCCGGGATCGGCTGGCGGCGGCGAAGGACTCCGCCGGCCGGTGGCGGGTGCACCGCGACGAACTCGCCCGCTTCCTCGAGGAACGCGAGCCGCCCACGGTGGTGCTTGGATTCGACGTGACTGCCTCGGC
Organism: Frankia tisae; assembly: GCF_025403405.1. Taxonomy (GTDB): domain Bacteria; phylum Actinomycetota; class Actinomycetes; order Frankiales; family Frankiaceae; genus Frankia; species Frankia tisai. The sequence goes on from NZ_JANEZT010000099.1 coordinate 5,931, forward strand.
GCCGAAATCAGTGAGCCTGCTCTGGGCATTCGGTGACGATGACATGCGGCATGACATCGCCGAGGCCATGAATGTCGCGGTGGATGCGGCGATCGGCTATCTGGAGCGGCAGGCCGGGGTCGGGCTGGTCGACGGCCATAACAGGCCGGGGGTGGGCCTGGCCGGGGTGTCTTTCCTGCACGACATTTCCCGGGCCGAGGAACCCCATCTGCACATCCACACCGTGCTGGCGAACGCGGTTCCCATCCCGCTGCTCGACGAGGACGGCGAGCCGCTGCGAGACGGCTCCGGACGACCGCGGATGGTGTGGCGGACGGTCGACAGCGAGCTGCTGCACGCACACGTGAAGACCGCCGGCTATACGGCGGCGTCGGTGTTGCGCCACGAACTGTCGGCCCGTCGGGGGCTGCGGTGGGGACCGGTCCGGAACGGAGTCGCCGAACTGGCCGGGCTGCCGGCGGACCTGCTGGCGGTGTTCTCCTCGCGGCGGGCGCAGATCGACGCGGAACTCGCCGAGCTGGTCGCCGGCGGCGCGACCGACGGCCCGGCTCTACGCGAGGCGGTCCAGCGGGGGACCCGGGCGCCGAAGCGGGCGCAGGCCGACGCGGAGATCCGCGCCGCCCAGCGCGCCCGGCTCGAAGCCGCGGGATGGACGGCGGCGGACGTCCTGGCGGCCGGCGCGCGGACCGATTATCGGCCGGCGGCCATCAGCCCCGACGATCTGGACGAACTCGCCGAGCTGCTCACCGGACCGGACGGACTCACCGCGCGGTCCGCGACCTTCACCGTCCGTGATGTTGCCCAGGCCGTGGCTGCCTGGGGCGTGGACCGGCTCGACGCCACCGACATCGACCGACTCACCGCCCACATCCTCGCCGACCCCCGGCTGGCTATGGTCGACGAGGACACTCCCCGCCGGCGTCGTGATCCCGAACCCGTCTACACCACGCTCGATCTCCTCGACGCCGAGGACAACGTGCTCGCCCTCTGCGAGGCCGGGCGCACCGCCTATGCCGGCCGGGAGCATCGGCTCATCGGACTGGACGAGCTGGAAGCCGCCCTGGCGGGGCACGTCGCGCCGCGCCGCGAGTACGGCGCGGGGCACGTTGAGCCGCGCCGTGGGCACGGCGCGGAGCGCGCCGAGGTGGTCCGCGGAGACGACGCGGACCAGAGCGCGAGCGCGCTGGTGGTGCCGGAGGTAAGGGTGGGGACCGAGACGGGGACAACGGCGATGCGGACGCAGGCTGCGGCGGTGTTGTCGGTCGAGCAGGTGGACGCGGTCCGGGCGCTGCTGACCTCCACCGATCTCGTTCGGGTGCTCGTCGGACCGGCGGGCTCGGGCAAGACCGAGGCGATGCGGCTCCTGGTTGCTGTGCTGCGGGATGCCGGGCGGACGGTGCTGGGCGCGGCGCACGGCGGCCGGCAGACCGAGGAGCTCACCGACCGGCTTGGGGTCGACGGCCGGGTGGTCGCCGGCTGGCTCACCCTCCTCGACCACGCGGATTGGCCGGCTGACGTCTGGTCGCCCGGCACGATTCTCATCCTCGACGAGGCCACCCACGTCACCACCCGCGATGCGGCGCGCCTCCTGCGCTACGCGACCGAGACCGGCACGGTCGTCCTTGCCCTGGGTGACCCCGCCCAGCTCGGCGCGATCGGCCCGGGCGGCTGGTTCGCCCATCTCGCCGCCACCCTGCCCGACGTCGCGACCCTGGCCACCGTGCATCGCCAGGCCGGAGCGGGCATGAACGGGGTGCGCGCCGCCCTGGCCGGCCTGCGCGCCGGAGCGCCAGACCGGGTGCGCCGCGCCATGGCGCGGCTGGCCGCCGACGGCCGGCTCCACCGCTTCCACGACCGGACGAGCCTGCTCGCCGCCATCGTCGAGGACTGGCACGACGAACGAACCGCCGTCCGCGGCGCGGCCACCGGCGCGAACCGCGCCAGAGGCGACGCGGCATCCGGCGCGGACCACGCGTCGGAGAAGAGCCGGCGCGGCGCTGACGACTCGCGGCTCGCCGATTTGCCGCGGATGATGGCGGGCGATCACGGGACGGTCGAGTGGCTTAACCGGGCCGCGCAGCTTCGCCGGATCCAGGCCAACGAGCTCGACCCGGACCTGTTCCTGGAGGTCGCCGGCCGCCGGTTCCACGTCGGCGACGAGGTCATCACCCTCACCCAGGCCGGCCACACGCTCATCCCCGCCGGCCGACCGGCATCGGCATACATCCGCACCGGCACGATCGGGACCGTCACCGCCATCGACCCCGGCCCCGCTGCGGACCGGCCGGACGGTCGGACGCTGACCGTCGACTTCCCCGGCAAGGGAAGCGTGAGCATCGGCTGGGACTACGTCACCCACGTCTTCCCCGACGGTCGTGACGGCGGGCTGACGCATGCCTACGCGATCACGGCGCACAAGGCGCAGGGCAGCACCATGGCCACCGCCCGGGCCGTCGTCACCGACCGCACGAGCCGAACCGGTCTGTACGTCATGCTCTCCCGCGCCCGCACCGACCTGGCCGCCTACCTCATCGACAGCCACGAGCTCACCGCGCCCGGCGACACCGAGGACCTGCTGCCCGTCGTACCCGCCCGCGGTGACCCGCTCGACCGGCTCGCCGGCCACCTGGCCGCCTCCCGGACCGACCGGCTCGTCCAAGCCCTCGACCCGGACGCGGCGGCCGTCGCCCGGCTGCGCCGCCAGTACACCCTGGCCGAGCTGACCGCCCTGCGCCGCCGCGTTCGCCTTGCCACCGGCGGTGGGCAACCCAGCCGGACCCCTTCATTCATGTCGCGCCCCGGCGCGCACGACAGCGGCTTCCTCGGAGCGGATGGCGATCCGATCAGCGGCGCGATCAGTTCAGGGCACGGCGCGGTGGAGGCGGATCGCGGCGCGAACGGCGCGAAACTCGGCGCGAACAGCGCGGGTGACTGGCAGTCGAGCGCGCTTGACGGAGACGGCAACGTGATCGATCCGGTGGTGCTCGCACGGGCGGAGCGGTCCGCGGAGGTCGCCGTGGCTGCCGCGTCGCTCGCCGACCCACCGGCCAGCCTGCTCGACCGCATCGGACCTCGCCCGGCGGGTGGACCGGCCCGCCGGGCCTGGGACGACGCCGTGGCGGGTCTCGCGATCTACCAGGCTCGCCACGCTGCTCACCTCGGTCCGGGAGATCCCGGACCGCCACCGCCCGACGACCACGACGGCGACGTTCGCCACCGCTGGGAGGAACAGCACGACCTCGCCGCCGCTCTCGTTGAGGCATGGGCCTCGGCGCTGCACCCCACCGGCCGGCCGGACACCCGTGGTCTGGCTGCCGAACGTGCCACCGCGGCGGTCCACGCCCTCCTCGACGCCGGATCGACCCCCGCTGCCCTCAGCCGGACCCTGGCGGCGATCGACCGCGGTGCCATCCGCGACGGTCTCGCCATCGTCGACCACCGGCTCGCCCGGCTCTGCGCGACCGCCGACGTCGATCCGGCCGCCTACGTGGATCCGCCGCCGTCCGGAGCCTGCCAAGACTGGCAGCGCGCCCTACACCTCCTCGACCGTGCCGAGATCCACCATCTGGCCAACCGACCGACCGCCGATCTGGAGTCCGAGCTATGGGCGCTCCGTTCTGCGGGTGGACTACCCGCAGCCGCCGCACCGGGCGATGCTCAGGGCCGACGAGCACAGCTCCTCGGCGCCGCGCTCGGCCTGCAAGCCGATGCGGTCACCCTGCACTCCGAGCTCGGGCCGCACACCAACACCTCTGGCCACGAGGGCGCCGCTGCGCACTTCGAGCTGTGAATCGCCGGCTCGGCTTGCACTCCAGATCCGTGCTGGTTCTGTGAATCTTCAAGCGATGCAGCGACGCGTCCTCGCCACGGGAGATCACCCGCAGGCCTCACAGCCGGTGCCCGTCGATGAGCGCCGTCCTGGTCGGCCGATCTTGCTCGCGGGATTCACTGTGCCCAAAAACGGATCGTCGAGAGCCATGCAATAGACAATCCTGCCTGTCCAATATGCTTGATCTGGACGCTTTCGTCGCCGACCACAAGGTCTGAGAAGGCTGGTCAGGTCGCGGCAGTCTCGATCTTGGGCGGGCGGCAGGCGGTGCCGAGCGAGGCGATGAGGCGAACGGCGGCTTTAACGGCATATCGGGCAAATGCCGTTATTTATAACACGTCTGATCTGAAGGCGCCTAACGATCCGGATAATTGATACATTCGCCAGCTCGCCCCGCATCGGGTGGGTACTTCCAGGGTCCTTCCTGGGTGGCAGGCGGCTAGGGGAGGATCTGTGATTGATGCCACGGAAGAGGGGCGGAGGTCGGAGGTGGTGCGGGCTGCGGCCGGACGATGGGCCGATAGCCTGGTTGACCTAAGTCGAAAAAATGGCCTCCTGTGGCGCAGGAAATCGAGCACGGACGTCCTAGATCTCACCGACGCCGATCCGGAGGCCGTGAGTCAACTCCTCGACGGTAAAAGGGTTCGCCTCCGCGCGCTTTATCCCGACCCGGCTGTGTACAAGATCTCCTTTTCTCGGCTGCAGGGTCTGCGCAGAAAGATCATAGATTTCAGCGAGGAACAGGGGATTGAGGTTGGGCATATTGCCTGCGGGTTCCTCGGAATGAAAGGTGGGAAGGCGGGCGGGGTGGCCCCGATACCCCCGATTCGGGCGCCTCTCCTGCTTCAGCCGGTTGTCGTCCATGGCCGGACATCCGGGCATGGCGACCTTGCTCTGGAACTGCATTCTGTTGCGGAGCTGAACCCAGTGTTGATCTACGCGCTCGATAGGCTCCGAGGGTTTCGGGTCGACGACGAGCTGGCGGGCCTGATTCGGGAAGCACTCGAGGCGGTCGATGATCTACGCGCGAAGGCAAAAAACGTCTACCAGCTAGTCGCCGTAGCGTTGCAGAGGCTCGATAATGCGAGCGAGTTCGATGAGCAGATCATCATGGGGATCTTCAGCTTCGAGAAGATGGCTATGGTGCAGGATCTGCGTAAGTCGGCCAAACTGTTGGCCGCACACGATATCGTCGCTGCACTCGCCGGTCACAGGTCCACGATAGAGGCGTTGATGGCCGACCGGGGTCCGGAATTGTCACCGGACAGCATTAGGCCGGAAGACGAGCTGATAGTGCTGGACGCTGATTCCTCGCAGCATAAGGCGATCAGTGCGGCCTTGTCGGGAAGGCACCTTCTGATCGAAGGGCCGCCCGGGACCGGTAAAAGCCAAACCATCGCTAATATTGTCGTAAGTCTCGCAGCGGCTGGTAAGAAGGTGCTCTTCGTGGCCGAGAAGAGAGCCGCGATCACGGCCGTGACCGACCGTCTTGATGAGCTGGGCCTCGCTCGTCTGGTATTTGACCTGCATGATGCGGGAGCGAGCCGGCGGAATGTACTGAGAAAGATCGCCAGCGACCTGGAGGGGCAGGGTCGGGAAGTTGAGACGAATGTGGGTGACCTGCATCGCGAACTGATGAAGAGACGCTCCATCCTCGTCTCCCAAACCGACGCGCTGCACAACCCACAGGAGCCATGGGGGATAAGCTTCTATCAGGCGATGTGTCGTCTCCAGGGACTTACCCAGGGACCCACCGGTGACGTGCGAATACCGGCCGCTGCTTTCGCGGGCCTCGACGCCGATACGTTCGCCGAGGCCATAGTAAATCTCAAGGATTTGGTGGACAAGGGTGGCCTGCTTATCCGACGGGGAAGATCGAGCTGGTCTCGGGCGACAGTTCGGGATACCGCAGAGGTACGCAGAATACTGTCTGACTTGGACGAACTCACAGCATCGACGCTTGACGAAGCATTCAAGCGGCTGGGTGACGTGGCCGGCGCGGTCGGGCTGCGCTGCCCTGACCGCCTTGATGAATGGGGAACACTGCTTAAGCTGGTCAGTGACGTCGAAGGGTCCATACGGAGGTTCGGCGTCGATGTGTTTACCGCCGATCTGGAAGATCTGGTACTCGCCACCGGGGACAGCGCTTTTCGGGGACGAAGCCCCAGGACGCTGAGATTCTGCCAACGCCGCCAACTGACGAGAAAAGCAAGAATGATGTGTACGGATGGCGCCCATGACACACGGGCGCTCCACTCAGGACTGGCGGCCGCCCTCGACCAGCAGACACGGTGGTCGCAGCTGTCGAGGTCCGGCCGGCCGCCGACCATTGTGGCAGGTAGCACTGAGGCCGTGGAGCAGTACGAACGACTGTGGGGCCAGATCTCCTCGGTGGCCGGGAGCGCCCAGATGGAGGGCTGGGGTGCCTGGTCGCTGGGCGTCCTGCAGAAAGCCTTGGGTCGCCTTGCCGCCGAGCGCGAGGTGCTCTACCGCATGCCCGAAATCAATCGGCTCATCGAGTGGCTTACAGCGAAGGGCTTGGGGAAACTGCTGGACGAGCTGGCGGCCTGCGACGCCAGCGCTGCCGAGGCGGCCGCCGCGCTAGAGCGGGCCTGGTTATGCTCGGTGCTTGATGCGTTGCAAGCGCGGCTTCCTGCGCTCGGTGGGTTTGTGGGCCGCCAGCACTCCAGAATCGTCGACGAGTTCAAGCAGCTTGACGCGGCTCATCTCCGGGTCAACGCAGCCCGGGTACGTCATGCCGCGGCCGAGCGTCTTCAGGTGGCACGTGAGCAGAACCGCCTCCAGATCTGGGAGATCGATAGGCAGGCGCAGCGCCGAGTGGGACATGCTCCTCTCCGGGGTCTTCTCCTGAAAGCACCCGATGTACTCCTGGCTCTCTATCCCTGTTGGGCGATGTCGCCGCTCGTCGTCAGCCGGATGCTCCCTCCTGAGTGCATGTTCGATGTGGTCGTTTTCGATGAGGCAAGCCAGGTAGAGCCGCACACCGCAATTCCGTCGATCATGAGAGGGAAGCAGATCATCATCGCAGGCGACGAGAAACAGCTGCCGCCAACCACGTTCTTCGACCGGGCGCTTTCTGACGATGAGCCTGCCTCAGGTGGCGATGCGGGGGCGGGCGTCGACCTAGGTCTGTACGAATCAATTCTCGATCAGGTTAAGAGTGTTATCCCGCCACGGAGTAGGCAACCGCTGACCTGGCACTACCGGAGTAGGGACGAGAGGCTCATAGCGTTCGCCAACAAAGAGATCTACCGCGGCAAGCTGATCACCTTTCCTGGCGTGGGAGCCGAGCCTCCGATAGATCTGCAGGTGGTCGACGGTCGTGTGGTTCCCGGTCAGGAGGGTTCCGCTCCGGAAGAGGTCGAACGGGTTGTGCAACTAGTGCTTGGTCACGCTGAGTGCCGATCAGGAGAAACACTTGGCGTGATTACAATGGGCCTTCCTCATGCCGACCGGATCAGAATGGCGCTTGATGCTGCGCTGCAAAAAAATCCGGAGCTCGCCCCCTTTTTTTCTGATAATCGTGAACTGCGGAAGAGGTTCTTCATCAAGAATCTAGAGCAGGTCCAGGGCGACGAGCGAGACGCGATCATCCTGACCCTTGGGCACGCCAAGAGTCCCGCCGGCAAGCTCACCATGAATTTTGGCCCGCTCAACAAGAATGGTGGAGAGCGCAGGCTCAACGTCGCGATCACTCGCGCGCGCGTGCGTATGACCGTGGTGAGTTCCTTCACTCATCACGACATGGCCCCAGCCGTGGAGAAGGCCAAACATCGGGGCCCTGAGCTACTGAGAAGATTCCTGGAGTTTGCCGCGAACCGAGGTGTCGGCGGCCTTCCGGGAAGACCGCTTGATGTCGAAATGAACGCCTTCGAGAAGAATGTTTTCGATGCCCTTGTTGGTGCAGGCATCCCCACCTTTCCGCAATGGGGGGTGGCGGAATACAGAATCGACTTCGCGTTGGCTCATCCTGAATCTCCCGGGCGCATGGTCCTCGCTGTGGAGACTGATGGCCTCCAATATCATCGTACGGCGAGCGCCCGCGAGCGGGACCGACTTCGACAGGCCCAGCTGGAGCGGCTGGGCTGGCGCTTCTGCCGGGTTTGGTCCATCGACTGGTACCGCGATCCGCGTGGCGAGACTGCGCGGATCGTCGAGGAGTGGCGACGTGCCTGCTCCAAGGTCGACCTTCCGGCCGCAGCCTCGGCTCACTGAACTCAAACCTCGCGCACAGGCTCGGCCGGTCATTGTAGTGCCGGCCTAGGAAACAGGAGTGTGGATGCTGCCCTTGGACCCGAGGACCGTCGAACGAGTGGCGAAGCTCGTCTGCGACATTGGCGGCCCGTTTGAGCGGGCGGGATGGAAGATTGAACGACTTCTTCGCCATGCAGGCTGGACCGAACCGCCCGAGTACGACGGATCGCCGCGCGTTCGCTGGCTTATCGAGGAAATTCAAGAACGTCGTGAAAACCAGGCGGACATTGAACGTCTGCTGTGCAGGTTATGTGACCCGCTGGAGTATGACGAGGGGGTGGAGGCTGCTACTGTTGTTCAGATCGAACTCAACCGCATTCTCGAACCAGAGCGCTTGATCGTCTCAACGGCGGTTGGGAGGCCGGTGCTCGCCGACCTTGATGCACTGCAGTTGATGCCTGTCTTCTCGGCACCGTCCGATCTTGACCAACGCCTGCCGCACCTCATCGCGGACGAGGCCATGGTGGCGATCCTGTTGGAGCGCATCGCCGAGGTTCATGCATGCGAGCTGGGAAAGGCCTACCTCCTTGCGGTGGTGGGGATCGGCTCTTTCATTGAAGGTCTCCTCTTCTCTGTGTTGACCGAGCGCGATGCCACGCTCCTTAGGGACGGATTCCCCGGACAGAAGGGCAAGACTCCCGCCCACAGGGCCAGTTTGGCTCTCCTGCTGAGTGCTGCGCACAAAAAGGGCTGGATCCAGATCGATGCAAAAGAATTCATGGAGAAAGTCCGAGAATTCCGTAACTACGTTCATCCCCGCCAGCAGCTGGAGTCCAAATTCAGGCCGGACGAGTACACGCTGGGGATGTGTTGGGGGCCGGTACGCGCCATCCTCAACGACTTGGAGGTAGCCCTTGTCGGCGGAGCGGGCTAGTGTGTCCCGGTTCAATGCGCTTTTGTACCTCGTGGAACGACCGTGGTGATCCTTTTCCTCCTTGTGGTCGTCCTGCCGTTCTTCAGCGGTCTGTACTGGCTGTCCCGATGCGGGGCTGTCACCCGGTCGACCACCCGCCTCTGCTACCGTGCCCGCCGCGGACTCTTCACCCGGTGTCATGATCATGGGTTTCAGGTCATCGCGCGGGGTGACCTTCTTGCGGTCCTGTTCTTCGCGATTGCATATGGCGGGCTCCGCCTCTGGGGTGCCGTCAACTGACGGCACCCCACCTCCCCTCTCAGCCGCCTGCTGGTCGCAGATCGATGGTTCGGTGGTCAGGAGAACCCTTGTCGGGTCGGTCGCATCAGGCCGGGTTTGAGATGAGCTGGGTCGGCCACGAGCGGCGTGACCGCTGCACCACCTGTAGACCGCTATCGCTTGAGCGTGCCGCTCGGGCTACTCGACCGACAGCCCTGCCGGATGCCATAGAACGAAGTCGAGCGCCCATGCGAGATGGGGGAGGAAGTGCGTCCAGTGTGACGAAGGACATAGCCCTCTCGTGTCGTCCCGTGCTGCCGGAGGGTGTCCCGTCTCGCGGACGAATGACGGACAAAAGATCAAGGGCCTTGATCGAAGTCTTTCGATCAAGGCCCTGACCTGCGAGTTGCTGTGGACCTAACGCACCACAATAAGAACCGTCTGATCTTGGTTCAGGGTCCTGAAATCACCGTCCGCCCGGTCTCCAAGAGGCTCCTGACCAGGGACGATGTCCAGTGAACGTCCGGCCGAAGATATCATCCACTGATTCGAACACCCGTTCCGCACACCTGGCGGGTCCGGGCGTTCCGGTCCGCCTGGTGACCATGATCGTGGGGATCGTTGTCGGGTTGACGTTCCTCTTCGCGTTCGGGAACGTCGCAATGCTCGGTATCCGCCTAGGGGTGCCGACGTATGTCGCGTTCCTCGTGGCGCCGGCGGTGGACCTCTCGGTCGTGGCGCTTCTGGTCGGCACACGCCACCTCGTCCTGCACGGCGGGCCCGCAGGGGTGGTTCGGTCGGCGCGGCGTCTGCTCATATTCTCTAGCACTGTAACGCTTGCCCTGAACATCGCGGAACCCCTCATCGCCGGCCACTACGGCAAAGCCGCGTTCGATGCCGTCGGACCGCTCCTCCTGATCGGCTGGGCCGAGGTAGGGCCCAGCCTGCTCCAGGCCATGCAGGCGAGCACATCAACGCTGGACGGCGAGGCGACGAGCGACTCGTCCGCGTCGATCCGGGCGGTTCAGCCAGTGGTTCCGCAGCTGGCTCGTCAGCGGGTCGGAGAGGGAGTGCCGTCCGCCGAGGTGACGAACGACGGGAACAGGTCTGGCGCGCGGTACCAGGATCTGCTTCACCGGGCACGCGCTGAGGACGTCCTGCACTGGCAGCTCCACCGCCGCCCGATCTCCGCCGAGACGCTCCGCAAGCGGCTCCACGTCGGCGCGGGCACCGCCCGCAGTCTGGTGGCCCAGCTGCGCCGCGATGCTCGGGCTGCTGTCGACAAGGGGACACCCGGACGGTCGGCACCGTCACCGACCTCGTGATGGTGGGCGTGCCACATATCAAGCTCCGTATCGGGCGACCCTGCGTTGAGCGTCGGTGCGGCCGAGTCACGGGCTGCCGACCGCAGACCGACGGCCAGGGTAGCCGCGGTGCACTCGAGGTTCGGTCTCGGCGACAGAGTGTCGCGGCGTGGGTTCGGTGTCACGAGGCGCTGTCTTGGCGCGAGAGGGCGCGTTGCGCGTAGACGCGGGGTCCCGACATCCTCCACTGGGCGAACTGAAGGCTGACGTCGAAGCGGACTCCGACTTCCTCGTTGGTGAGTCCTCTGAACGCGGCGCACTTCGCTGCTTCCTCCGGGATGAGTAGTTCACGAGCGAGGAACATCGCCTCCTTCTCCTCGCCTGTGAAGCAGGAGGTGTCGTCCGTGAGGAGGAGGGTGTCGAACTCGTGTTCCAGGACGAGGTGCGAGATCTCATGGGCGAGGTTTGAGCGTCGCCGCACTTGCTCGTGCGACGCGCTATCAATGACCATCCGATTGGTGCCCGCGGCGACGAGGGCCGCCGACCACTTCGTCCTCCGGGTGAGGGCGAAGTGCCTGATCGCGGCCTCGGAGCACTGGCCGCGATGGTCGCCAAGTTCCTGCAGCGGATAGACGGGAACTCCGCACACGTCGGCGGTCTGGTACGGGTCGAGGCGATCGAACGATCCGATGCCCAGCCGACTGCTCCGCCGGCGCCGGTAGGCAGATCCTTCGCGAAGTCCGCGAGGACGGTGACGTCGACGACGTGACGTCCAGCCTCATCCGTGACGGTCGCCAACCGGCCGTCGGCCGGCAGCTTGCCTGGGCGAGAGGCCTTGCTGCGATGGCGGCGGCGAGGAGCAGGACACATGGAGGTTCGCCGTGCGTGGATCTCCGACCGTGTTTGGTAGGCAGGGGTGGTGGCCCCACCCTCGTCCGCGGCCACCACCCGGCCGGCAATCAGATCTTGGTGAGCAGATTCTCCATGGTGGTGATTTCTATGGTCTGGTTCTTCTGAATGCTATCGGCGAGCTGTTTCGCCGGGGCGTAGCGCCCGTCCCGGATTTCTGTGGCTGCCATGGCGACAGCGCTTCGGTGATGCGCAATCATCATGGTGAGGAACATTCGGTCGAAGGATGATCCGGTCACCATCTTCAACTTCGCCATGTCTTCTTCGCTCATCATTCCGGTCATGGCGTCGCCTGGCATCATGGTAGCTGAGCCGTGGTCGCCCATACCGTGCTCGGAACCGCTGGCGGCGGGGGGTGTGGTGGGCTGCTTCCAGGCGTTCAGCCAGCCGACCATGGTGGCGATCTCCGGGGCCTGCGCCGCGCGGATCTGGCGGGCAAGGGCCTTCACCTCCGGGTTGCTGGCGCGGGTTCCGGCCAAGTCGGCCATGTCGACGGCCTGCCGGTGGTGGGGGATCATGTTCTGGGCGAAGGTGACGTCGGCGGCGTTGTGATCGGCGGTACCGGAATTCATGGTGCCGTTGCTTCCGTCGCTGCCGCAGGCGGCGAGAACGATCGCGGCCAGGGTCGTCACGATGAGCAGTATCAGTCGTTTCATGCTGGTTCCTCGTCTGCTGGATGCCTGTATCCCGAAGGAGTTCGGGGCACGTCGGAGAAGCCCGTCAGGTCCGGGCAGGACGTGTCGGTCTACAGGCGGAGCACGCAGAGTGAGAGGCGGAGGGGCAGTTGGAACGCTGGTCGGCTGGGGGGTGCTCTCCCACGGCGGGGGGAGGCAGTGCG
>NZ_JANEZT010000009.1 GCF_025403405.1 Frankia tisae
GCCAGCTCTTCAGCGTGTTCACGCCGTGCTGCGCGAAGATCGGGTTGTGCGGGTCGGGCGGGGGAGCGTCGCCGATCTCGCGCAGGAGCTCCTCGGGTAGGGGAACGGGTTCGAGGGTGGCGGACAGCCGCGGGCCGAAGAAGAACGCCACGGACAGCCGTTCGTGGCCCGGCGGTGGGCTGACGACCCGGTGCACCGTGGCGCGGTAGTAGCCGCGGGTCGCCAGTTCGAACATCTCACCGATGTTGACGACGAAGGTTCCGGGCCTCGGGACCGCGTCGATCCAGCCGCCGGCGCCGTCGGCCACCTGCAGCCCCGGGGCCGGCCCGAGCGCGTCCCCCGGTCGATCGGCAGCGCCGTCCCGGCCCTCATCGCCGGCAGCGCCGTCGCCCCCCTCGCTCAGCGCCCGGACGTCGTCCTGGAGAACGAAGCTGAGGAAGCCGCCGTCCTTGTGGGAGCCGACGCCCTGGTCGTAGCCGGCGGGGTGGGCCGGGGGGGCGGTCAGGTAACGGATCAGTTTCAGGTGCGAGCGGGGTTCGTCGGCGAAGGTCCGGTCGAGATGGTCGGCCGGCAGCCCCAGTGACTCGGCGAAGGCCCGGACCAGCAGGCGGGACAGCCCGCCGAGCTCGTCCATGTAGGCGAGCACGCTCGCACGCAGCTCGGGGACCTGGGCCGGCCACTGGTTGGGGCCGTCGAGGCGCAGGTACGCCGGGTCGTGGGGGCCCAGTACCCGGGCCGGGCGTTCGTCGGAGATGTCGATCTGCTCGCGGATGTCGGGGTTGCCGCGGGTGATCTCGTGGCCCAGGCGGGTGTAGCCGCGGAAATGCGGCGAATGGACGTTCTCGATCTCCAGCTTCGCCGCCTCGGAGAGGTGGAAGAAGCGGCGGCTGACGTCGAGCACGGCCGCGGTCCGCGCGGCGGGGATTCCGTGCCCGGTCAGGTAGAAGAAACCGGGACCGTGGCAGGCCGCGCGCAGCTGCGCGAGGAACCGCGTGCGGTCGGCGGTGCCGGCCCGGAACGGGCCGATGTCGAGGGTGGGCAGCGTACGGGCGCTGGTCACGGTGGTTCGCCTCCCGGCGCGTCGGTGTCACTATCAGGAGCGGCGCGGGCGGTCAGGGACACAGCCGGCTGGCCACCTGCATGTGATCGACCGGACGGCGCCGGGTGAGCCGGATGCGCGAAGCCACCCCGCCACTGTGCCAGGCGGGGGCACGCTCCGGGTGGCGTCCGGTCGAGCGTGGCCCAGACGTTCCCGGGCGTTCTGTGCACCTCTGGACCGATCGCCACGCACCTGGTTACAGTCAGGCTGTGGGAACTGGGCGGCCGCCACGGCCGGCGATTCTGGACGCGTTCTGGAATTCCCGTCGCGCGCACCACTTCGACCAGGTCTGTTGTTGATCAACCAGATCTTTTGTTGATCAACGTCTGACGGCGGCCTTCTCCGGGCCGGTCGCCAGCCGCCCCCGGCTCGGTGCACCAACGCCGTCTCCATAACCGTTCCCGCCACCCCCATCGCCACCCGCCACCTCGACGGGCGCGTCCTCGCTGGATGGCGGCGCCGGCAGGCGGGGCGCATTCTCGACGCGGCCGTTCCCGGCCCGCCGCCTGAATCCTTCCGGTCGCCGGGCGCTGACTTCCGCGCGCCCGCCGGCATCATTGCTGCCTCGCAAAGGGCGCTTCATGAGAATCAGAACTCTCGCCGCCACCGTCGCCGTCGCAGGTCTGGCCCTGGCGGCCTGTGGGTCGGACGGCGGCGGTAGTGGTGGTAGCGGTAGTGGCGGCGGGTCGGCGTCGACCGGCGGTCGCGCCAATCCCGACGCCACCGTCACCATCGGTGCCGTCCTCGAACCGACGAGCCTCGACATCACCCGGGCCAGCGGGGTCGCCGTCGGCCAGATCCTGCTCGGCAACGTGTACGAGGGGCTGCTGAAACGGGATCAGAAAGGCGTCGTGAGCCCGGCGCTCGCGACGGCCTACCGGATCTCTCCGGACGGGCGCACGTACACGTTCACCCTCGCGGACAACGCCGCCTTCCAGGACGGCGCCCCGGTGCGCGCCGCGGACGTGGTGTCGTCGCTGACCCAGGTGATCGCCCCGAACTCGACGAACCCGCACGCCAGCGACCTGGCCTCCATCTCCGCGGTCAGCAGCCCCGACGCGCACACGGTGGTGCTGACTCTGAAGGAGCGCGACAGCGGGCTGCTGTTCAACCTGACCGGCCCGGCCGGCGTCATCGTGCGCCAGAGCGCCACCGGCCTCGACGGTCGTCCCGACGGCACCGGGCCGTTCCGCTTCGACTCCTGGCGGCGCGGCGACAGCATCACGCTCGTGCGCAACGACGCCTACCGGGGGCCGAAGGCCAAGGTCGCCCGGGTGGTCTTCCGCTACCTCACCGACACGAACGCGCAGAACAACGCGGTGCGCACCGGTCAGGTCGACGTCGGCGTGATCTCCGACAACGACCTGGTCGACACCTACCGGGGCAACCCGAAGTTCGTCGTCGCCGAGGGCACGACCACCGACAAGTTCACCCTGGCGTTCAACCAGGACCGCGGGCCGCTGGCCGATGTCCGGGTCCGCCGCGCGATCCGCCAGGGCATCGACAAGGACGGCCTGATCAAGGTGCTCGGCGCCGGGACCCGGATCGGCTCGCCCGTGCCGCCGTTGGACCCCTGGTACGAGGACCTCACGAATATCGACCGGTACGATCCCGCGGGTGCCCGCCGGCTGCTCGCGCAGGCGGGGCACGGCGGCGGGCTGCGCCTCGGCCTCACCATCCCGAACATCTACCCGCCGAGCATCGGCGACTACGTCACCTCGCAGCTACGCGAGATCGGCGTCACCGTCGAGGTGCGCCGCGTCGAGTTCCCCGCCTGGCTCACCGGCGTCTACACCAAGCACGACTACGACCTGAGCATCGTCGACCACGCCGAGGCGCGGGACCTCGCCTTCTACGTCAAGCCCGGCTACTACTTCGGCGACCGTTCCCCGCAGGCCCGCGATCTCGCGAAGGCCGGTGCCACCGCCGCCTCCGACGCCGACCGCAACACGGCCCTGCGCGGCCTCGCCCGCCGCTACTCGGAGGACGCCATCGCCGACTGGCTGCTGCTCGGCAAGGCGCGGCAGGTCGCCCGGGTCGGCGTCACCGGCTACCCGACCGACGACGTCTCCGCGGTCTACGACCTGTCGAAGATCGAGGTGTTGAAGTCTTGACCCGCCCGGTCGGCGGCTGCCCCGGCCGGGGCAGCCGCGGCAGCCGGGCCGGGGCGGCGCGTCGATGGCGGTGATCATCCTGCGGCGCCTGGGTCTGCTGGTGGTCTCGCTGTTCGTTGCCAGCCTGCTCGTGTTCGCGCTGCTGCGGCTGCTGCCCGGCGACGTCGCCGACGTGCTGGCCGGGACGTCCGCCTCGCCCGACCAGGTGCTGCGGATCCGCCACGAGATCGGCGCCGACCGGTCCCTGCCCGCGCAGTACCTGGACTGGATGGGCGGCGTGCTGACCGGGGACTTCGGGGTCTCGGCGCTCAGCGGCGCCTCGGTGTCGGCGGAGCTCTCCGAGAAGCTGAGGGTGACCGCCCCGCTCGTCGGGGGCGCCACCCTGCTGGCGCTCGCGGTCGCCGTGCCGCTGGGCATCCTCGCCGCGGCACGCCACCGGCGGGCGTCCGGGGTCGCCCTGTCGGCGCTGAGCCAGCTCGGCCTCGCTGTCCCGGCCTTCTGGATCGGGCTGATGCTGATCACGGTGTTCGCGGTCGACTGGCGACTGCTGCCCGCCGGCGGGTTCCCCACCGACGGCTGGGCTGATCCGGTCGCGGCCGCGCGCAGCCTCGTGCTGCCCGCGGTCACCCTGGCGGTGGTCGAGGCTGCGGTGCTGCTGCGCTTCGTCCGCTCGGCGACCCTGGAGGTGCTGAACGCCGACTTCATCCGGACCGCCCGGGCGAAGGGCCTCACGCGCGGCCAGGCCCTTCGCCGCCACGGCCTGCGCAACGCGGCCCTGCCGGTGGTGTCGATTCTCGGCGTGGAGTTCGCGACGTTGCTGCTCGGCGCCGTCATCGTCGAGAACGTGTTCGCGCTGCCCGGGCTTGGCCAGATGCTCGTCGCCGACATCGGCAACCGTGACCTGGTGAAGGTCCAGGGCACGGTGCTGCTGGTCACCGCGGCCGTGCTCGTCGTCGGCTTCGGCGTCGACCTCGCGAACCGGCTGCTCGACCCGCGGTTGCGGAGCGCCCGTTGACCGGGTCGGTGCGGGCGCTGGCCCGCGGCGTGTGGGGCAGCCGGTCCGGTCGGCTCGGCGCGGTCCTGTCCGGGCTCGTCGTCGTCGCGGCCGCCGTGTCGCTGGTCTGGACGCCCTACGACCCGACCCGGGTGGACCCGGCGGCGTCCTGGGCGCCGGTCGGGACCGCCCACTGGTTCGGCGCCGACCGGCTCGGCCGGGACCTGTTCAGCCAGGTTCTCGTCGGTGCGCGCACCACCCTGGCGGTCGCGGTGGCGGCCACCGCGATCGCCGCGGTCGTCGGGGTGGGGCTCGCGCTGCTGGCGACCCTGCCACCGCGCCTGGTCGCCGAGGGGGTCGCCCACCTCGTCGACGTGCTGCTGGCGTTCCCGGTGCTGCTGCTCGCCATGGTGCTCGCGGCCGTGTACGGCGGCTCGCGCTGGACCGCGATCGTCGCCATCGGCGTCGGGGCGGGCATCGGGCTGGGCCGGGTCACCCGTGGCGAGGTCCGCCGGGTGCTGGGCGCCGACTACGTGCTCGCCGCGCGGGCCGCCGGCGCCGGCACCGGCCGGATCGTGCGCCGCCACGTGCTGCCGAACATCGCGCCGACGGTGTGGGTCCAGCTCTCGCTCATCCTCGGCCTGTCCGTGCTGACCGAGGCGGCGCTGTCCTACCTGGGCTTCGGCACCCCGCCGCCGACCCCGTCCTGGGGGCGGACGCTCGCCGAGCTCCAGCCGTACCTCACCCTGCGCCCACTGACGCTGCTGTGGCCCGGCCTCGCGGTCGTGCTGACGGTCCTCGGCTTCAACCTGCTCGGGGACGGCCTGCGCGAGGCCGGCGACCCGCGGCTGCGCGAGCGGGCGGTCGAGCGCTCGGCCGAGCGGGCGGGCCAGACATGACGGCCGATGTGGCGTTGCTGGAGGTGACCGACCTGCGGGTGCGTTTCGGCGGCGTCGATGTGGTGGACGGTGTCAGCTTCGCCCTGGCCGCGGGCGAACGGGTGGGGCTCATCGGCGAGTCCGGGTCGGGCAAGTCGCTGACCGCGCTCGCCGTTCTCGGCCTGCTGCCCCCGGGGGCGCGCGTCACCGGCAGCGCCCGCCTGCACGGCCGCGAGCTGCTCGGCGGCTCCGACCGGGAGCTGTCCCGGCTGCGTGGCCGCGAGCTCGCGATGATCTTCCAGGAGCCGTCGACCGCGCTCAACCCGCTGATGCGGGTCGGCCGTCAGATCTCCGAACCTCTACGACTGCACCGCGGGTACTCCCGCACAGCGGCGGCGACCGCCGCGGTGGAATTCGCCGCGGCGGTCGGGCTGCCGGACCCGCAGCGGCTCGTCCGGTCCTACCCGCACGAGCTCTCCGGCGGCCAGCGCCAACGGGTCTGCATCGCCGCGGCGCTGGCGTGCCGGCCGGCGCTGCTGATCGCGGACGAGCCGACGACGGCGCTCGACGTCACCGTCCAGGCCGAGATCCTCGCCCTGCTCGGCCGGCTCGTCTCCGAGGCCGGCACCGCTCTGCTGTTCATCACCCACGACCTGGCGGTGGTCGCCGCGGTGACCCGCCGGCTCGCCGTGCTGCGCCACGGCCGGGTCGTGGAGACCGGCGCGACCGACGACGTGCTGCGCGCCCCCGCCGACCCGCACACCCGCGAGCTGCTGGCGGCGGCCCGGCTCACCCAGTGGGATCTTCCGACCGCCGAATCCGCGGCGGCGAGGACGAGCCCGTGACCGCGGCGAGGGAGCAGGCCGGCGGCGACGCGACCGCCGCCGAGACCGCCGAGACCGCCGAGGCCGCCGTGCCGTTGTTCGAGGCCGAGGGGCTCGGCCGGAGCTACCGCCTGCCGCGGACATCCCCGTTCGGCCCGCCCGGCGTCCGCCACGCCGTGCACGAGGTGACCCTGCGCCTCGCCGACGGCGCGGCGCTCGGCATCGTCGGCGAGTCCGGGTCGGGCAAGTCGACCCTCGTCCGCCTGCTCCTGGGCCTGGACCGCCCCGATGCCGGCACCGTCCGCTACCGGGGTCGGCCGGTCGTCCCTGGACGCCCGCGGGCGCTTCGCTGGTTCCGCCGCGAGGTCCAGGTCGTGTTCCAGGATCCGGCCGGATCGCTCGACCCGCGGATGACCGTCGGCGCGGCCGTCGCGGAGCCGCTGGCCTGCCTGGGCGTTCCCGGCGACCACCGCGAGCGGGTCGACGAGGTGCTGCGGGCGGTCGACCTCGATCCCGACGTCCGCGGGCGTTATCCGCACGAGTTCTCCGGCGGCCAGCGCCAGCGCATCGCCATCGCCCGGGCGTTGGCGCCCCGGCCGCGGGTGCTCGTCGGCGACGAACCGGTCAGCGCTCTCGACGTCGCCGTCCGCGCCCAGATCCTGGATCTGCTCGGCCGGCTGGCGCAGCGGCACCGGCTTGGCCTCGTGCTCGTCTCCCACGATGTCGGCGTGGTCGCCCGGCTCTGCGACCAGATCGCCGTCATGCGCGATGGCACGCTGGTCGAGCAGGGCGCGACCGACGCCGTGCTGTCCCGGCCGGCGCATCCCTACACCCAGGCGTTGCTCGCGGCGGTGCCACGACTGCCGCCGCCCTGACCGGGCAGGCCGCCTGACCCGACGGGAGCCGCCCGACCCAATGAGAGCCGCCCGACCCGGAGAGAAGGGACACGATGACCGTACCCGGCGGACCCGGCCCGTTCAGGCTGGGCTTCCTGACCCATGTGCACGGCCGCGGACGGCCGGTCGGCGCCGTCTACCGCGAGCTGGTGGAGTTGTTCGTCGCCGGCGAGGAGCTCGGGTTCGACGGCGGCTGGCTCGCCCAGCATCACTTCTCGCCCGACTACGGTCGCCTGCCGTCGCCGCTGCTGCTGCTCGCCGCGGCCGCCCAGGCGACCCGGCGCATCGAGCTGGGCACCGCCGTCGTCGTCCTGCCGCTGGAGGACCCGATCCGCCTCGCCGAGGACGCCGCCGTCCTCGACGCGCTCAGCGGCGGTCGCCTGCAGCTCGGGCTCGGCACCGGCGGCCCGAGTGCCCCCGCCTTCGGCGCCTTCGGGCGCGACGCCGCCCGGCGCCGGGAGCTGTTCGCCGAGGCTCGCGCCCGGCTACGGGAGCTGCTCGCCGGCGAGCAGATCACCGGGACCGACGGGCTGCGGCTGCATCCGCCCGCGCCGACCCTCACCAGCCGGTTCTGGGACTCGACGACGAACGCCGACGGGGCGCGGGCGGCGGCACGGGCCGGCGACGGGCTGCTGCTGGGCATCGGCCCGGCGGCTTCCGCGCAGCGTCCCCTCGCCGACGCCTACCTGGCCGCCCATCTGGCCGCCCATCTGGCCGCCCACCGGGCTGTCCACCCGGCTGTCCACCTGGCTGCCCGGCCGGTGCCCGCGGGGGCGCGGCTCGCCGTCTCGCACGGGGTGTTCCCGGGGCCGGACCGGCTGACCGCCCGGGTGGACCTGGCCCCCGACATCGCCCGGTTCCGCCCCTACCTGGGGCACTTCGGTTTTTCCCCCGACCTCGACGACGGCGCCGCACTCGACGCGATGAACGTCCACCACGGCCCGGTCGGCGTGGTGATCCACAGTCTCGCGACCAACCCCGTCGGCCCCACCGCCGTGTCGTACTTCATCGCCGCGGTGCAGGGTGAGACCGGTGCGGCGGCCGATCTCGACGCGACGCTGCGCCGCATGGAGCTCATCGCCACCGAGATCGCCCCGGCACTGGGCTGGCGGCCCGCGGCCACACCCGTGCACGCACCCGTGCCCGACAGGCCGACTCCGATCGGCCCGGAGAGGAACAGTAGATGACCACCACCCGCAATGGCCGTGGGCGGCGGATGCTGGCGTTCGGTGCCGTGCTGCAGGGCGCCGGCGGTCACATCGCCGGCTGGCGCCATCCGCTGTCGCCGCCCGACGGCGGGCTCGACCTCGCCCATCACATCCGGGTCGCGCAGACGCTGGAGCGCGGCACCTTCGACGTCGTGTTCGTCGCCGACCTCCTCGCGGTCTCGGGCGCGCACCTGGACTCGCTGCCCCGTACCGCCCGGTCGAACACGTTCGAACCCCTGACCCTGCTGGCCGCGCTGTCCACGGTGACCGAGCGGATCGGCCTGGTCGGCACGGCCAGCACGACCTACAACGAGCCGTTCCACGTCGCCCGCAAGTTCGCCTCGCTCGACCATCTGTCCGCCGGCCGCGCCGGCTGGAACGTGGTGACCTCGGTGAGCCCGCGGGAGGCCGCGAACTTCGGGCGGGACACCCACCTCGAACACGGCCTGCGGTACAGGCGTGCCGCGGAGTTCGTCGACGTCGTCCGCGCGCTGTGGGACAGCTTCGACGACGGCGCCGTGCTGCGGGACGCCGCCGCGGGCCGCTACTACGACCCCGCCGGCCTGCACACCCCGCATCACCGCGGCGAGCACTTCACCGTGCGCGGGCCACTGAGCATCTCCCGCCCGCCGCAGGGCCACCCGGTCATCTTCCAGGCCGGTTCGTCCGAGGCGGGCAAGGACTTCGCCGCCCGCGACGGCGAGGTGGTGTTCACCGCGCAGCGCGAGCTGGCCGGCGCGCAGCGGTTCTACGCCGACGTGAAGGCGCGGGCCGCGGCGCGGGGGCGCAACCCCGACCATCTGCTGGTCTGGCCGGTCCTCGCGCCGATCGTCGCCGACACCGAGGCCGCCGCCCGCGCACGGCGCGACGAGCTGCTGGATCTCATCCATGACGACGTGGCCCGCCGCCTCGTCCAGGACACCGTCGGCGACCTGGACCTGTCCGGCTATTCGCTGGACGGGCCGCTGCCCGAGATCGGCGAGACGAACGGCAGCCGCAGCCGCCAGGAGCAGATGGTCGGCCTCGCCCGCGGCGAGAACCTGACGATCCGGGAGCTCGCCCGGCGGTCCTCGGGCGGCGGCATGATCACCGGCACGCCGGAGACGATCGCCGACCATATCGAGGAATGGTTCACCGGGCGCGGCGCGGACGGCTTCAACGTCGGCTTCCCCTACCTGCCCGGCGCCGCCGAGGACTTCGTCGACCACGTCGTGCCGGAGCTACGCCGCCGGGGCCTGTTCCGCGAGTCCTACACCGAGACCACGCTGCGGGGGCATCTCGGCCTGCCGCGGCCGGGCGCGCGGGACCGCGCCGAGCCCGGTGCCGAAACGAGCAAGGCGGGAGCCCGATGACATCGACCGAACCGCGGCGGACCGGTCAGGTGCACCTCAACGCCTTCCTCAAGCCGCCGGGGGAGTTCCTCGCCGCCTGGCGCCACCCCCATGCCGTCGCCGACGCCGGGGTGAACATCCGGCACGTGATCGAGCTGGCGCGCACCGCCGAGCGGGGGACCTTCGACGCGATCTTTCTCGCCGATCTGGTCGGTGTCCCGCTGACCAGCCAGGAGGTGCTTTCCCGCGTCTCGGTCGTCAACGACTCGTTCGAGCCGACGACCCTGCTCGCCGCACTCGCCACGGCGACCACCCGGATCGGGCTCGTCGCGACGGCGTCGACGACCTACAACGAGCCCTACCACCTGGCCAGGACCTTCGCCTCGCTGGACCACATCTCCGGCGGGCGGGCCGGCTGGAACCTGGTCACCTCCCTCAACGACGCGGAGGCGCGCAACTTCGGGCTGGACAGCCACGTCGACCATGAGCTGCGCTACGCGCGCGCCGCCGAGTTCCACGACGTGGTGACCGGCCTGTGGGACAGCTTCGACGACGACGCCTTCCGCCACGACCAGGCGTCCGGGATCTACTTCGACGCGGAGAAGCTGCACTGGCTGAACCACACCGGGACGCACCTGCGGGTCGCCGGGCCACTGAACATCGCCCGGCCACCGCAGGGCCGGCCGGTGATCGTCCAGGCCGGCGCCTCCGAGACGGGCCGGGAGCTCGCGGCCCGAGTCGGCGAGGTGATCTTCACCGCGCCGCCGACCCTGCCGCAGGCGCAGGCGCACTACGCCGACATGAAGGCGCGGGCCGCGGCCGCCGGGCGCAACCCCGACCACGTGCTCGTGCTGCCCGCGCTGTCCACGATCGTGGGGCGGACCCAGGCCGAGGCGGAGGACAAGATCGCCGCGCTGCGCTCGCTGCTCGACCCGCGGGTGGCACTCGCCGACCTGGCCTACCGGCTCGGCGGTTTCGATCTCACCGCGTTCCCGCTCGACGGCCCGCTGCCCGAGCTGCCGGCGTCCAACCAGAGTCTCAGCGGCCAGCGACAGATTCTCGACCAGGCGCGGGCGGACAACCTGACCATCCGCCAGCTCGCCGAGCAGATCGCCCGGGACGACCGGACCCTCGTCGGCACGCCGGCGACCGTGGCCGACCACATCCAGGAGTGGTTCGAGCAGCGCGCCGCCGACGGCTTCAACGTGATCTTCCCGTATCTACCGGACGCCCTGGACGACTTCGTCGACCTGGTCATCCCCGAGCTGCGCCGCCGCGGCCTGTTCCGCACCGCCTACACCGGGCGCACGCTGCGCGAGCACCTCGGCCTGCCGCGTCCACCGAGCCGCTACGCTGCCCGGTCGGAGGCGGCCACCTGACGCGCCGCCACCATCGGGGCCCGGCCCGCATCAGGGCTTGTAGCCGACCGCGCCGTAGATGCTCACCTGCGCGTCGGTCAGTTCCGACAGCGGGATGGCGTTTACCCGCGAGGCCGGGTCCGTCGCGCTCGCGCCGTCGCCGACCGGGGTCGTCTCGACCGGGGTCGTCTCGACCGGGGTCGTCTCGGCCGGGTCCGCGAGTTCGGGCCGCCGGCGGTGGACGACCTGCAGGCCGGGCTCGACGAGGTCCAGGCCTTCGAAGAACCGCTCGACCTGGGCGTGGGTGCGCAGGTGCATGGGGACGCCGCTGGCCAGGTAGGCCCGCTCGACCTCGCGCATCGCCGGATCCAGGTCGGCGGTCAGGTGGGTCAGCGAGACGTAGCTGCCCGAGGGGAGCAGGTCGACGAGGCGACGCATGATCCCGTACGGGTCGTCGCCGCCCGGGATGAAGTGGAAGATCGCGATGAGTGACAGCGCGATCGGCCTGGTCAGGTCGAGGGTCTCGGGCAGCTCGGGGGCGGTGAGGATGCGCCGGGTGTCGCGCAGGTCCGCGTCGATGTAGGCGGTGCGTCCCTGCGGGGTGCTGGCGAGCAGGGCGCGGGCGTGCGCGAGCACGATCGGTACCACCCCTTGGTTGCACATGCCACTCCGATGCCGATCCACGTATCGCAGGCATACCAGCGCCCCGAGGCGCGGGCCGGTAGCGCCGCTGCTGTCCAGGGATTCAGCGGTGCAATGCTCCAACGGCGTGGGGCGGATGGGTGGCCGTCGCTGGTGCGGTGGCCTTTCGCTGCTGGGGGTGCGCTGGCCGTGGGTGTTGTTCGCGGGTGGTGTGGGGTGCTGATCGTATGGCCGGTGGGGACGGCGGGGCGCAGCGCTTCTTCGTGTCGTACACAAGTATTGACGTCAAGTGGGCGGTGTGGGTCGCTTGGACATTGGAAGCCGCCGGTCATGAGGCGCTGATTCAGGCGTGGGACTTCGGCCCGGGGTCGAATTTTGTCGACGAGATGCACCGGGCTTTGTCCGACGACCGGCGGATCGTGGTTGTCTTGTCGGCTGCGTATTTGACGTCGGCGTTCGCGACGACGGAGTGGCAGGCCGCGTGGGCGGCCGACCCGGCTGGCACAAAGCGTCTTCTGCTCGTCGCGCGGGTAGAGGACTGCGAGCGGCCGGGGCTGTTGCGCCCGGTCGTGTCGGTGGACCTGTTCGGTGTCGACCTGGATACGGCGCGGCGACGGCTGTTGGACGCGATCACGCCGCGCCGCCGAAAGCCCGGGGTAGAGCCTGCTTTCCCGCGATAGCGGGACCGGGCGCGAGAGCGCCGTCACCCTCACGGCACGATCGGGCGCTGTCCGTTCCCGTCGCCCGGTCGGCGTATCTGGAGCAGGTGCGGCAGATCGCACCGCCACGCCTGCTTGGCAGGGAGGCGGAACTCGCCGGGCTGGCCGCGTTCTGCGCCGCCCCGGACGATGCGACGGGCAGCCGGTATGCGTGGTGGCGGGCGGCGGCGTGGACGGGGAAGTCCGCGTTGATGTCCCGCTTCGTGCTCGACCCTCCGCCGGGGGTGCGGGTGGTGTCGTTCTTCATCACCGCCCGATATGCGGGTAACAGCGACCGGGCCGCGTTCGTCGAGATCGTCACCGAGCAACTCGCTGAACTCCTCGGCGAGTCGGTTCCCCCCGTTTCAGGACGAGGGCCGCCGGGAGCGGCTGTGGTTCCAGTGGTTCGCGGACGCCGCCGCGTACTGCGAAGCCCGTGGGCAGTGGTTGGTGCTGGTCGTGGACGGACTGGACGAGGACCGGGGGGTGACCGGACCCGGGGCGCGCAGCATCGCCGGGCTGCTACCCGCCAACCCGCCGCACGGTGCGCGGGTGGTGGTCGCGGGCCGCCCGGACCCGCCGATCCCCGCAGATGTTCCCCCCGGCCATCCGCTGCGCGACCCGGTGATCATCCAGGTGCTGGACCGGTCCGAGCGCGCTGCCGCGATCAGGGCGGACATGCAGGCTGATCTGCTCCGGCTGTTGACCGGTCGCACGCAGGAACGGGAGCTGCTGGGTCTGGTGACCGCGGCGGGCGGTGGTCTGTCCGGCCGTGACCTCGAAGAGCTCTCGACCGATCACGACGTCACCGAATGGCACATCGAGCACCTGCTGTCCACCGTCGCCGGCCGCAGCTTCGCCAGCCGCGCCTCGCACTGGAACCCGACCGACGGACCGCGGGTGTACCTGCTCGGCCATGAGGAACTCCAACAGGACGCCATCCGCGCCTATGGGTCCAGGAGACTCGCCGCCTACCGGGACCGGCTCCACGCCTGGGCACAGGACTACCGGCAACGACGCTGGCCCCACGGCACCCCGGAATACCTGCTACGCGGCTATTACCGGCTCCTGCTGGCAGCCGGTGATCTAGCTCGCGCCGTCGACTGCGCCACCGACCAGGCACGCCACGACCGGATGCTCGACCTGACCGGATGCTCGACCTGACCGGCGGCGACACCGCGGCCTGCGCCGAGCAGCTCGCCCGTGGCATCACCCACCCGTACTTTCAGGCCCCGCGTTGGAGGCGGTGGTCGAGGCTCTGGTCCAGGCTGGGGCAAACGACCACGCTGAGCAGCTCGCCCGCACCATCACCGACCCGGACTCCCAGGCTCGGGCGTTGGTGGCGGTGGCTCTCGCTCAAGCCGACAGCTCTACGGTGGCTAACCGCCTTCTCGGCGCTGCGTTAAGCGTCGGCGACTGGGGCCGTCTGCCGCTCTGCGTAGTCGCAGACATGAGTTCAGACGCGATATGGGCGATTGCTGATGCGATTGCCAGCGATTGGGAAGGATAATCGCTCTAGCCGCGTCCGCTTGATGGCCGGGCGCATAGTCACTGGAGCCGCGTCACACGACGGCGCAACGGCAGCGCATGCACGCAGCCGCCTTCGAGAGAGCGCAGTCCTGCCAACCGTTCGGGGCGTCGCGACCAGCAGGTTTGTCGGGTCACGCTAGATCATCTGTGTGCGCTTGGGGCTTGTTCGGAGTAACGCTACACGCGAAGGTTCCGCGGCGCGGCGGCTGGTACGTTCGCCCGCGACGCCTGGCGTGCGCAACCGGGCGAGCGATGGCCGCCAGGCGGAGGTGTGCGGGGCAATCACGATCGGTACCACCCCTCGGCTACACACCCCCGACTTGCGCGTCCACCGGCCACCCCGATGTTGTACGTTTGTTGTACGGTGACCTCATGAGTGTCGGATTCCGCCCCACCGAAGAGGACCTCCGGATCGTTGAGGCCAACCGCCGTCAGGACGAGAAGACCAGCGACGTCATCCGGCGCGCCCTGCGACTGCTTGACCGGGAGGCGTGGGAGGTGCGTGCCCGCGAGGATATGTACCGGCTGCGGAACGAGGACCTGTCCGCCGAGCCCGATGCATGGGAATACGACACCAACGGCAACATCGTGATCACGGGTACGAACCTCGCGGTACCAGTCAGGCCGCAGGACCAACCGTGATTCGTGGGGCGGTGTACCCGGTGGACCTTGGCGACGCCAAGCGCGGGCATGAGCAGCGGGGGCGTCGGCTCGGTCTCGTCATGAGTATTGAGCAGAACGCATGGTCCACGGTCACGATCGTTCCCACGTCGACCGGCGCGCAGGCATCCGCCTTCAGGCCAGAGTTGATCATTGCGGGACGGTCGACCAGGATCCTGATCGACCAGATCCGGACCATCGACAGCTCCTATGTCACGGGTGAACTCGTGGACTACCTCTCCCGCGACGACATGGCGCAGGTTGAGCACACCCTTTCGCGCTATCTCGGCCTGCTTCGCTGACGCATCGCCCGGCGCTCCCCGTACATCAGCCTCCCCTCACGACTGGACACCCCCGGGCATCTTGTGGAAGGCCCCCCACCAGCAGCCTCTGCCTGGCGGACGGGACTCTGTGGGACATCTTCTCGATATTGTGAGAACGGCTGCCCCATCGACCCGATTTCGAAAAGGAGACGAAGATCGGTGGCAGGCGTCAGGCACGTGCTGTTCGACGCGGACGGAGTCCTTCAGGAGATCCCTGGAGGTTGGTACGCGGCGATGGAGCCGTACCTGGGCGAGCGTTCGAGGGAGTTCCTCCACCGAACCTGGAAGGACGAGCTCCCGATGCTCGCGGGACGCGGTGACTACATGCCGGTGCTCGCGGCGACCCTGGCCGAGTTCTCTGTGTCGACACCGGTCGAAGATGTGTACCGAGACGTGTGGCACCGGATCGACGTCATGGACGAATCTCTAGCCCTGGTCCGGGCTTTCCGGCTCAGCGGCTACGGCGTCCATCTCGGCACGAATCAGGAACGGCGCCGCGCCTCCTACATGCGCTCGGCGCTTGGCTACGACCGCCTGTTCGACGTCAGCTGCTATTCCTGCGATCTCGGCATCGCCAAGCCTGCCCCTGCCTTTTTCGTCGAGGCTGCCCGCCGCATCGGGGTGGACTCGGCCAGTATCCTGTTCATCGACGACAACGAGAAAAACATCGCAGGCGCCCGTATCGCTGGTCTCGCTGCGGAGCAGTGGAACATCACCCAGGGCCACGACACCCTGCTCCCCCTGCTAGCGCGACATGAGGTCGTCCCAGACCACCCGGCCTGAACGCTCGCGGCGGGACTCCACCAGACGTCGGGCCGCCGGGACCGTGTCACCGGACAGTCCCTGGGCCGCTGCCGGCCGAGCCCCGCGGCATGTGCAGCCCGGGGACGGACGGACCCCAGACCGGCCAGATTGTCAAAAGGCACAGGTCAGAAGCCTAAAGACGGGCAAGGACGGTCGGTACCACCCCTGGGTTGCGCATGCCTACTCTTGAGGCTCCCGTGGCGACGCCAGGCCGTTGGACAGCTGACGTCACCGTGGCACAGCCAGTGATTTGCGCGATCTACCGGGAGGGAAGACATTCGGGACATGCATCCGGTGGTCGACGTCGTGCTGGAGCCCGGTCTGCGCTACATGGAGACGATCGAGTCGGGTGCGGGTGACCGGTCCGTGCGCTACTGCCGGCTCGTGGCAGACGAGGACACGCCCGTGGGCGAGCTGGAGGATTCCTTCCGGTGGCGTTTCGGTGCGATGGCGGTCGACGCCGAGGGTATCGGCGGGGTGGAGGTGCAACCGTCCTTCCGTCGGCGTGGCCACATGGGCCGGCTTCTCCGCCAGACGCTGGAGCGCATGTCACGCCGGGTGACCGTCGCGGCGGTCTCCGACGGTATCCAGGGCGTGTACGAGAAGTTCGGCTTCGCCACGTCCGTTGCCGAGGGCCACTTGGACCTTCGCGTTCGCGACGTCGAACGCGCCGCTGCCGCCGCTGCGCCGGCCACCGCGCGGGTCCGGCCTGGCTCGACCGAGGACCTGCCGGCGATGGTGGACCTTTACAACTCGACGCACGCCCACCGGCCGTGGACCCACGAACGCCCCGCGGACTGGAACCGTCTGGTAACCCGGACGACCTGGCGGCCAGGCTCGGAGATCCTCGTCGCGGAGGCCGAGGGGATGCTCGCGGGATATGCGATCGTGGCGGGCCGGTCGTTCGGCGACGGCTACTTCGGGCTGACTGTCCAGGAGATGGCGGCCAGCGACGCGGACGTCGCCCTCTGTCTGCTCGCCGACGTAGCCGCGATGGCCTGGGAGCTGCGTGTCAGCGAGTTTCGGGTGCGGGAGCCGTCCGATGGCGTCGTGGGGCGGCTCGCGCGGCACCTGGGCTGCGCGTACCAGCAGGAGTTCCCGCCGACCGGCGGGATGATGGCCGCGATCCTGAACCGGCCGGGGCTGCTGGCAGCCCTTGAGTCGGAACTTCGGCGCCGGAACCGCGGCGCCGCCGTCGGCGCCGCCGTCGACGTCGCGATGGACGAGCTGGCCCGCGGGGAGCTCATCCCCGGCAATGGGCTTCTGGTCCGCCTGCTCCTCGGATACTCCTCGGCCGCTGACGCGTCGACGCTCGCGGCGGTCGTCCCGGAACACCATCGGCGAACATGCTCGGCGTGGTTTCCGGGTGGCGGCACGGCGGCGCTGCCGGTGCCCTACGCGCACGCGTTGGACCGGTACTGAATCACCATCGGCACCGACGCGTTTGGCGAACTACGACGACGGTCGACCCACGGCCGGTGGCCAACAAGCTCGTTGCCAGGCACGGCGACTGGCCATGATCCAGCGATCTCTACAGTAGGCGTCGGGTACAGCTGAGCAACCGACCGTGTATATGAGCAGTACGTGAGCAGCGGTCAGATTTATCCGAGCAGTCGCCGCTCTCGGTGGCGTTCTGTCACATGCTCTCGGGCGTCTACGAGCCACGGGCCGTTCTCGGTGAACATGCCCTCCGCATCGACCCGGCCCGGCGCAGAGGGCGCTCAGCCTGGCTTTTCCATGTCGACGAACTCCACGGCCCCGTAACCGTCGAACGTCTCGGCATGCCGGCCGGTCTCGGTGAAACCGAGGCGCTGGTACAGGCGGATGGCGCGTTCGTTGAAGGCGGCGACGTAGAGCACGACCCGGCGCTGCCCGTAGAAGGGGCGGGCGAACTCCAACCCGGCCAGCACGAACTGCCCGCCGAGCCCTCGGCCGGTGAGATCGGGCCGCAGGCCGAACCCGTAGAACAGCGCGTCGCCGTGCAACTCGAAGAAGTAGAAACCCATGAGCGCACCGTCGTCGTCGCGCACAGCGAAGAAACGCTCGGGGTTCTTCACGGGTAGGCCGTCGTCGTCGTAGAAGTCGTAGGGCGGGTCGTACCGCCAGGCGGTGCGCTCGCCGAACATGGCATCGTCCGCCGGTTCGATCCTCACTGCTTCACCCGTCCCGAACACCGATCCCGTCCCATCCGTTCAACTATCCCCCTGCGCGCTGGGCTGGGGGCACCTCCATCAAAATGCTGGCTTTACCACGTCCGCTGAGCACGAGGGGCAGACCGTCCAGCGACAACCCTCGTCCTCACCCCATTACACCGCCTCACGCGCCACGCTCACGCAAGCACTGGTAGCAGGCCGACCAGCGCGCCGGCCGTGCGTCCCTACGGCTGGCGGGACGGGCTGTTGCTCCGAGAGTGCGCCGCCTTATCCGAGCAGTCGGGATGCTGACCAGTAGGTTTGCGTGATCGTATTGGGCCGTCTTCGACTTCTTCGGGGCTGGTTCGGGGACGGCGTCGTCAACAGGGTCTGGCCGCGCGGTGGTCGGCATACTGCACCCGAGCCGTGCGGCGTGTGCAACGCGGGTGCGGACCAAGGGCTGGCCCGACTACCTAATAAAGATGCTGGTGAGACGCCTGAACCTGCGCCAGCACGAGCGGATCGTTGTCGGTGTAGACGACCCGCGCGTCGGGGGCGACGTCCTGGGCGACCTCGTGCAGGTTCGGGGAGGTCGGGATGCCCGTGCCGATGTCCAGGAACTGGCGTATCCCGAGCTCGGCGGCCAGATAGCGGGTCGTCCGGGTCATGAACAGGCGGTTCTGCCGGACCACGATCCGGGAGCTCGGAAACACGCCGAGCATCTGTTCCGCGGTCTTGCGGTCGGCGGGAAAGTTGTCCTTGCCGCCGAGAAAGTAGTCGTACATGCGAGCCGGGTGAGGCACGTCGACCTTCAGGTCCTGGCCTGCGCCGTCCGGTGCCTGTCCGGCCCGCGTGCCACCGGATTCCTCGGGGCTCTCGCCGACGGTGCTCAGTACGCTCTCGGTTCCCGTCACCGTGTCACGCCCTTCGTGTTGGCGGAATGTCACCAAACCACCATAGTGGGTGACTTCGCGCCTGCGCTAAGAGACGGGATGTATCCGGCCGGTGTCCTGCCCCCGCGGGATAAGTCCGGGGTCTAGGGCGTCTCGGCGAGCAGGCCTCGGCGGCGCAGCAGGGGCAGAACGCCTTCGGCGAACCAGTACGCCTCCTCCAGGTGCGGATGGCCGGAGAGGATGACGTGCTCGATGCCGAGGTCGTGGTATTCCGCGATGCGGTCCGCGACCTCGGCGTGGCTGCCGACGAGCGCGGTGCCGGCGCCGCCGCGGACGAGGCCGAAGCCCGCCCAGAGATTCGGGGAGATCTCCAGGGCGTCGCTGCTGCCGCGGTGCAGGGCGGCCATCCGCTGCTGTCCCACGGACTCGGTCTGGGCGAAACGCCGCTGCGCCGCGGCAATCGCCGCCGGATCGAGCTGGGCGAGCAGTTCGTCGGCGACCGCCCAGGCGGCGCCGGCGGTGTCCCGGGTGATGACGTGCAGCCGGATGCCGAATTTCAGCTCGCGGTCCTGTTCTTTGGCCAGCGGCCGCATCCGGTCGAGCCGCTCGGCGACGGCGGCCGGCGGCTCACCCCACAGCAGGTAGACGTCGGACTGTCTGGCGGCGACGAGTTCGGCCGCGGGGGAGGCACCACCGAAGAAGATCGGCGGCGTCGGATCGGGACGCTCCCGGACGGTGGCACCCCGCACCGCGTAGTGCTCGCCGTCGAAGGTGAACGGCTGGCCCGTCCACGCCCCCCGGACGATCTGCAGGAACTCCTCGGTACGCCGGTACCGGGCGTCGTGGTTCAACCAGTCGCCGAAGCGCTGCTGCTCGTCGGCGTCGCCGCCGGTGACCACGTTGAGTAGCAGCCGTCCGCCGGAGATGTGCTGGTAAGTCGCCGCCATCTGCGCGGCGAGGGTGGGGCTGAGGAAGCCGGGCCGCAATGCCACCAGGAAACGCAGCCGGGTGGTCTCGCGCAGCAGGGCCGCGGTGGTGAGCCAGGCGTCCTCGCACCAGGTTCCGGTCGGGGTGAGCACGGCCTCGTACCCGAGGTGCTCGGCCGCGCCGGCGATCTGGGCGAGGTATTCGATGCTCGGCGGCCGCTGCGCGGCGGGCTGCAGGTGGGGGGCTTCCTTGGCGCTCACCGCGGCGGCGTCGAGGTTGCGGCTGTCTCCCGAGGTGGGCAGGAACCAGTGTGCATGCACGCTCACGCGGATCTCCCGTATGCCGGAGGGCGAGGGGCAGGTACCGGAAGGACGAGCTGAAGGGCTTGAGCCTCGGACCGACGGCGCGTCCGGACCGGTGGACGCGAGCCCCGCGATCCTGCCGGCGGATCAGCCGCTCGACGGGCCGGCCGCGACGCCGATCAGTGGGACATCGGGCGGCGCGGGACGCGACACAGCGCGCTGGCCACCCGGGCGAAATCCACGTGCAGGCGGCAGACCAGAGTGGGATCCGCGCGCATGAAACAACCGTATGCCCCGGCCATGGTGCAGTCCACCGCCATGCCCGTCGTGCCCGGCGGGACGGCGTGTCGGCGGCACGAAACGCGCACCGGGCTCGGCTCGGCTCGGCTCGCGTCACGGTCCGGGGCGTCCGCGGCGGTGCGGCCTCAGGGACGCAGCAGCACCTTGATCGCCCGGCGCTCGTCCATCGCCCGATAGCCCTCGGCGACCTCGTCCAACGGCAGTTCCAGATCGAAGATCCGCCCCGGCCGCACCCGGCCGGCGAGCACGTCCGCGAGCAGCTCGGGCAGGTAGGCGCGCACCGGCGCGACCCCGCCCGCCAGCCGCACGTTCTTCATGAACAACGGGCCCAGGGGCAGGTTGCCCAGCGGGGCGCCGACGCAGCCCAGCCGCCCGCCGGGGTGGGCGACCGCGGCGGCCTGCTCCAGCGACTCCTGCGATCCGACGCACTCCAGGACAGCGTCGGCTCCATCGCCGAGCAGCTCGAGCACCTGCGCGATGCCCTCCGCCCCGCGACCGGCGACGATGTCGGTGGCCCCGAACTCGGCCGCGAGCTTCTGCCGGCTTGGCGTCCGCGACATCGCCACGACGCGCTCCGCCCCGAGGCGGCGGGCGGCGAGCACCGCGCACAGGCCCACGGCGCCGTCGCCGACGACCACGACGGTGGAACCCGGACCCACCCCCGCGCTGACCGCGGCGTGGTGACCGGTGCCCATCACGTCGGACAGCGCCAGGACGTCGGGCAGCAACGCGTCGGGCAGCTCGGTGCCGACCCGGACCAGGGTGCCGTCGGCCAACGGCGCCCGGATCAGGTCACCCTGGCAGGCGTCGGAGCGGGCGCCGGACCCGTCGTCGGTTCCCCAGACCGAGCCGTTCTCACAGGAGGTCTGCAGGCCGGCGCGGCAGTACCGGCAGGCGCCGCAGCTGATCAGGAAGGGGGCGACGACCACGTCGCCGGGCCGCACGGTGCCGACCTGGTCGCCGATGTCCTCGACGACCCCGACGAACTCGTGCCCGATGCGCTTCGGGAACACGCTGGGCGTCTTGCCGCGGTAGGGGTGCAGGTCCGAACCGCAGATACAGCTCGCGGTGACGCGCACCACCGCGTCGGTGGGGCGCTGGACGACCGGGTCGGGGAACTCCCGCAGCGCGATCTTCCCGACGTCCTCCAGCAGGGTTGCTCGCACAGTCCCACGCCTCCCTGACGATCGTCCCAGCGGTTGCCCGCCGCGGTGCGATCCGACCGTGGCCCGGCCGGAACCGTACCTGCCACCTGGACGGTATCCGATCCGGTCAGATCGGGGCACCGGGGAGGCTCCCGCCGGCCGCTGCCGGCCGCTGCCGGTGGGCGGCCCCGGCCGATCGCTATCGTCCGTCCCATGCCCGATGCCGTTCCCGAGCCCGCGGCGGGGGCGGGACCCGTCGAGGAGGCTCTGGCGGCGGCGCAGGCCCTGCTGCGCCGCAATCCGTACGGCTTCCTGACCACCCTGGGCACCGCGGCTCGCCGCGACGTCTCCGGCCGGGTCACCCACGACGGGGCCGTCCCTCCACGCCCGGCTCGTCCTCCACGCCCGGCTCGTCCAGCACCTCGCCGTGACCGACTCGTTCCCGTCGTCGTCGAGCGCCACGCCGGAATCTGGACGCCGACGCCGCCCGACCGCGCTCCCTGACCCCGACCGGGGTGCTCTCGGCAGTGCGGCTACCCGACTCGGAACGCCTCGACGCAGGTCACGCCCGCCGGGCCGGCCGATGCCGCACCATGGCTGAACGGTAGTACTGCCTGTGTATCGCGAGGAGGCTGCAGTCGTATGACGGTTCTGGTGACGGGTGGGCGCGGGTCGGTCGCCCATGCGCTGATCGACGAACTGCTGGCCGTGGACGCGCCGGTGCGGGTGGTGAGCCGGGATCCGGCCCGGGCGGACGTGCCGGCCGGGGTGCAGGTCGCGGCGGCCGACCTCGCTCGGCCGGAGTCGATCCCGGCGGTGCTCGACGGCGTCACCGCCGTGTTCCTCTACGCGGAACCGGCGGGCATCGACGGATTTCTCGACGCCGCTGCGGCGGCGAAGGTCGAACGGATCGTGCTGCTGTCCTCGCAGTCGGCGCAGGAGTCCGATCGCTCGAATCCGATCGTCCACCGGCACGCGGTGGTGGAGGAGGCGATCGCGGCGTCCGGGCTGGCGTGGACCTTCGTCCGGCCTGGGGCGTTCGCCACGAACGCGCTGGGCTGGGCGCCGTCGATCCGGGCCGAGGGCGTGGTGCGCGGCGCCTACCCCGAGTCGCACTCCGCGCCGATCCACGAGCGGGACATGGCGGCGGTGGCCGCCCGCGCGCTGCTCGAACCCGGCCACGAGGGGAAGCACTACGCCCTCACCGGCCCGGAGTCGCTGGCGGCGCGAGCGCAGGTCGAGCTGATCGGCGCGGCGATCGGCCGTCCCCTGCGCTTCGAGGCCCTCCCGCTCGACCAGGCCCGGGCGCAGATGTTGACGCAGATGAGCGCCTCCGCGTGGCCCGGGATCGTGGACACGCTGCTGCGTTACCAGGCGGACAGCGACGGCCGGCCGGTCGCGGTGTCGGACACCGTCGGCGCGGTCACGGGCCGGCCGGCGCGCACCTTCGCCACCTGGGCCGAGGACCACGCGCCGGCCTTCCGCGCCGGACGGTAGGTCTCGGCCTCGTCCTCGCCGGCCTGCAGAGCAAGACCGTCTCGCCGGGTGACGCCCGTGCCACCGGGCGGATCCGTCGACGCCCGTGCGGTTGTGTCGGCTCCGGTGGGAAACGACTTGTGCTGTGTTCGATCAACTCGTGGACGCCATGTCCGGTGCCTGGTGGACCTACCTGCTGGTCTGGGGGATCTGCCTGCTCGACGCGGTCCTGCCGATCGTCCCCAGCGAGACGATGGTCATCACCGGCGGGGTGCTCGCGAGCTCCGGCGACCTCAACCTCATACTGATCATGGTTGCCGGGGCCGTCGGGGCGTTCGCGGGCGACAACCTCGCCTACGGCCTGGGGCACCTGTTCGGTGAGCGCGTCGCCCGCCTGGTCGTCCGGGGACCGCGCGGGGAACGGACGCTCGACTGGGCCCGGCGAACCCTCGACCGCCGCGGCGTCACCCTGATCATCGCCGCCAGGTTCGTGCCGGGCGGCCGGACCGCCACCACCCTGGTGGCGGGCACCACCCACTTCGACTACCGGCGGTTCGTGCCGGCGGCCGCGGTGGGCGCCGTCGGCTGGAGCGGCTACAACGCGCTGCTGGGATTCGTGGGCGGGTCCACCTTCACCGACGCGCCGTGGAAGGGCTTCCTGCTCGCGTTCGGGCTGGCGGGGACAGTCACCGTGGCCATCGAGGCCGGCCGGTGGCTGTGGTCGCGCCGCCACCCCCAGCAGCCCCAGCATTCTCCGCAGCCCCAGCATTCTCCGCAGCCCCAGCATTCTCCGCAGCCTCAGCATTCCCACGAGGACCGCACCGCGGACAGGCAGCTGCACACCGGCGGGCGGCGTACTCCCTGAGGGCCCCGTTACGAACGGCCCGTTCTCACGCGACCGTGAGCACGATCTTGCCCTGGATGTGCCCACGCGCAGCTCGTTCGTGTGCTCTTCGGGCATCCGCAAGCGGAAACGTGCTGTCTATGGCGATGCGAAGCGTGCCCGCATCGAGTAGGCGTCCGAGTTCTGCGAGCTGTGGGCCGTTCGAGCGTACCTGGGTACCCGAGGTCGTGACGCCTAGCTTCGCGGTCTCTGCGGGGTCGTAGTCGCCGAAGAACACCGGGTACAACGCGCCGCCGCGCCTGAGCGTGCGCAGGAAACGACTGCTGTCAGGACCGCCGACGGTATCAAGAACGAGATCAACGTTGTGCGCGACTTCCGCGGGACGGCTCTTGGTGTAGTCGATGAACTCGTCGGCGCCGAGCTCGCGCAGGAACGACTCATGCGCGCCCGATGCCACCGCGACGACGCGCGCACGCTTCCATTTTGCCAGCTGTACCGCGAAGTGCCCCACGCCGCCAGCGGCGCCATTGATGAGCACCGTCGTCTCGGCGTCCAGTGTCATCGGGTGATGCTGCGTCTCCTGAAAGGGCGATGGATGATCGTGTCCGAGCTCGATCAGGAACTGCCACGCGGTGAGCCCTGCCATGGGCACCCCTGCGGCCTGCGCGTGATCGATGCGAGCCGGCTTGCGTGCGAGGTTCGACGCAGGCGCGGCCACGTACTCGGCATAGGCGCTGCCCTCGAGGCTGGGAAAGCGAAGGAGGCCGAAAACTTCGTCGCCGGCAGAGAGGTCAGCTACATCCGCGGCGACGGCCTCGACAACGCCTGACACGTCCGTTCCCGGAATGATGGGCAAACTCAACGGCGGCCTCATCGCAGGAGGCACGTTGGTCATTCCTTCGCGCACGTACCAGTCGGGGGGATTGACGCCCACCGCGCGAACGTGAACGAGCACCTCACCCGGCTTCAGCTCGGGAATCGGCACCTCGTCGTAACGCAGCACCTCGGGACCACCAAAATCGTGTAGCCGAATCGCCTTCATCGTGTTTGTCGGCATCGGTTTCTCCTTTCATTGCAGCTGGTGCCAGCGCCACGCGTGCCGCGAGGGCCGGTACTAACCATGAGTGCTGTCGAGGTTGCGGTCGGTATCGCTGCCGGACGGCAACGGCGTCGACCCCCGGAGCGCCCGGCTGCCGGGTTACTCTTAACGGAGCACTGCTCCAAATATATGGAGCAGTGCTCCGATTGTCAAGGTAGGCATATGCGAGCCGACGCCAGGAAGAACTACGACCACCTACTCGCCGTCGCGCGCGCCGTCGTGACCGAGCAGGGCGCCGACGCATCGCTGCGCGACATCGCCCGCAGAGCAGGCGTCGGGCTCGGCACGCTGTACCGTCACTTCCCGACGCGGGAGGCGTTGCTCGAGGCCCTGCTCCGCACAGGCTTCGACGAGCTGACGGCACAGGCAGCCGAGTTCGAAACGTCGAGCTCGCGCGAGGATGCTCTCGTGTCGTGGCTACGCGACTTCGTCGCGTGCGCACAGGAGTATCGGGGCGTTGTGGCGCTGATGATGGCCGCCATCGAAGACACCGAGTCCGCACTCCATGCTTCGTGCGTCACGATGCGCGCGGCAGGCACGCGGCTCCTCACCCGCGCTCAGGCCGAGGGGGTGGCGCGGGCCGACATCGATGGCACTGACCTGTTTGCGCTGGCCGGGGCGCTCGCGTGGCTCGGCGACCAACCCTCGCTCGCGCCGCGAGCCGATCATCTCTTCGGTGTTGTCGCGAGCGCGATCCTGACGAATCGAGCGAGCAGCGATGTCGGGGGGAACGCCGCCCTCGGGCCCGCCGCTGAAATTTTCGAGCAGGCGGACACATAACCGCCTCACTCCTGACGGTCAGCACCACCGGTGTCAGGGCAGCGGCGGCCGTCCCGGCTCCTCGGGGCCGCCACCGGTACTCACAGCGGCATCGGGTCGATGCCGCAGTCCGCCCGGCGCAGTCCGCCCGGCGCTGGTCGCTCGGTCGCTCGGTCGCTCGGCGGTGCTCGGCCGGTGCGGGTCAGCCTGCCAGCACGGCGGCGATTCTCGCCCCGGTGGGCCCATCCAGATCCGACACCGGGATCCAGCGGTGGTCGGTGACCTCGTCGTGACGCAGGTCCACCGTGCCCGGACCGGTGGACCGCAGGATCTGGAAGATAAACCGGAAATCGTAATGCGTGTGCTCCGGTTCGCCCTTCTCCGGATTCTCGGGAATCGAATGGACGTCGATGTCCACCGGAATAGTACGCAGGGGCCGGACCGTCGAGGGGAGAACGCCGGTCTCCTCGGCGAGCTCCCGCAGGGCCGTGGCCACGAGCGTGGGATCGGTGTCGTCGACGTGGCCGCCGGGGAAAAGCCAGCGGTCGAGGGTGCGGTGGCGGACCTGTAGAACGCGAAAGGTCGTGTTCACGGCGATCGCCCCGCAGGTCACGTGGCCTGGCAGGGTGGTGCGGGCGGTGACCGGCGCCGCGGTGGTCGCCAGCTCGAGCAGCGGGACCAGCCTCTCGGCCTCCCTCGGATGCGCGACCAGATAGTCCCGGACCACGGAGATCACCCGATCGTTCAATCTGTATTCCTCATTCATCGTCGGTACTCGTCGTCTGTACGGGGTCGGTGCCGTCGGCCGATGGTCTTCGAATGCCGCCGCCTCATGATGGCACGGGCCGTGGCATTCCACGGCGCGGCCGCCGGCCAGGCCGCGGTGACGCCCAGCGAACGGATCAGCACTCGGCCCCGGTCGCCGCGGGCAAGGAGGCGGGCGTGGTCTGGTGGGCCGTCATTCCGGGGCGTCTCGCAGGTCTGTCGGATCACGGGCTGGCGGCGGCGAGGGCGAGGGCCCGCAGGGCGAGCTCGGCGTGCAGCGCCGCGCCGTCGGGCAGGACCGTCTCGTCGAAGCGGGCGCGCGGGCTGTGGTTGAACGGTGCGGTGCGCGGGTCCGAGCCGGCGGTGCCGGCGCCGATCGCGACGAAGGTGCCGGGTACGAGGGCCAGCACCCGGGAGAAGTCCTCCGAGCAGGCCAGGGGGTGCGTGAGCTCGGTGTAACGGCGTTCGCCGAACGTTTCCGCGACGGCGCGGGCGGCGAGCGCGGTCTCGGCGGCGTGGTTGACTGTCGCCGGCCGTTCCGGCACGAAGCCGATGTCCACCTCGACGCCGTGCCCGTCGGCGATCCCGCCGAGCAGCCGGCGCACGGCCGATTCGATCCGCTCGCCGGTGCGCGCGGAGAAGGTGCGCACGGTCGCCTCGAAGTACGCCTCGTCCGGGATGACGGTCCGCCGGGTGCCGGCCCGCAGCACCCCGACGGTCAGCACCACCGGGTCGAACACGTCGAACTGGCGGGTCACCATCGTCTGCAGGGCGAGGACCATCTCGGCGGCGGCGGTGACCGGGTCGTGGGCGCGGTGCGGCATCGAGCCGTGCCCGCCCTCGCCGCGCACGGTGACGCCCAGCATCGCCGACGCCGAGGTGATCGCGCCGACCCGGCCGCAGAACTGCGCGCGGGGCAGCTCCCCGGAGAACACGTGCAGCCCGTAGGCCGCGGACACCCGGCGCCCGGAGGCGTCGAGCACGCCCTCGTCGATCATCTGCTGGGCGCCCTCCCAGCCCTCCTCTCCGGGCTGGAACATGAACACGACGTCGCCGGGCAGCCGGTCGCGGTGCGCGCTGAGCAGGTGGGCAGCGCCGACCAGCATCGCCGTGTGCAGGTCATGGCCGCAGGCGTGCATGACGCCCTCGATGGTGGACGCGTGGTCGAGGCCGGTGCGTTCCTGCACGGCCAGCGCGTCCATGTCCCCGCGCAGCAGCACCGCCGGCGGGCGCGCGTTCGCCGCCGCCGCGGGATCCGGGTGGAGCGTGGCACTGGGCGCGGGTGCGGTGCCGCGCAGGACCGCCGTCACCGAGGTCGCGCCGCGGCCGGTGGTGATCTCCAGCGGGAGCCCGGCGAGGGCGGCGAGCACCCGTTCCTGGGTACGCGGCAGGTCCAGGCCGATCTCCGGTTCCCGGTGCAGGTGGCGCCGCAGGAGCACGAGGTCGTCCGACATGGAGCGGGCATCGTCGAGCAGCGACATGGCTGTCCTCTCCGCAGGCGGCGGCAAGCAGGCTTGACACGGATGATGTGCGAAGTCCGCGCGCACCGCGGCTTCGGCGGTCTGGAGGACCGATCGGTGGACCCGCTCACCGGCTCGTGCTGGAGCCTGATAGCTCAGACAACACCGAAGGCGGGCAACATGCACATCGACCGTATCGATCATCTCGTGCTGACCGTGGCCGGCATCGACCGCACCACCGACTGGTACACGCGCGTCCCGGGCATGACGCCGGTGACGTTCCGCGGTGGCCGGCGGGCGCTGGCCTTCGGCCAGCAGGAACAGAGGAAGGGCCGGTTGGCCGCACGGGCGCCACCGGGTCGATTACCAGCTGCTACCTCGGCGACCCGGATGACAACCTGATCGAGATCAGCACCTACGACGACGCCGTGCCGCCGATTGCCACCGGCTGACGGGCCTGCTCGGGCACGAGAGTGACCGGCCCGGCCGCGGTGGCGTCGGGCCCGTTCGGGACGCCCACGGCCCGCAGCAGCGCCCACCGGTGCAGCCGCGGCCGCCACAGGGCGAGCACCACCGACGGGAACGTCTGCAGGATCCACACCCCGCCGAGCAGCTGCAGGTTGATGGAGTTCTGGGTGTCGAACCCGAGGACGAAGACCAGCGCACCGGCCTTGACCAGCAGCGAGGCGACCTTCGACACGCGTGCCTCCTCGGCCGCGGTCGCGCCCGGCCGCAGGTACCCGACGTAGACCGTGCGGGTGAACAGGTTCGCCGCCGCAATCGACATGATCGCCGCAGGGACCAGCGCGCCGATGGCGACCGCGGCGAACGCGGCGCCGGTGAACCAGGCGGGGAACTCCCGTAGGTTGAACTGTCAGTGTGGGTGGAGGCTTTCAGCGTGCGACGTGTGGTCCGTTCCGGACGGGTGCGCATGGCGTCGCGGGGTGGGAGCGAGGCGAACCGCCGGCCCGCCCGGCCCGCCCGGTCAGCCGGATACCACGCTGGCGATGGTGATGGCGGTCCCGGCGGCAGCGGCGGCCCCATGCTGCGCAATTTCGATGACCTTGCGCACGATCGGGGCGATCGGGGTCTGTTCCGTCGCGTCCGCGATGCGCGCCTTGGCGTGGCGGCGGTCGGCGCGCGCGGGGGCGACGACCTCCAGCAGGCGGGACGGCCCGGACAGGGCGAGCACGGTGGCGGCCGACCACGCCGGCGTCGACCAGCCCGTCGACGACCCGTGACCAGCCCCCGCCGATCGCGGAGTCCAACCGGTAGAGCTGATCGACCGCCCGCCGCCCGCGGGCGGTGCCGAGCACGGCGTGGACGTCGGCGAGCAGCAGCAGGTCCTCGGCGAGCAGCACGGCCGTCGTCCGCCTTCGGATCGGCGCGGCCGGGACCGCCGTCCCGGCTCCGTTGAGACGGTCACAGCCAGCCGGCGTCCTCGGCGACGCGCAGGGCCTCCATCCGGTTGCGGGTGCCGGTCTTCGCGATCACGGATGACAGGTAGTTGCGCACGGTGCCCTCGGAGAGGAACAGCCGGCCGGCGATGTCGGCGACGGTCGCGCCGTCGCGGGCGGCGACGAGGACGTCACGTTCCCGGCCGGTCAGCGGGCTCGCTCCGCCGGCGAGGGTGGCGGCGGCGAGGGTGGGGTCGACGACCCGTTCCCCGCGGGCGACCCGGCGGATCGCGTCGGCGAGGGCCTCGGCGGGAGCGTCCTTGACGACGAAGCCGAGCGCGCCGGCCTCCATCGCCCGGCGCAGGTAGCCGGTGCGGCCGAAGGTGGTCACGATCAGGACCCGGGTTGCCGGCGCGGTGGCGCGCACCGCCGCGGCGGCGGCCAGGCCGTCGATGCCGGGCATCTCCACGTCCATCAGCACGACGTCCGGGTGCAGCGCGCCGACCTGGGCCACGACCTCGTCGCCGCGGCCGACCTGCCCGACGACCTCGATGTCGTCCTCCAGGGAGAGCAGCGCGGCGAGCGCGCCTCGGACGAGATGCTGGTCGTCGGCGAGCAGGACTCTGATCATCGCGGTGTCTCTCCTGGGCCCGTCTGCGCGCCGTCCATGCCGGCGGCCGGCAGCAGAGTCCTCGCCGCCGGGGCCGGCGGCGAGGCGCTGGCCGGGGTCGGCGTCTGCGGCGGGACGACGACGCGCAGCCGGAAGCCGGGTGTCTCGGCGCCCACGGTCGCGGGCCCGGCCTCGAGCCGGCCGTCGAACGCCGCGACCCGCTCCGAGAGTCCCGCCAGCCCGGCGCCCCCACGCCCACCGCCGTCGTTCGGGGCCGCGCCGTGCGGACCGACGCCGGGCGAGCTGCTCCCAGGCGTGCTGCTCCAGCGCGGGCCGGTGCCGTCGTCGACCACTTCGATGCCGCGTTCGTCGACGGTGACCCGCAGATGGCTCGCGCCGCTGTGGCGTACCGCGTTCACCACCCCCTCGCGGAGCACCCAGCCGAACAGCTCCCGCAGGGCCCCCGGCACCCCGTCGACGGAACCGGGCAGTTCGGCACGGATCCCCGCCGCGGCGAGCACCTGGCGCGCCGCGGCGAGCTCGGTGACCAGGCTGACCTCCCGGTAGCCGGCGACCGTGGCCCGCACGTCGGCCAGACTCTGCCGGCCGAGGGCGGCGACCTCGGCCATCTCGACGGCGGCGCGTGCCGGATCCCGGCCTGCGAGCTTCGAGGCGAGCTCCGCCTTCACCGTGATCGTGGTGAGCGCGTGGCCGAGCAGGTCGTGCAGGTCGCGGGCGATGCGCAGCCGCTCCTGCTCCTTGGCCAGCCGTTCGATCTCCCGATGGGCGCGGGACAGCTCGACCTGGTTACGCGCACCGGCGCGGATCCCGAACATGGTCAACGCGACGAACAGCACCGGCCCGGACAGCGACCACTGCTCGCCGTGCGTCTGCCACCAGCCGATCCGTTCGGGCAGCCAGGTGTCCACGGCGGCGATCGCGAGGATCAGCGGGAGGGAGA
Organism: Frankia tisae; assembly: GCF_025403405.1. Lineage (GTDB taxonomy): Bacteria > Actinomycetota > Actinomycetes > Frankiales > Frankiaceae > Frankia > Frankia tisai. The sequence continues at coordinate 30,430 of NZ_JANEZT010000009.1, forward strand.
CGATCGGGCGAAGCAGCAGGACCAGCGCCACGGCCAGGTAAGTCGTCATCACCAGGCCGCCGCCGCCGACGAGCGGCAGGTACGCGGCGATGCAGGCCGCCATGGCGACCAGCACCGGCACCCGCAGCTCGCGTCGGCCATGGAAGGCGATCAGCGGGATGGCCCACAGGTAGAGCAGGCTGAACGCGACGAGCACGCCGAAGCCGAACACGATGACGCCGACGCCGTCGTGCAGGGCGAACATGTCCGAGACGGCATAACCGAGATAGATCAGGAACACGCTGGCGACCCGACGCCACCGCCACGGGTCCATGCCGACACGGCTCCGCTGATCCGGCAGCACCGGATGCGGCAGCGCCGGCTGCAACAGCCAGCGGCGCAGCACCCCCGGCGCGGACGTACCGCCCGCGCCGGTGTCGGCCATCCGCTCGGGCATTGTCAACGCCTCCCCGTCAGGTGCGGAGCTGGTCGCGCAGGTAGGCGCGGCCGGCGACGGCGCCGAGGACGACCGTCCACACCGCCAGGGTGGCCAGGCCGCGGCCGCCGACCCAGCCGCCGGCGAGCACCGCCCGGCCGGCCTGGGCCGACCAGTACATGGGCAGCAGCTTCACGATATCGGCGAGCCAGCCCGGGAAGTTCTCCACCGGCACCCAGATCCCGCCGGCCAGGGCCAGCAGGCTGAACACCCCGCCGGTGATCGCCTGCATGTTCTCCGGGCGCACCAGGTAGCCGAGCCAGATCGCGAACGCCGCGAGCGGCACCAGGCCGAGCAGGATCGACGCCCCCGCGCCGAGGTACGTCCCGGCCGACAGGCGGACCCCGCGCATCGCGTCGCCGGCCGCGAACACGGCGACGATCGGCAGCACGGCCAGGGTGAAACCGGTGGTCACCTTGCCCAGCACGTACTGCGGGCCGGTCAGGGCGGTCAGCCGAAGCTGCCGGTTCCAGCCGATGGAGCGTTCGGTCGCGATCCGCCCGGCGGTGCCGAGGACGGCGTTCATCGCCCCGAACGACGCCATGCTGATCATGATGTAGGGGGCGACGGTGAGGTCGCCCAGCCGGTCGTCGGCGCCCGAGGAGCTGAACGCGCCGAACAGGATGATCGGTAGGGCGAGACTGAAGATCAGCAGGCGGGTATTGCGCCAGACCCGGCTGACCTCGGACCGGACGTAGCGCAGGTACGTGACCGCCGCGCCGGTGATCGGGACCGCGGTGATCGGGGCATCGGCGGTGGGCACGGCTGCGGGGCTGGCTGCGGGGCTGGTGGTCATGCCGAGGTCTCCTCACGGCCCGCGGCGGCGCCGGTGGTGGCTACGTCGTCGCTGGTCAGGGCGATGAAGGCGTCTTCCAGGCCGGCGCCGACGACCTCGATATCCTCGGCCGCCGGGTGGGCGGCGAGCAGGGCACGCAGGGCCGCATCGCTGTCGGGGCAGGTCAGGGTGATCGATTCGCCGCGGCTCTCGACCCGCGCCACGCCCGGCAGCCGGCCGAGCCCGGCGAGCCCGGCGTCGTCGAGCCCACGCAGCGTGGCCCGGATCGTCCGGCCGCCGACGAGGGCCTTGACCTCGGTGGTCGGGCCGTCGGCGATGACGCGGCCGCGGCGCAGCAGGACGATCCGGTCGGCGAAGGCGTCGGCCTCCTCCAGGTAGTGGGTGGCGAACAGGACAGTGCGTCCGCCGGCCGCCCAGGCCCGCATCGCCGCCCAGAACGCCCGGCGGCTCTCCACGTCCATCGCGGCCGTCGGCTCGTCGAGGACGATGAGGTCCGGGTCGGGGAGCAGGGCGAGGGCGAAGCGGACCCGCTGGCGCTGCCCGCCGGAGAGCCGGTCGGTGCGGGCGTCGGCGAGATCGCCGATGCCGGCGCGGGCCAGCACCTCGGCGGTCGGCAGCGCGTGGGGATAGAGGGCGCGCACCGCCGTCAGCATCTTCCCCACGGTGATCTCGGGCAGCAGCCCGCCGTTCTGCAGCATCGCGCCGACCAGCCCGGCGGTGCAGGCCTGGCGCGGGGCGCGGCCGAACAGTCGCACAGTGCCGGAGTCCGGGCGGGTCAGGCCGAGCAGCATGTCGATCGTGGTCGACTTGCCGGCGCCGTTCGGCCCGAGCAGGGCGACCACTTCGCCGGGCGCGATCGCCAGGTCGACGCCGTCGACGGCCTGCACGCTGCCGTACCGCTTGCGGACGCCGACCAGGTGCACGCTGTGCGGCGGCGTCGGGTCGGACTCGGCGCCGGCCCGGAACGCCGATCCGGGCGGCGAGGGGGTTCTCGTCATGGTCCGAGGGTCCCGGTTCGCGGCCGGCCGCCCCAGTCATCACCGTCACCGTCCCGCCATGACAACTGTCATGCTGACGGAGAGATCAAGGATCTGCGCGCGCCACGTCGTCGGCGGTTGAGGCGGCGGTGGCGGCGGGGATCAGGCGGCGGTGGCGCCGCCGGACGCGCCGAGGGCCCGGAAGACGAAGTCGGTAACCCGGTCCGCCGTCTCGTCGGTGCCGTCGGTGCCGTCGGTGCCGTCGGCCGACGGGCACAGGAGCTGGCGGTCCAGGGCCCGGCCGAGAACCGCCTGGATCTGCTCGGCGTCGGCCCGCGGGTCCGCCCAGGGGAAGGAACCATCCTCGACGCCTCGGCGCAGGATCGCCGCGAGGGCCTCTTCCTGCGTGGTCTGGAACCGCTCCCGTTCCGCGGCGAAACCGCGGGCCCGGCGGGTCTCCTCGGAGCTCAGGATCAGCGCGCGGCGGCGGCGGGGCTGCGTCGACATCAGGTGCAGCACGCCGTCGATCCAGCGGTGCAACGCCTCGCGGGCGGTCGCGGCCGCGGTGATCGACGAGGTCAGCTCGGCGGTGACGCGCTCGCAGTCGCGGCGGAACAGCGCCAGCAACAGGCTGTCCTTGGACGCGAAGTGGCGGTAGAAGGCGCGCGTCGACAGGCCGGCGGCGTGCAGGATGTCGGTGATCGACACGGAGACGCCTTCGCTCGCGAGCAGGCACCGGTAGGCGGCGTTCATGATCAGTTCTCGCTCGTCGTCCTGGTCGTCCAGGACCGCCATGGTGCCACCTCCTCGCCCTCGTCACGTCCCGCCGCAGCGCCGGAAATGCCTTGACGATCATCCTACCGGCGTTGGGCCGCCCGCCCGAGCTCGACCCCACCTCCCGGCCCGGGGGGCCGCCGCGCGGATCGGGCGGCCGTTTGCCAGGGTGGACGGATGGACCTGCGTATCTTCATCGAGCCTCAGCAAGGCGCCTCCTACGAGCGGCAGCTCGCCGTGGCGAGGGCCGCCGAGGACGCCGGCTTCGACGGATTCTTCCGTTCCGACCACTACCTGCGGATGGGGCCGGGTGATCCGTCGCCGGGCCCCTCGGACTCCTGGGTGACGCTGGCGGCCCTGGCCCGCGAGACCTCGCGGATTCGGCTGGGCACCCTCGTCACCTCCGCGACCTTCCGGTTGCCCGGGCCGCTGGCCATCGCCGTCGCGCAGGTGGACGCGATGAGCGGCGGCCGCGTGGAGCTGGGCCTCGGCGCCGGATGGTTCGAGGCGGAACACACCGCCTACGGCATCCCGTTTCCCTCGGTCGAGGAGCGGTTCGACCGGCTGACCGAGCAGCTTGCGATCATCACCGGGCTGTGGGGAACCCCACCCGGCGAGACCTTCTCCCACGACGGCCGGTACTACCAGCTCGCCGACAGCCCGGCGCTGCCGAAGCCGGCGCAGCGGCCCCGGCCGCCGATCATCATCGGGGGAGCCGGGCCGCGGCGCACCCCGCAGCTCGCCGTCGCCTACGCGGCCGAGTTCAACGCCGCCTTCGCCCCCGCCGAGGTGGTCGGGCGGCGGTTCGCCCGAGTCCGGGAGGTGGCCGCGGCGGCCGGGCGGGATCCGGCGGGCCTCGTCTACTCCACGGCGAACGTTGTCGTCTGCGCGAAGTCGGACACTGACCTCGCCCGGCGGGCCGAACGCATCGGCCGGGAGGTCGACGAGCTGCGCGCCAACGGCTTCACCGGCACTCCCGAGGAGATCCTGGCCAAGCTCGCGACCTTCGGCCCCGACGGCGCCGGGGCCAGCCGGATCTACCTTCAGGTCCTCGACCTGGACGACCTCGACCACCTCGACCTGATCGCCGCCGAGGTGCTCCCGCACGTCTGAGCGGGCCGGGGCGGCGGCCACCGGGCATCGGCACCGCGGCACGTCGGCACCGCGGCACGGTACAGGGAGTTTCAGGCTCTCCTGACGAGCTGGAGGCTCTCGACGACCGTCTCCGTCTCCGCCGCCGCCGGCTCGGCGAGCAGCCGCCCCAACGCCGCCGCGACCCGCTCCGAAATGATCGTGGCCAGGCCGTGCCGGGACCAGACCGCGAGCGGCAGCGGCGCGGGTTTCGGCAGGTCGTCGCGCGCCGCGAGTCCCTCGGGCGTCTGCCCCATGGTGGCCATCAACGCGACCCCCAGGCCGGCGCCCACGGCCGCCTGGACGCCGGCGAGCTGGATCGCCTCCGCGCCGATCACCGCGGGGATCGCCTGCGAGGACAATGCCTCCAGCGCGCAGGTGCGCAGCGCGCAGGGATGGTCGAAGGCGACCACGGGCACCGGCTGCGCCGCCGCCGGCCGCCGCCACATGGGGGAGGAATACCAGGTCAGCTCCAGCTCACCGACCGGCGTCGCGCGCAGGTCGTTGGGCGGGCCGAGCAGCAACGCCAGATCGATCCGCCCCGCGTCCAGCCCTTCGCGCAGGGTGGTGCCGCGGTCGATGCGGAAGCGGATGCGATAGCCGGGCAGGGACTGCTCCAGCGCCGCGGCGAGGAAGGGCAGCAGCTGCGCCGCGGCATGCTCCGTCGAGCCGATCACGACCGTCTGCTCGGTCTCCATGCCGAAACCGTGCAGGGTCTCGTCGTGGATGGCCAGGATCCGCCGGGCCTGGCGGAGCAGGTGCTCGCCGTCGGGGGTCAGCCGGGAGCCGCGTCCCTGGCGTTCGATCAGCGCGCGCTCCGTGGCGGACTCCAACCGGCGCACGTGCTGGCTCACCGCCGCCTGGCTCAGGTGCAGTGACGTCGCGGCCCGCTGGAAGCCGCCACACTCCGCGACAGCGACGAAGCTGCGCAGCGGGGCGATGTCCAGTACTCGTCGCATGTCGGTCAGGGTACTGGACATTCATAACCGAACGCGATTGATCGCCATAACGAAGCGTCGTTGGACATTTTGACGCCGGACCAGCATGCTCATCGACATGACCCAGTCGACGGCCGTGTTGCTCACGTGTTGCCGTTGGCTCGATCTTGCCCGTGGCCAGGCAGCGCTCTGTCGCTGACCTGACCGGTCGCTGCGCAGCCGCAGCCAAAGCCGTCGCCCGTCGCGACGCGACGTAGGTATCTCCCTCCCTTTTCCGCGTGCTTGAGCGCGCCCATTACGTCGTAACCGGAGCCGTAACCGGAACCGGATTCGTCCCGATGGACGCCGCTGTCGTCATGCGCGTTCCGTCCCCAGCTCGGGAAGGTCCCACCATGTCTGTTCGCACGCTCAAACTGGGCGCCGTCCTCATCGGCGTCGGCGGTCCGGGGCAGCACAACACGTGGCTGAGCCCCGAGCTCCCGGGTGACGCCAGCGTGGACGTCCGCTGGTACATCGCCCGCGCCCAGGAGGCGGAGGCCGCAAAGTTCGATCACGTCTTCATCGTGGACAGCCAGTTCATCACCGCGGACTCCCCGAACCACTACCTCAGCCGGCTCGAGCCGTTGACGCTACTGTCCGCTATCGCCGTTCACACCCACCACATCGGCCTGGTCGGGACGATCACGACGTCCTACAACGAGCCCTTCAACGTCGCCCGCCGCCTTGCCTCCCTCGACCACATCAGCGGCGGCCGCGCCGGCTGGAACGTCGTCACCAGTGGCGACTCCGGAACGGCGGGCAACTACAGCCGCGACGAGCACTACGACTATCCGACCCGTTACGGGCGCGCGTTCGAACACGTGGGGGTGGCACAGGCGCTCTGGGACTCCTACGAGGCGGACGCCTTCCCCCGCGACAAGCAGCGCGGCCAGTTCTTCGACCGCAGCCGTCAGCATGCGCTCAATCACAAGGGCGAATTCTTCTCCGTGGTCGGACCACTGAACCTGGAGCGCACTCCCCAGGGGCAGCCGGTCATCTTCCAGGCGGGCGACTCGGAGGAAGGGCGCGACCTCGGCGCGAGTATCGCCGACGCAATCTTCACCCACTCGCAGACGCTCGAGCAGGCGCAGGCATTCCGTACCGAGCTGCGGGCCCGGGCGGCGGCCAAGGGGCGCGACCCGGAAAACCTGCTCATCGTCCCCGGGATTTTCCCGATCATCGCCGACACCGATGAGCAGGCCCGTGCCAAGGAGGATGCGATCGTCGGGGAGGGCAGCTTCGAGCGGGCCCTGGCCGAGCTCGGCCGGCCCTTCGGCTGGCACGACTTCTCGCAGTACGACTTGGATGCGCCGTTCCCCGAGGTGGGGGAGATCGCCGAGCGCAGCTTCCGCACCCACGCGGACGCCATCACCACGCTGGCGCGGGAGAACAATCTCACGCTGCGCCAGGTGGTCGAGCGTCAGCTGCAGGCCCGCCGCTCGCCCTTCGTCGGATCGCCCCTGACCGTCGCGAACGAGATTGCGCGCTGGTTCGAAGGCGGCGGCTTCGACGGCATCAACATCACCGTGAACGTGCCGAGCGAGTTCGCGCGCTTCACCGATCAGGTGCTGCCGATCCTGCGCGAACGAGGCGTCGTCCGCGCCGAATACGAGGCGACCACGCTGCGCGGCAACCTCGGCCTGCCGATTCCCGAGAACCGGTACACGGCGGCCCGACGCCGCGAGGAGCAGTCCACCGGCCAGGAGCAGTCCACCGGCGAGGCGGTGGCCGACAGTACGGCCCCGGTGCTCGTCCCCTGAACCACGCAACATTCCCGTCGAGATCCGAACAGAGAAAGAAGCCAATGACCTCCGCGCAACATCTGCCGTCCGCCCGCCGCACGAGACGCGGCGCCGTCCTCGGGGCCCTGGTGGCCCTCGCGGCCCTCGTCCTCAGCGCCTGCGGCTCCGGCTCCGGCTCCGGCACCGCGGCCGCCGGCGGCGGAGGCGGTGGCGGCAAATCGACCACTCTCAAATGGGCCTCCTCCTTCTTCCCGACGCACTGGGATCCGGTGGTCGGGGGTAGCGGTGCCCAGTTCCGCATCCTCGCCCTGCCCTACGCGGCACTGACGAAGACGGACGCGAAGGGCAACGCCGTCCCGGATCTGGCACAGAGCTGGGTCTACAACGGGACCGGCGACGAGATCACGTTCCATCTGCGGCCGAACCTGACGTTCAGCGACGGCACTCCGGTCAACGCCGCGGCGGTCAAGAACGCCATCGACCGGGCCAAGACGCAGAAGAACTCGGCGCTGTTCGGTGACCTCACCTCGATCAAGTCGGTCACGACCGGCGGCGACCTGGACGTGGTCGTCCACCTCACCCAGGTCGATCACCAGATCCCGCTGCTGCTCGGTGAGCGCGTGCTGCAGATCGCCAGTCCCAAGGCCGCGGCGGACCCGGCGAAGCTCGACCAGAACCCGGTCGGCGCCGGACCGTTCATCGTCACGCAGCTGATTCCGGGCACGAAGGTCGTGCTCAAGAAGAACCCGAACTACTGGGACGCCAAGAACATCCACATCGACAACGTGCAGCTGGTCTCGGCACCCGACGTGTCGACGGTCGTCTCCGGTCTGCAGACGGGCGTCTACAACTTCGCCGACCTCGCCCCGAGCCAGGCGAAGGCCGCCAAGGCGGCCGGTCTCGACGTCTTCGTGCAGCCGGGCTTCAACGCCTCGAACATCAGCCTGAACATCAACAAGGCGCCGTTCGACAACCCCAAGGTCGTCGACGCGGTCCGCTACGCCACCAACCGGCAGGAGTTCGTCGACAAGCTCACCTTCGGGTACGGCAAGCCGACCAACCAGCCCTTCCCGCCGGGTTACGTCGCCTACGACGAGAAGTCGGCGAACCTGTACCCGTACGACCCCGCGAAGGCGAAGCAACTGCTCGAGCAGGCCGGCTTCAAGTCGGGCCAGATCAAGCTGGACCTGGTCATCCCGAAGGAGGACCCGGCGGCGGAGATCGTGCAGTCGCAGCTCGCGGCGATCGGGATCACCGTCACCATCAAGATCAACAAGAACTGGGCGACGCCCTTCTTCGCCAAGGATCTGACGTTCTCGCTGTACGGCACGACCGGTCGTGACTCGGCCGTCCAGACGCTCACGGCGCACTTCGGCCCGGACGGTCCGCTGAACCTCAGCTCGCCGTACGAGCCGGAAGGCTTCGAGGCCGCGATCGCCAAGGTCCGCCAGACGCCGCTGGACGCACCGGACTACCCGCAGGTCCTGCAGGCGGCCACCCGCGCGGGCCTGCAGAGCAAGGCGCTCGTCTTCGACTACTCCAGCCCGAACCTGTTCGCCAAGAGCAAGGCGATCTCCGCGTTGCCCGCCAACCCGGCCCACATCGACTGGACCGGTGTGACCATCGGCGACTGATCCGGCCCACCCCGACCGCACCTGCGCCGACCCGCGGCGCTCATCCCATGCCCACCCACGCCCATCCGGCCTGAAGAGACAGGAGGCAACCCATGGCGGTGAGCACGGCTGACCACGCGGTCGTTGCCGACCCGGGCGCAGCGCTCGCCGCCGCCAGGGCGCGGCGGGCCGCCGGCCGCGTCCTGGTCACCCTCGCCCGTTCGGTCGCGATCTTCGTCCCGGTCTTCCTGGTGGCGACCTTCCTGACCTTCGCCCTGCGGGCGATCAGTGGCCTGAGCCCCGCCAGCATCCAGCTCGGGGAGAGCGCCACCCCGGACGCGGTCGCCCGCATCGAGCACCAGTGGGGCCTGGACCGCCCGTTCCTCGCCCAGTACTGGAGCTGGTTCACCGACATCCTGCACGGCCAGCTCGGCGCGAGCTGGTCCAACGGCACGAACATCTCCGAGCTGATCAGCAACGGCCTGGCCATCAGCCTGTCGGTGGTGACGCTGGCACTGGTCATCGGCGTGCTCTTCGGCTTCGGGCTCGGCACCCTGGCGGCGGTGCGCCGCACGACCTGGATCGACCGGGCGATCACGGGCTTCCTGACGGTCTTCTCGGTGATGCCGCCCTTCGTGGTCGGCATCGTCCTGGTGACGGTCTTCGCCGTCGGGCTCGGCTGGCTGCCGGCCGCCGGCTACGTGCCGGCGAGTGCGGGGACGTGGCCGTGGTTCACCCACATCCTGCTGCCGGCGCTGGCGCTCAGCCTCGACCCGATGGCCGACGTCGCCCGCCAGCTTCGTTCCGGCCTCATCGCCTCCTACCAGGAGAACTACGTGACCGGGGCGATCGTGCGCGGGCTCAGCCCGCGGCGGATCTTCTTCCGGCACGTGCTGCGCAACGGAGTGGGGCCGGCCCTGAGCGTGCTGGGCTGGCGGTTCCCCACGCTCATCGGCGGCTCCGTGGTCACCGAGTGGATCTTCGGGCTGCAGGGCTTCGGCCGGTTCGCCAACGACTCCGCGCAGGCCGGGGACGTGCCGGCGGTCCAGGGCGTGCTCGTCGTCTCGATTGTGCTGGTCGTCACCTTCAACCTGATCGTCAACGTCGTCCTGGGCCGGGTCACCCCGGCCTCACAGCGGGGGGTGTGACATGGTCCGTCGCGTCCTGGCGCTGCCGACCGGCCGGCTCGCCGTCGGCATCCTGTCCGTGATCGTCCTGCTGGCGATCCTCGGCCCGACCCTGGCTCCGCACAACCCGCTGGGGACGAGTGCACTGACCCTGGCCGGCCCCTCCTGGGAGCACTGGCTCGGGACGGACTACCTCGGCCGGGACGTCTTCAGCCGGCTGCTCGCCGGGTCACGCACCAGCGTGCTCGGCTCGGTCGAGGTCGCGCTGATAGCGCTGGCCGTCGGCGTCGTCCCGGGCATCCTGTCGGTGTACTTCGGCCGGGTGTTCGAGTGGTTCACCCTGCGGATCGCCGACACGCTCATCGCACTGCCGTTCCTCATCTACGCCGTGGCCGTCACCGCGCTGCTCGGCAACGGGATCCCGCAGGCGATGTTCACCGTCGGCGTGCTCGTCTCGCCGCTGTTTTACCGGGTCGCGCGAGCGGCGACCCTGACGGTCGCCCGGTCGCAGTACGTCGAGGCGGCACTGATCTCCGGCGCCTCGATCGGCCGGATCGCCCGCCGCCACGTGTGGGGAAAGGTGCTGCCGCCCGTCGCGGTGGCACTGGCCCAGACCATCGGTATCGGCTTCGTCGTCGTCTCCAGCCTGAGCTTCCTCGGCATCGGCGTGCAGCCGCCGGCGCCGACCTGGGGGGGCCTGCTCGCCTCCGACCTCGGCTACCTGTCCTACCAGCCGTGGGCTCCGGTCGTTCCCGCCGCCCTGATCATGGCGACGGTATGGGGCAGCAACCTGCTGGCCGATGCGATCCGCGACGTGTCCGGCGAGGCGGGGCGCGCGCTGCTGAACAACCGCCGGGCCCGCGCCCGTCGCCCCGCCCAGCCCGAAC